>NZ_QFDQ01000045.1 GCF_003270085.1 Streptomyces triticisoli | reverse complement strand
ACGCTCGGTCACATTCCGAACCCGGAAGCTAAGCCTCACCGCGCCGATGGTACTGCAGGGGGGACCCTGTGGGAGAGTAGGACACCGCCGAACAAATCTTCAGAGGGTTGGACCCAGAACTTCGGTTCTGGGTCCAACCCTTTTTTGTTTTCCGTCACTTGACGTTCACATCGTTCAACCAGCATCCGTCTCATGGGTATTGCTGCACTGCTCAGGGCCGCCGGAGTCGGAGCCGGTGACGAGGTCGTCGTGCCGGCGTTCGGCAACGCGGAGGTCGCCGAGGCCGTGACTCAGGTGGCTGCGCTGCCGGTGTTCGCCGACATAGACCCGGTGGCGTACTGCCTCGACCCGTTCGCCGTCGAGGCCGCCGTAACCCCCCGTACGGCGGCCGTTGTTGTCGTACACCGCTTCGGCCGGTCGGCCGACATGGAGCGGCTGCACGAGGTCGGCCGGCGGCACGGGGTGCTGGTGCTGGAACAGGGGGAGTCGGAGGCGCCGTACGACGAGATGGCGCAGCGCCGGGAGCATGCCGCCTATCTGGATGCGAAGCTGCGGGGCGTGCGGACGCCGGACGGGGGCGACGGGCACACCTATCAGCAGTACGTGGTACGTGTCCCCGGGAACGGCCGGCCGGACCGGGACGCCTTCGCACGAGCCATACGGGCCAAGGGAGTTGACTGCCGAGTGCCCGTGAAGACACCCCTGCACCGGCTGCCCGGGTTCCGCCGGTGCGTGTCCCTGCCGGAGACCGAGCGGGCCGCCGAGGAGACGCTCGCGCTGCCGGTGCACGCCTCGTTGACGCGGCGGGAGATGCAGCGGATCGTTTCGGCGTGCAATGCGCTGGGTGGCCCGATCGTGGTTGGGAGCACGGCTCTGTTCGGGGTATGATCTATTCCGTTGCCGCGAGGGAAACCTCGAAAAGGCGACTGGCCCCTATAGCTCAGTCGGCAGAGCGTCTCCATGGTAAGGAGAAGGTCAACGGTTCGATTCCGTTTGGGGGCTCCAGCAAAGAGGCCCTCGCCCCATCCGGGCGAGGGCCTTTCGCATGTCTTCCCCGCCCGCCCTATGTGTGCAGGCCCGGGACACGCATGGCGAGAATCGCCATGTCGTCGGACGGGGCGTCCGAGGCGAAGCGCTCCACCGCGCGCATGATGCGGGCGGCCACCGCGCCGGCCGTCAGGCCCGTGCAGGTGGTGAGGACGTCGGCGAGACCGTCGTCGCCCAGCATGCGCGCGCCCTCGCGGCGTTCGGTGACGCCGTCCGTGACGCACAGCAGGACGTCGCCGGGGTCCAGCGTGACCGTCTGCTCGTACAGTTCCAGGTCCTCCATGACGCCGAGGAGGGGCTGGGGCTCGGCGGCCGGCTCGACCGTGCCGTCCTGGCGCAGGCGCAGCGGCAGCGGGTGGCCGGCACAGACGACCTTCAGCTGGGCGCTGCCGTCCTCCTGCGGCCACAGCTCGCCGTACAGAAGCGTGAGGAAGCGGCTGCGGGCGCCCTCGTCGAGGATGGCGGAGTTCAGGCGCTCCAGCACCGCGGGGCCGCCGAAGCCCTCGCGGGCCAGCAGCCTGAGTGCGTGCCGGGCCAGGCCCGTCACCGCGGCTGCCTCCGGTCCCGTACCGCAGACGTCGCCGATGGCGAAGCCGTAGGCGCCGTCCCGGATCGGGAAGAGGTCGTAGAAGTCGCCGCCGACCTCGTTGCCCTCGCCGGCCGCGCGGTAGATGACCTCGACCTCCACGCCCTCGACGTCGGGGAGCCCCGGCGGCAGGAGGCTGCGCTGGAGGGACTGGCTGATGGCCGTGCGCTCCGAGTACAGGCGGGCGTTGTCCAGGGCGAGGGCGGCGCGGCGGCTCAGGTCCTCGGCCAGTTCCAGGATCTCCTGGCGGAAGTGCTCGTCGGCGGGCTTGCCGAGGGTAAGCATGCCGATGACGCGGTTGCGGGCGACCAGCGGCAGGACGACCGTCTCACCGCCGACCGCGGAGGCCGTGGCCAGCGTCGGTCCGATGGTCGTACCGATCCGGTGGTGCGAGTCGCCCAGGCTGAGGCTGCGCATGGAGGTGCGCAGGGCCGCCTGGTGGGCGGCCTCGCCGGGCGCGTTCCACACGCGGGCGCCGGGGGCGGGTACCGGGTCCGGCGGAGCGATCTTGGACAGCAGGGACTTGATGCCGTCGATCAGGTCCTCGTCCTCGTGCAGGACGTAGGACAGATAGGGCTCGGAGGCCTGGTCGGCGATCGTGTAGACGGCGCACCAGGTCGCCAGGGTGGGGACCGTCATCTGGGCCATCAGGGCGAGGGTCTGGTCCCGGTCCAGGGTGCCGGCCAGCAGGTCGGAGGCCTCGACGAGGAAGCTGAGGGAGCCGCGGCGCAGCCGTTCCAGCTCGCCCAGGCGGGCCGACTCGACGGCCAGGGCGATGCGGTCGGCGGCGAACTGCAGGCGCAGCGCCTCCTCGTTGGAGTATCTGCCGGGTGCCTCCGCGGCGACGCCGAGGGAGCCGGTGAGGCGGCCCTCGACCTTCAGCGGGACCGTGACGACCGAGCGCATGCCGGTGCTGTTGAGGAGGGGGACGGCGCCGGGGACGGCGGTGAGGTCGTCGTGGACGGCCGGCATGCGGGCCGAGCCGTAGCGGCCGGGGCCGGCCTCGACGGGGACGCGGGCGAAGCGCTGGCGGGCGGAGGGCAGGCCGGTGGAGGCGCGGACCTCCAACTCCGTCTCGTCGTCGGTGGCGAGGAGGAGGAAGGCGGCATCGCCGTCGAGCATGTCGCGGGCGCGCTCGACGGTGCGCTGCAGCAGGCCGTCGAGGTCGTCGGGGGCGGGGGAGCCGATGAAGACCTCGAAGGGGTCGGTGCTCGGGCCCTCGGGGGCGCCGCCCGCATCGGTGGTCGCCGCCGGGCGCAACGGCGTCTGCAGTACGGCCCGTTCGTGGTTCCGGACGAGCAGACAGACCGTGGAGGGCTCGCCGCCCGTGTCGCGGACGCGGAGGTGGGAGGCGTAGACGGGGATGACGCGGCCGTGGGCGCCGCGGATGCCGTAGCTGCCCTCCCAGCGGGAGAGCCGGAGCGCCTCGGCGATGCCCGTGCCGGTGCCGGGGGTGTGCGGCCAGGCCGCGAGGTCGGTGAGCGGCTTGCCGGTGACCTGCTCGGCGGCGTAGCCGAAGAGTTCCTCGGCGTCCTCGTTCCAGGCGGTGATGGAGCCGTCGCGGTCGATCTGGACGACGGCCACGCGGACCCGGCCGTCGGCGAGCGGGAGGAGGTCGGCGGGCAGGGCGGGGCCGGCGGCGCGGGTGCCGACCGGGCGCTCGGGCAGGTCCAGCTGGAACCAGACCTTCTTGTGCGTGGGCGTGTACTCCACGCCCCAGTGGCCGGCCAGGGCCGCGCACAGCTGCAGGCCGCGGCCGCCCTCGCGGTCGGGGCTGCCCATGTTGACCGCGGAGCTCTGGACCGGGATCTCACGCTCCGGATAGCGGTCGGACACCTCGATCCGCACTCCGTCGTCACTGCGCAGGCACAGAACGTCGGCGGCCGTGCCGGCGTGGACGACCGCGTTGGTGACCAGTTCGCTGGTGAGGACCACGGCGTCGTCGACGATGTCGCCGAAACCCCAGCCCTGGAGGGTGTCGCGGACGAAGGACCGGGCGGTCGCGACCGATCGCCCCTGGGGCTCGAAGCTGGCGGCCGCGCGCGCGGTGATCACAGAACTCCTCGTCCGGTTGTCGACGTGCAGACCCAGGTGGCCGACGGGCTCGCGCCGCTGCTCCGGCAGTTGCGGGCCCTTCGGCCGTGGCTCCGGGGACTGTCCCTCGGGGATCACTCCGGTGGTCATGTTGCGGCCGCCCTCCATGCCCGCTCGTTCCCGTGCCACCGCCCAGGCCGGACGGACCGGCGTGGCTGGACAGCCCCATGCAAGGTTACTTACCTTCGCGGTCCATGCGGATGCCGGTCGGCTGTGATTCCGCCCGGAGGGTGTGCGGAGGGTTGCGAAGCTGCCGAAGTGTTATGGCCTGGTTCGGCAGGGGTGAAACACTGGGCAGTCTTCTGGCGAACGTCGGAGCAGGCTGAGTGTGTTCTCCGCACCCGGGGCAGCAGTCCTCGGTGTGGCCTGATTACATCGGGCGGACATACGCAGCAGTAACTGGTACGCCGAACAGCAGTACCGGGGCACAGCAGCAACGGTCGACCCCTGCGGGAGGGACACAGTGGAGTCTGACGCAGCGGCGCGGGGCACGAAGACGCGCGCGAAAGGCGGACAGTCCCTGAAGAACCAGCGTAAAACGCGCAAGGGGACGACAGAGGTGGACACGGCCGCCCTGGACCGACTGCTGGCCGCTCTGGTGTCGATGCGCGACGGCAACTTCCGCAAGCGGCTCACGGTGTCCGGGGACGGCGTGATGTCGGAGATCGCGGCGGTCTTCAATGAGGTCGCCGACCGCAATCTGCATCTGACGGGCGAGTTGTCGCGCGTACGGCGCATGGTGGGGCGCGAGGGGAAACTCACCGAGCGGCTGGAGACGGGTGCCTGCGAGGGCTCCTGGGCGAGTGCGATCAACAACTCCAACGCGCTCGTCGACGACCTCGTACGACCCGTCTCCGAGGTCGGCCGGGTGCTCTCCGCGGTCGCCGAGGGCGATCTGTCGCCGCGCATGGAGCTGCGTACGCAGGTGCCGGAGGGGACCGGGCAGCCGCTGCGTGGCGAGTTCCTGAAGGTCGGGCGGACGGTCAACAACCTGGTCGACCAGTTGTCGACGTTCACCGACGAGGTCACGCGCGTGGCCAGCGAGGTGGGCACCGAGGGCAAGCTGGGCGGGCAGGCGCGGGTGCGGGGTCTGTCCGGTTCCTGGAAGGACCTCACCGACTCCGTCAACACGATGGCGTCCCGGCTGACCGCGCAGGTGCGGGACATCGCGCTGGTCACCACGGCGGTGGCCAAGGGTGACCTGTCACGGAAGGTCACCGTGCATGTCGCCGGCGAGATGCTGGAGCTGAAGAACACCGTCAACACGATGGTGGACCAGCTCTCGGCCTTCTCCTCCGAGGTGACGCGGGTCGCCCGTGAGGTGGGCACGGACGGCATCCTCGGCGGTCAGGCGCATGTGCCCGGGGTCGATGGCACGTGGAAGGAACTCACCGACTCGGTGAACCTGATGGCCGGCAATCTGACGGCCCAGGTGCGCGGGATCGCGCAGGTCACCACCGCCGTCGCCAACGGTGACCTGTCGCAGAAGGTGACCGTGCCCGCGCGCGGCGAGGTCGCGCAGCTCGCCGAGACGATCAACCAGATGACCGAGACGCTGCGGATCTTCGCGGACGAGGTCACGCGCGTGGCCAACGAGGTCGGCGCGGAGGGTCGCCTGGGCGGTCAGGCGAACGTGCCGGGCGTGGCCGGCACCTGGAAGGACCTCACCGACTCCGTCAACACGGTGTTCCGGAACCTCACCACGCAGGTGAGGGACATCGCCGCCGTGACGACGGCCGTGGCCAACGGTGATCTGTCGCAGAAGGTCACCGTCGACGTGGCCGGCGAGATGCTGGAGCTGAAGAACACCGTCAACGGCATGGTGGACCAGCTGTCGTCGTTCGGTGCCGAGGTCACGCGGGTGGCGCGGGAGATCGGCGTCGAGGGCGAGCTGGGCGGCCAGGCACAGGTGGCGGGCGCTGCGGGGACGTGGAAGGACCTCACCGACTCCGTCAACACCGCGTTCCGCAACCTCACCGGACAGGTGAGGAACATCGCCCAGGTGACGACGGCCGTGGCCAACGGTGACCTCTCGCAGAAGGTCACCGTCGACGTCTCCGGCGAGATGCTGGAGCTGAAGAACACCGTCAACACGATGGTGGACCAGCTGTCCGCCTTCGCCGACCAGGTCACCCGGATGGCCCGGGACGTGGGCACGGAGGGCCGCCTGGGCGGCCAGGCGGTGGTGCCGGGCGTGTCCGGTACGTGGAAGGAGCTCACCGACTCCGTCAACTTCATGGCCGGCAACCTCACCTCCCAGGTGCGGCAGATCGCCCAGGTGACGACGGCGGTGGCCCGCGGTGACCTCTCGCAGAAGATCGACGTCGACGCGCGCGGGGAGATCCTGGAGCTGAAGAACACCATCAACACGATGGTCGACCAGCTGTCCGCCTTCGCCGACCAGGTCACCAGGGTCGCCCGCGAGGTGGGCACCGAGGGCCGCCTGGGCGGCCAGGCGCAGGTACCCGGGGTCGCCGGTGTGTGGCGGGACCTCACGGACTCCGTGAACGGCATGGCGGGCAACCTCACCGCCCAGGTGCGCAACATCGCCCAGGTCGCCACCGCCGTGGCCCGCGGTGACCTCTCGCAGAAGATCACCGTGGACGCGCGCGGGGAGATCCTGGAGCTGAAGAACACCCTGAACACGATGGTCGACCAGCTCTCCTCGTTCGCCCAGGAGGTCACGCGGGTGGCCCGTGAGGTGGGCACCGAGGGCATCCTCGGCGGTCAGGCCGAGGTCCAGGGTGTCTCCGGCACCTGGAAGGACCTCACGCAGTCCGTGAACTTCATGGCGAACAACCTGACCATCCAGGTCCGCAACATCGCCGAGGTCACGACCGCCGTCGCCAAGGGCGACCTGTCCAAGAAGATCACCGTCGACGCCAAGGGCGAGATCCTCGAGCTCGTCACCACCGTCAACACGATGGTGGACCAGCTCTCCGCCTTCGCCGAGCAGGTCACGCGGGTGGCCCGTGAGGTGGGCACCGAGGGCATCCTCGGCGGTCAGGCGCACGTGCCGGGCGTCGTGGGCATCTGGAAGGACCTCAGCGACAACGTCAACCTGATGGCGAAGAACCTCACCGTGCAGGTGCGGAACATCTCCCAGGTGGCCGCCGCCGTCGCCAACGGCGACCTGACGCGGACGGTGACGATCGAGGCGCGCGGTGAGGTCGCGCAGCTCGCCGAGACCTTCAACACCATGGTGAAGACGCTGAGTTCGTTCGCGGACCAGGTCACCAAGGTGGCCCGCGAGGTGGGCACGGACGGCATCCTCGGCGGTCAGGCGCACGTATCGGGCGTGGCCGGCACCTGGAAGGACCTCACCGAGTCGGTGAACCAGATGGCGTCCAACCTGACCGGTCAGGTGCGCAACATCGCCATGGTCACCACCGCCATCGCCAAGGGCGACCTGACGAAGAAGATCGACATCGACGCGCGCGGGGAGATCCTCGAGCTCAAGACGACCATCAACACGATGGTCGACCAGCTGTCGAGCTTCGCCGAGGAGGTCACCCGGGTCGCCCGCGAGGTGGGCACCGAGGGCCAGCTCGGCGGTCAGGCACGTGTGCGTGACGTCGACGGCACCTGGCGGGACCTGACCGAGTCCGTGAACGAGATGGCCGGAAACCTGACCCGGCAGGTGCGCGCCATCGCGCGCGTGGCGACCGCAGTGACCCGCGGCGACCTGAACCTGAAGGTCGACGTCGACGCGTCCGGCGAGATCCAGGAACTGCAGGACACGGTCAACAAGATGATCGCCAACCTGCGTGACACCACGATCGCCAACAAGGAGCAGGACTGGCTCAAGGGCAACCTGGCCCGGATCTCCGCGCTGATGCAGGGCCGCCGCGACCTCCAGGACGTGGCCTCGCTGATCATGAGCGAGCTGACGCCGGTGGTCTCCGCGCAGCACGGCGCGTTCTTCGTCGCGATGCCGCTGGTCGACGGCACGGACCTCGGCGGCGAGGACGAGGACGAGGACGCGTACGAGCTGCGGATGCTGGGCTCCTACGGCTACTCGATGGGCTCCATGCCGACGTCGTTCCGGCCGGGTGAGGCGCTGATCGGGACGGCCGCGCAGGAGAAGCGCACCATCCTCGTGGGGGACGCGCCCAGTGGCTACCTGAAGATCTCCTCCGGGCTCGGCGAGGCACCGCCCGCGCAGGTGATCGTGTTGCCGGTGCTGTTCGAGGACACGGTGCTCGGCGTCATCGAGCTGGCCTCCTTCACGCCGTTCACGCACATCCAGAAGGACTTCCTGAACCAGATCGCGGAGATGATCGCCACCAGCGTCAACACCATCTCCGTCAACACCAAGACCGAGCAGCTGCTGAAGCAGTCCCAGGAGCTGACCGAGCAACTGCGCCTGCGGTCGGAGGAGTTGGAGCAGCGGCAGAAGGCCCTGCAGTCGTCCAACGCCGAACTGGAGGAGAAGGCCGAGCTGCTGGCCCAGCAGAACCGCGACATCGAGGCGAAGAACTCCGAGATCGAGGAGGCCCGGCAGGTCCTGGAGGAGCGCGCCGAGCAGCTCGCCGTCTCCATGCGCTACCGCAGTGAGTTCCTGGCCAACATGTCGCACGAGCTGCGTACGCCGCTCAACTCCCTGCTGATCCTGGCCAAGCTGCTCGCCGACAACGCCGAGGGCAACCTCTCCCCGAAGCAGGTGGAGTTCGCCGAGACCATCCACGGCGCGGGCTCCGACCTGCTCCAGCTGATCAACGACATCCTGGACCTGTCGAAGGTCGAGGCGGGCAAGATGGACGTCTCCCCGACGCGCATCGCGCTCGTCCAGCTCATCGACTACGTCGAGGCCACCTTCCGCCCGCTGACCGCGGAGAAGGGCCTGGACCTGTCGGTGCGGGTGTCGCCGGAGCTGCCCGCGACCCTGCACACCGACGAGCAGCGGCTGCTGCAGGTGCTGCGCAACCTGCTGTCCAACGCGGTGAAGTTCACCGACTCCGGGTCGGTGGAGCTCGTCATCCGTCCCGCGCGGGACGACGTCCCGCAGACCATCCGGGAGCAGCTGCTGGAGTCCGGCTCGCTGACCGACCCGGACGCGGCGCTGATCGCGTTCTCCGTCACCGACACCGGTATCGGCATCGCGGCCAGCAAGATGCGGGTGATCTTCGAGGCGTTCAAGCAGGCCGACGGCACCACCAGCCGCAAGTACGGCGGTACGGGCCTGGGGCTGTCCATCTCGCGGGAGATCGCGCAGCTGCTCGGCGGCGAGATCCACGCGCAGAGCGAGCCGGGACGCGGTTCGACGTTCACGCTGTACCTGCCGCTGCACCCGGGCGACCTGCCGCCGCAGGGCTACCAGCAGCTCGGCTCCGTCCTGGACGTCGGCGAACTGGTCGCCGCGCCTGAGCCGGACCCGTCCGAACAGGGCGCCGCGCGGGCGGCCGCCCAGGTCGAGACGCCGGCGGAGGTGAAGTCGTACCAGGAGACGCAGAACGGCCCCGCCGCGCTCTTCCGGCGCCGCCGCAAGGCCCTGCCCCCCGCCGACCAGCGGCCGGTGCAGCAGGGCCGGCCGGGGCAGCCGTCGCAGGAGCAGTGGGCGGCGGGGCCGGCCGAGGAGGCGGACACGGTCGAGCAGGGGGGCCGGAGCATCCGGTTCGGCGGCGAGAAGGTGCTCATCGTCGACGACGACATCCGCAACGTGTTCGCCCTGACCAGTGTGCTGGAGCAGCACGGGCTGTCCGTGCTGTACGCCGAGAACGGCCGCGAGGGCATCGAGGTCCTGGAGCAGCACGACGACGTGGCGGTCGTACTGATGGACATCATGATGCCCGAGATGGACGGCTATGCGACGACCACGGCGATCAGGCGGATGCCGCAGTTCGCCGGGCTGCCGATCATCGCGCTGACCGCGAAGGCGATGAAGGGCGACCGGGAGAAGGCGATCGAGTCGGGCGCCTCCGACTACGTGACCAAGCCCGTCGACCCCGATCACCTGCTCACCGTGATGGCACAGTGGATGAGCCGGGAGTGACGGCAGGCCGGTGACGGGAACCTTCCGGGTGCGCGCGGAGTTGTTGGCTCGGGGTGCCCGAAGCCGTGTAGAAGTGCGGGATTCGGGGAACCTTCTGGTCTCCCGCCGCGTTTCTGCCACGTGCACAGTGACATCACGGTGACAGGGTGTGGCGACGGGCGGGGTGCGGCTACGATGACCGGCACAAGGACGGGCGGCGCAAGGGAGTCGTCCCCCGGGGCGGCGCCCGCCGGTGCCTCCCCGATTCCTGCGGACAGGGGCGGCCCCACGCCGGGGCGAGGAGGGCGGGCCATGGTGCAGAAGGCCAAGATCCTCCTGGTCGATGACCGGCCGGAGAATCTGTTGGCGCTGGAGGCCATCCTCTCTGCGCTCGATCAGACGCTGGTGCGGGCATCGTCCGGGGAGGAAGCGCTCAAAGCACTGCTCACGGACGACTTCGCGGTCATTCTGCTGGACGTCCAGATGCCGGGCATGGACGGTTTCGAGACGGCCGCGCACATCAAGCGGCGGGAGAGGACCCGGGACATCCCGATCATCTTCCTCACCGCGATCAACCACGGACCGCACCACACCTTCCGTGGCTATGCGGCCGGCGCGGTGGACTACATCTCCAAGCCGTTCGACCCGTGGGTGCTGCGCGCGAAGGTCTCGGTGTTCGTGGACCTGTACATGAAGAACTGTCAGCTGAAGGAGCAGGCGGCCCTGCTGCGGCTCCAACTGGAGGGCGGCGACAAAGGCGGAGTCGGCGACGGCAAGGAGCCGGCCGGCCTGCTCGCCGAACTCTCCGCCCGCCTCGCCGCCGTCGAGGAACAGGCGGAGGCCCTCTCCAAGCAGCTCGACGACGAGTCCGCGGACGCGGCGGCGGTGGCCACGGCAGCCCACCTCGAGCGTAAGCTGACGGGGCTCAGGCGGGCCCTGGACGCGCTGGAGCCGGGGACGGGGAGCACCTCGCCGGTTTCCCCCCAGGGGTGAGCCGGGACCGCCAACCGGGGCTGGGCACGGGCACCAAGCGCGCGGACCCGGCGAAGGACGACTGCCATACGGTTCCTTGAGGGCGCGTCAGTTCGGCGCCTCTCCGTGGGCGACACGAACGGGTGAAGCCCTGGGCACACGTGTCCGCTGTCGTCTCCACCGGTAACCTCGCACCCATGGCCTCACGTCCCTCCGCAGCCAAGAAGCAGCCCGCGAAGAAGGCGGCCGCTCCCGGGGCGGCTCCGGCGAGGAAGGCCGCTGCGAAGAAGGCCCCCGCCAAGAAGGCGCCTGCCAAGAAGGCCGCGGCGGGAAAGCCCGCGCCCAGACCCGCGCCCAATCCGACCGGGGGTGTGTACCGGATCGTGCGCGCCCTCTGGCTCGGGCTCGCGCACGCCGTCGGCGCCGTGTTCCGCGGGATAGGGCAGGGCGCCAGGAACCTCGACCCCGCGCACCGCAAGGACGGCGTCGCCCTGCTGCTGCTCGCCGTCGCCCTGATCGTCGCCGCCGGTACCTGGGCCGATCTGCACGGGCCCGTCGGCGGTCTCGTCGAGATCCTGGTGACCGGGGCCTTCGGCCGCCTGGACCTGCTCGTGCCGATCCTGCTCGCGGCCATCGCCGTACGCCTCATCCGGCACCCCGAGAAGCCCGAGGCCAACGGACGTATCGTCATCGGCCTGTCCGCGCTGCTGATCGGCGTGCTCGGACAGGTCCACATCGCCTGCGGTTCGCCCGCCCGCGGTGACGGCATGCAGGCCATAAGGGACGCCGGCGGGCTCATCGGCTGGGGTGCGGCGACCCCGCTGACGTATGCCATGGGTGAGGTCCTCGCCGTACCGCTGCTGGTGCTGCTCACCGTGTTCGGCCTGCTGGTCGTCACCGCCACCCCGGTCAACGCGATCCCGCAGCGGCTGCGGCTGCTCGGAGTGAAGCTCGGCGTCCTGCCCGACCCGGAGGACACCGAGTACACCGAGTACACCGAGGACGACGCCCGCTACGAAGAGCAGTGGCGCGAGGCCTTGCCCGCGCGCCCCCGCAAGCGCCGGGGCGCCCCCCAGGAGTACGACCCCGACGGCGCCGAGCAGGAGGCCCTCTCCAAGCGCCGTGGCCGTCCCCGGCGCTCGGCCGTGCCGCAGCCGGACATGGGACGGCAGATGGACGCCGTGGACGTGGCCGCCGCTGCCGCCGCCGCACTCGACGGCGCCGTCCTGCACGGCATGCCGCCCTCGCCGGTCGTCGCCGACCTCACCCAGGGCGTCAGTGTCGCCGACCGCGCGGAGACGACGACCCCGGCTCCCGTACCGGCCGCGCGGGCCAAGGAGACCGCGCCCGCCCCCGCCCGGCCCCCCGCGCAGGAGAAGCCGGCCGGGGTCCCCGACCTCACCAAGACCCCGCCGCCGCAGACCCGCGACCTGCCGCCGCGCGCCGAACAGCTCCAGCTGTCCGGTGACATCACCTACTCCCTGCCCTCCCTCGACCTGCTCGAGCGGGGCGGCCCCGGCAAGGCGCGCAGCGCGGCCAACGACGCCATCGTCGACTCGCTCACCAACGTCTTCACCGAGTTCAAGGTCGACGCCCGCGTCACCGGGTTCACGCGCGGACCGACGGTCACGCGCTACGAGGTCGAACTCGGGCCCGCCGTGAAGGTCGAGCGCATCACCGCGCTGACGAAGAACATCGCCTACGCCGTGGCCAGCCCGGACGTGCGGATCATCAGCCCCATCCCCGGCAAGTCCGCGGTCGGCATCGAGATCCCCAACACCGACCGGGAGATGGTCAACCTCGGTGACGTGCTGCGCCTGGCGGAGGCGGCCGAGGACGACCACCCGATGCTGGTCGCGCTCGGCAAGGACGTCGAGGGCGGCTACGTGATGGCCAACGTCGCGAAGATGCCGCACATCCTGGTCGCCGGTGCCACCGGATCCGGCAAGTCGTCCTGCATCAACTGCCTGATCACTTCGGTCATGATGCGGGCGACCCCGGAGGACGTCCGCATGGTCCTCGTCGACCCCAAACGCGTCGAACTGACCGCCTACGAGGGCATCCCGCACCTGATCACGCCGATCATCACCAACCCCAAGCGGGCCGCCGAGGCGCTGCAGTGGGTCGTGCGCGAGATGGACCTCAGGTACGACGACCTGGCGGCGTACGGCTTCCGGCACATCGACGACTTCAACGCGGCCGTCCGCAGCGGCAAGGTGAAGGCGCAGGAGGGCAGCGAGCGGGAACTGCAGCCGTACCCGTACCTGCTGGTGATCGTCGACGAGCTCGCCGACCTGATGATGGTCGCGCCGCGCGACGTCGAGGACGCGATCGTGCGCATCACCCAGCTCGCGCGCGCGGCCGGCATCCACCTGGTGCTCGCCACCCAGCGGCCCTCCGTCGACGTCGTCACCGGTCTGATCAAGGCGAACGTGCCCTCGCGGCTGGCCTTCGCCACCTCCTCGCTGGCCGACTCGCGCGTCATCCTCGACCAGCCGGGCGCCGAGAAGCTGATCGGCAAGGGCGATGGGCTGTTCCTGCCGATGGGCGCGGGCAAGCCGACCCGTATGCAGGGCGCGTTCGTGACCGAGGAGGAGGTCCAGGCGGTCGTCCGGCACTGCAGGGACCAGATGGCGCCGGCCTTCCGGGACGACGTCGTCGTCGGCACCAAGCAGAAGAAGGAGATCGACGAGGACATCGGCGACGACCTCGACCTGCTGTGCCAGGCGGCCGAACTGGTCGTCTCCACGCAGTTCGGCTCCACCTCCATGCTGCAGCGCAAGTTGCGCGTCGGCTTCGCCAAGGCCGGGCGGCTGATGGACCTCATGGAGTCCCGGGGCATCGTCGGCCCCAGCGAGGGGTCCAAGGCGCGTGACGTCCTGGTGAAGCCCGACGACCTGGACGGAGTACTGGCCGTGATGCGCGGGGAGTCCGAGGGGTAGCGGGAAGAGACCGTCCGGTGGATGTGCTCGTTGCGGGTGGGTGCCTGGACCGTGATCCACCCGTTAGCGAGCGGCGGGCAACCGTTTCCCCTGGACATACGTCAAGTTGAGCGAGAGGACCGGTGCGCGGCCGACCCTGGGCGCGGCACCTGCCCCGCCGTCGGACTGTCCGGCCATTCCGACGGCGTACAAAGTCCTACCGCCGGGTCGCTCCATCCTTGACACCCACCTAGACTGAATCTCCAGCACAGGCGGCTACACGCTCGAAAGGCGCCCCCGTGTCCATCGGCAACTCCCCTGAAGACGAGCGTCCGTTCGAAGACGTACCCGAGGAAGACCGCCTCTCCGTCGGCCGTGCCCTGCAGGAGGCGCGCATCGCCGCCGGAATGACCGTCGAAGACGTCAGCAGCACCACCCGGGTCCGCACGGGCATCGTGCGCGCCATCGAGGCCGACGACTTCGCCCCCTGCGGCGGTGACGTCTACGCCCGCGGGCACATCCGGAACCTGGCGAGGGCCGTGCACCTCGACCCGGCCCCACTGCTCGCGCAGTACGAGGCCGTGAGCGGCGGCCGCCCCGCCCCCACCCCGGCCGCCCCCCTGTTCGAGGCGGAACGCATCCGCCCGGAGCGGCGCGGGCCCAACTGGACCGCGGCGATGGTCGCCGCGATCGTCGTCGTGGTCGGCTTCGTCGGTTTCACGGCCTTCAAGGGCGGCAGCGGCGAGACCGGCGCCAAGGAGCAGGTCGCCGAGGGCCCCACACCCACCGCCGACAGGACGGCCTCGCCCGCGCCGAAGAACAGCAAACCCGCCGAGCCGAAGCCGGAACCGTCCGACAGCGCCATCGCGGCCGCGCCGCAGGACAAGGTCACCGTGCAGGTCAGCGCCGCCAACGGGCGCAGCTGGATCTCGGCCAAGGACCACAACGGCCGGATGCTCTTCGACGGGCTGCTGAACAAGGGCGAGTCCAAGACCTTCCAGGACAGCACCAAGATCAACCTGATACTCGGCGACGCCGGCGCGATCCAGCTCTACGTCAACGGCAAGAAGATCGAGGACCAGTTCCAGCCGGGCGCCGTGGAGCGCCTCACGTACACCAAGGGCGACCCGCAGGTCGGATAGTACGCAGAACAGGGCTCCGAGCAGGCACACGGACGCACAGGGACAAGGGGTTGGCCAAGATCGGCCAACCCCTTCGACATGGGCTGTCACCGAGACAAAGTAGGCTTGAGCGCATGCCTGAACGCCGTACCGTCGCACTCGTCACTCTTGGCTGCGCCCGTAACGAGGTGGACTCGGAGGAGCTCGCAGGCCGTTTGGAGGCGGACGGCTGGCAGCTCGTGGAGGACGCCGCGGACGCGGACGTCGCCGTGGTCAACACCTGTGGCTTCGTGGAGGCCGCCAAGAAGGACTCCGTCGACGCCCTCCTGGAGGCCAACGATCTCAAGGACCACGGCAGAACGCAGGCGGTGGTCGCGGTCGGCTGCATGGCCGAGCGGTACGGCAAGGAGCTCGCCGAGGCCCTCCCGGAGGCCGACGGCGTACTCGGCTTCGACGACTACGCGAACATCTCCGACCGCCTGCAGACCATCCTGAACGGCGGCATCCACGCCTCGCACACCCCACGCGACCGCCGCAAGCTCCTGCCGATCAGCCCGGCCGAACGGCAGGACGCCGGCGCGGAGGTGGTCATTCCGGGGCACGGCCCCGCCGATCTTCCGGAAGGCCTCGCTCCGGCGTCGGGCCCGCGCGCGCCGCTGCGCCGCCGCCTGGACGGCGCCCCGGTCGCCTCGGTCAAGCTCGCCTCCGGCTGCGACCGGCGCTGCTCCTTCTGCGCCATCCCCTCCTTCCGCGGCTCCTTCATCTCCCGCCGCCCCAGCGACGTGCTGAACGAGACGCGCTGGCTGGCCGAGCAGGGCGTCAAGGAGATCATGCTGGTCTCCGAGAACAACACCTCCTACGGCAAGGACCTGGGCGACATCCGCCTGCTGGAGTCCCTGCTGCCCGAGCTCGCCGAGGTCGACGGCATCGAGCGGGTGCGGGTGAGCTACCTGCAGCCCGCCGAGATGCGCCCCGGACTCATCGACGTACTGACCTCCACCCCGAAGGTCGCCCCCTACTTCGACCTGTCCTTCCAGCACTCCGCGCCCGGCGTGCTGCGCGCCATGCGCCGCTTCGGCGACACGGACCGCTTCCTGGAGCTGCTGGACACCATCCGCGGCAAGGCGCCGCAGGCCGGCATGCGCTCCAACTTCATCGTCGGCTTCCCCGGGGAGTCCGAGGCCGACCTGGCCGAGCTCGAGCGGTTCCTGAACGGCGCGCGGCTGGACGCCATCGGTGTCTTCGGCTACTCCGACGAGGAGGGCACGGAGGCGGCGACGTACGAGAACAAGCTCGACGAGGACGTCGTCGCCGAACGCCTGGCACACATCTCCCGACTGGCCGAGGAACTCGTCTCCCAGCGCGCCGAGGAGCGCGTCGGCGAGACCCTGCAGGTGCTCGTCGAGTCCGTGGACGCCGAGGAGGGTGTCCACGGCCGGGCGGCGCACCAGGCGCCGGAGACGGACGGTCAGGTGCTGCTCACGGGCGGCGAGGGGCTGAGCGTCGGCCGTATGGTCGAGGCGAAGGTGGTCGGGACCGAAGGTGTCGACCTGGTGGCCGAGCCGCTGACGGACACGTCCGCGTGGAGCGAGGAGGCAGGCAGATGACCGGACTCCCGGCATCCGCGGCAGGCGGCTCCTCCGGCGCGCACGGGGCGGCCGCGGGGGCGGCCTCGCGCCGAACCGGCGTGGACAGGGCTGCGGACGCTCCTCTGACCTCCCGTGCTTCCCGTGCATCTTCCGGACCCGTCGGTTCCGTGGGTTCCGGTGGGGCGGACCGGTCCGCGGCGGGGCAGGGCGGTGACCGGTCGCCGCGAGGCGGGAAGATCACAGCCGCCGCCGTCAACCAGGCCAGCGTGTGGAACGTCGCCAATCTGCTGACCATGGTCCGACTGCTCCTGGTGCCCGGCTTCGTGTTCTTGATGCTGGCCGACGGCGGGTACGACCCGGCGTGGCGGTCGCTGGCCTGGGCGGCCTTCGCCATCGCCATGATCACCGACCTGTTCGACGGCCACCTGGCACGCAGGTACGACCTCGTCACCGACTTCGGGAAGATCGCCGACCCCATCGCCGACAAGGCGATCATGGGGGCGGCGCTGATCTGTCTCTCCGGGCTCGGCGACCTGCCCTGGTGGGTGACCGGAGTGATCCTCGGCCGGGAACTCGGGATCACGCTGCTGCGCTTCCTGGTCATCCGCTACGGCGTCATCCCGGCGAGCCGCGGCGGCAAGCTCAAGACGCTCACGCAGGGCGTGGCCGTCGGGATGTATGTGCTGGCACTGACGGGCTGGCTGGCCACCCTGCGGTTCTGGGTGATGGCCGCGGCCGTCGTGCTGACCGTGGCGACCGGCCTCGACTATGTGAGACAGGCCATTGTGCTGCGCAGGCGGGGAATCACCGAGCGCCGCGAGGCGTTGGAGGTGTCGGAAGCGTGAGTTCACCGGCCGCCGAGGTAGTGAGGCTACTCACGGTGAGGGGCGAGACGGTCGCCGTGGCCGAGTCGCTGACCGGTGGCCTGGTCGCCGCGGAGATCACCTCGGTGCCCGGGGCGTCCAAGGTGTTCCGCGGCGCGGTCACCGCCTACGCCACCGAACTCAAGCACCACCTGCTGGGTGTCGACGCCACCCTGCTGGCCGAGCGGGGAGCGGTGGATCCGCAGGTCGCGGCCCAGATGGCGGCCGGCGTGCGGAAGGCCCTGGGGACCGACTGGGGCGTCGCTACCACCGGGGTCGCCGGCCCCGACCCCCAGGACGGGCAGCCCGTCGGAACGGTCTTCGTGGCCGTGGACGGGCCCCTCACGACGGAAACCGGCGCCACCCATGGCGGGAAAACGACCGCGCTGCGGTTGAACGGCGACCGGGCGGAAATTCGTAGAGAGAGTGTACGGAGCGTACTTGCACTGCTTTTGGAGCAGATCGCGGGCGAACAGACTGGAAATGAGCGGGCACAGGATACGGAACGGAACGGGGGGTTTTGATGTTTGCAGCCCTGAGTGAACACGACATCGCTCCCCGCACGGCCGCAGCGCAAGGCGGTACGGTGGGGCATAAAGGATGCGGCTACGCGGTCCGAGGAGGGAGCCACCGATGATTCTGCTCCGTCGCCTGCTGGGTGACGTGCTGCGTCGGCAGCGCCAACGCCAGGGCCGTACTCTGCGCGAAGTCTCCTCGTCCGCCCGAGTCTCGCTCGGCTATCTATCCGAGGTGGAGCGGGGGCAGAAGGAGGCTTCCTCCGAGCTGCTCTCCGCCATTTGCGACGCGTTGGACGTACGGATGTCCGAGCTCATGCGGGAAGTGAGCGACGAGCTCGCCCTCGCCGAGCTGGCCCAGTCCGCTGCGGCCACCGATACCGTCCCCACGCCGGTTCGCCCGATGCTGGGTTCCGTGTCGGTGACCGGTGTGCCACCGGAACGAGTGACCATCAAGGCACCCGCCGCCGAGGCGGTGGACGTGGTCGCCGCGTGATTTGTCGCACACGCGCGTGAACTGACACATACGTGGTGAGGCCCCGGCCGGGGCTTCTCCGGGAGGACCCGGAGAGGCGCGGCCGGGGCCTTCACCTTGTCCGGGGGTTTACGGCGGCTTTCGCCGCCTTCCGTTTGCCGGTACCGGGTGGGGCCGTGATCGTGGAGGCCCGGATGGTGATACGGCGGTAATACGACGGCGAGCTGGAGGCGGTGGTGGGTGCGATGACGGGGCCGATAGTGCGCTGGGGGGCGGCCGTGGGGCTCGGAGTGGTGTGGTGGTGGGCGGTGCTGCGGCTGGTACTGTCCGGCGACGCGGGGGTGCTGGAGGGGACGGTCGCGGCCGGGGGGTGGGGGCCGAGCGTGCTGCCGGTGCACTGCGTGCCGAAGGAACGGCCGGGGAGGCGCTGGACGACGCGGCACCGCCATCCCACCGTTCGGAACCGCGCGGACCGCTCGGACCGCGCGGACGGAGAACCTGACGGGGCGTCAATCGACTGAGCGGTCACGGCGCTCCCGCCACCTCTGTGGGGAGCCCGGCGCCGGTGCCGGGCCGGACTGGCAGGTGGGGCACCAGTACGTGGGGCGCTCCCGGGCGCCGTCACCCTGGGCGGCCACGCGGACGGAGGTGCCGCAGCGCAGGCAGGGGCGCGGTGCCCGGCCGTAGACGAACAGATCCTGGCCATGCAGACCCGTGGTCCGGCGGACCGCGCGGTCGCGGTTGGCCTCCAGTAGCTTCCTGGCCAGGACGGGCAGCTTCGCGGCCCGGTCGGCGGGCAGGGCGCCGACGGGCAGCCACGGGGTCACGCCGAGCAGGAAGCAGAGCTCGCACATGTAGATGTTGCCGATACCGGCGAGGTTGCGCTGGTCGAGCAGGGCCTCGCCCAGCCGGCGGCCCGGGTCGGCGAGGAGGTTGGCCAGGGCCAGGCCGGGGTCCCAGTCGGGGCCGAGAAGGTCCGGGCCGAGGTGCGCGACGGTGCGCTCGTCATCGGTGGTGCGCAGCAGCTCCAGGACCTGCAGACGGTAGCCGACGGCCGCGCGGTCGGCGGTACCGAGCACGGCGCGGATCTGGTGGGCGGGGCCGCCCTTCCAGCGCTCACCGGCGCCGTACACCTTCCAGGCACCCTCCATCAGCAGGTGCGAGTGCAGCGTCAGACCGCCCTCGAAGCGGGTGAGCAGGTGCTTGCCGCGCGAGACCGTGCCCAGGACGGTCCGGCCGGTGAGGTCGACCGTGGCGTACTTCGGCACCCGGAAGTCGCTGCGGGTCAGCACCCTGCCCGCGAGGGCGTCGTGCAACCGCCTCGCGGTCCGCCAGACCGTGTCGCCTTCGGGCATGGGTCAAGGGTGACACGCGCGGGTGGACGGGTGCGTGGGTACGCCTGCTCGGCTCATGCGCGCAGGCGCAGGCCGCGCGGGGTGGCGATGAAGCCCGCTTCTTCCAGGAGGGTGCCCAGGGGAGAGGTCAGCGCCGGGGCGCCGTTGACACGTTCCACGGTGACCGTGCCCAGCGAGCCCGCGCGGGCGGCCTCGGCGAGTGCCTCGGCGGCCGCCCGTAGACGCGGGTCGTCGCCTGCCGCGCCGTCCGGGTCGGCGGGCCAGGCCAGCAGGGTCTTGCCGCCGCGCTCCATGTAGAGCGCCGGCTCACCGTCCACGAGCACCACCAGGGACCCGGCCTTGCGGCCCGGCTTGTGCCCCGCACCAGCCGGCGGCTCGGGCCAGGGCAGGGCGGCGCCATAGGCGTTCGCGGGGTCGGCGGCGGCGAGGACGACCGCCCGGGAGCCGGTGGAGGCGGTACGGTCACGGCGGCCACCGAAGCCGGAGCCGTACCGGAGGCTCTGCCCGCCGCCGTCCCATGGGCCGCCGTGACCCGGTGGGGCGAGGCCCCGGGGCGAGACGTACTGGCCCGGTGCGGGCCGGTCGGCGTCCAGCCAGTCGAACTCACCGCCCGGGTCGGCGGCGGGAAACCCGGTGTCGGTGCCACCGGGAAGCGGGGGGCCGTCGGGGGAACCGAAGCCGTCGGGACCACCGCCCCGGGAGCCCGTGCCGGGCAGGCCCTCGCCCCGCTCGCGTGCGCCTGCCACCGCGCGCAGCCGGTCGACCGCGCCGTCCATCGCGAACTGGGCGGCGCCCAGGCCCTCCACCACATAGCCCCGTCGGGCCCGGCCGCTCTCCTCGAAGGCGGACAGGATCCGGTACACCGCCGAGAACCCGCCCTCGACGCCCTCCGCCGACACCGCTCCCCGCGTGACCACGCCGTGCCGGTCGAGGAGGGTACGGGCCAGCGCGTGGGCGCGCACGGTGGGGTCGGGGTCGCGGACGGGCAGCAGCGACCAGCGGCCGGCGACGGTCGGCGGGCCCCTGCGGGAGGCGGGACGGGCGGCGGCCGTCAGGGAGCCGTAACGCCCGCGCGGGACCGCGCGCTTGGCCCGATGGGCCGTGGAACCGGCGGTGCGACCCGAGCCGAGCAGGGAACGCATCGGCGCGAGCGTGTCGTTGGTGAGCCGCCCGGACCAGGCCAGGTCCCAAAGAGCGTCGGCCAGTTGGGGATCCGTGGCCTCGGGATGGGTGGTCGCCCGCACATGGTCGGCGATCTGACGGAAGAACAGGCCGTAGCCTCCCGATAGGGCGTCCAGAACGGACTGGTGCAGGGCGGTCGGCTCCAGGGGGTGCGGTGGCGGCAGGAGCAGCGGGGCCGTGTCCGCCAGGTACAGGGAGACCCAGCCGTCCTTTCCGGGCAGCGCGCCCGCGCCCGCCCACACCACCTCGCCGGCCGCGGTGAGTTCGTCGAGCATCGACGGCGTGTAGTCCGCCACGCGGGACGGCAGGACCAGCTTCTCCAGCGCGGAGGCGGGCACGGACGCGCCCTGCAACTGCTCGACGGCGCGCACCAGTCCGTCGATGCCGCGCAGTCCGTGCCCCTTGCCGATGTGCTGCCACTGGGGCAGGAACTGGGCCAGCGCGGCCGGCGGCACCGGCTCCAGTTCGTGGCGCAGCGCGGCCAGCGAGCGGCGGCGCAGCCGGCGCAGCACGACCGCGTCGCACCACTCCTGCCCGATGCCCGCGGGGTGGAACTCGCCCTGGACGACACGGCCGTTCGCCGCGAGCCGGTGCAGCGCGCCCTCGGTGACCGCCACGCCCAGGCCGAAGCGGGCCGCGGCCGTCGCGGAAGTGAACGGGCCGTGGGTGCGGGCGTAGCGCGCGAGGAGGTCGCCCAGCGGGTCCTTCACCGGCTCGGTGAACGCCTCCGGGACACCCACCGGCAGGGCGGTGCCGAGCGCGTCGCGCAGCCGGCCGGCGTCCTCGATCGCGGTCCAGTGGTCGGCCCCGGCGATCCGGACCCGGATGACCCGGCGGGCCCCGGCCAGCTCCCGCGCCCAGCCCGGTTCGGCGCCCCGCTCGGCCAACTCGGCGTCGCTGAGCGGACCGAGCAGCCGCAGGACGTCGGCGACGCCCTCGACGTCCTTGACGCGGCGCTCCTCGGTCAGCCACTGCAGCTCCCGCTCCAGCTCCACCAGTACTTCGGCGTCGAGCAGTTCGCGCAGCTCCGCCTGGCCCAGCAGCTCGGCCAGCAGCCGTGAGTCCAGCGACAGCGCGGCGGCACGGCGCTCGGCGAGCGGCGAGTCCCCCTCGTACAGGAACTGGGCCACGTACCCGAAGAGCAGCGAGCGCGCGAAGGGCGACGGCTCGGGCGTGGTCACCTCGACCAGGCGCACCCTGCGGGACTCGACATCGCCCATCAACTCGACCAGGCCCGGGACGTCGAAGACGTCCTGCAGGCATTCGCGCACGGCCTCCAGGACGATCGGGAACGAGCCGAACTCGCTCGCCACCTGGAGCAGTTGGGCGGCGCGCTGACGCTGCTGCCACAGCGGGGTGCGCTTGCCCGGATTGCGGCGCGGCAGCAGCAGCGCGCGGGCGGCGCACTCGCGGAAGCGGGACGCGAACAGGGCCGAACCGCCGACCTGGTCGGTGACGATCCGGTCGACCTCGCCCTTGTCGAAGGTGACGTCCGCCGCGCCGACGGGCGCCTGCTCGGCGTCGTGCTCCAGGCCGCCCTTCACCGGCTCCTGGTCCAGCAGGTCCAGGCCCATCAGGTCGGCGTCGGGCAGGCGCAGCACGATGCCGTCGTCGGCATGCATGACCTGCGCGTCCATGCCGTACCGCTCGGACAGGCGGGCGCCGAGCGCCAGCGCCCACGGGGCGTGCACCTGGGCGCCGAAGGGGGAGTGCACCACGACCCGCCAGTCGCCCAGTTCGTCGCGGAAGCGCTCCACGACGATCGTCCGGTCGTCGGGGACGTGGCCGCAGGCCTCGCGCTGCTCGTCCAGGTAGGACAGGACGTTGTCCGCGGCCCATGCGTCGAGGCCGGCCGCCAGGAGCCTGGGCCGGGCGTCCTCCCTGGACAGGGAGCCGACCTCGCGCAGGAACGCGCCCACCGCGCGGCCCAGCTCCAGCGGCCGGCCCAGCTGGTCGCCCTTCCAGAACGGCAGCCGGCCCGGCACGCCCGGCGCGGGGGAGACCAGGACCCGGTCACGCGTGATGTCCTCGATGCGCCAGGAGCTGGTGCCGAGCGTGAAGACGTCGCCGACCCGGGACTCGTAGACCATCTCCTCGTCCAGCTCGCCGACCCGGCCACCGCCCTTCTTGGGGTCGGAACCGGCGAGGAACACCCCGAACAGGCCGCGGTCGGGGATCGTGCCGCCGGAGGTCACGGCGAGGCGCTGCGCGCCGGGGCGGCCGGTGACCGTGCCCGCCACCCGGTCCCACACCACGCGCGGGCGCAGCTCCGCGAACGCGTCGGACGGATAGCGCCCGGCGAGCATGTCGAGGACGGCTGTGAACGCCGACTCCGGCAGCGAGGCGAACGGCGCCGCCCGGCGGACCAGGGCGAGCAGCTCGTCGACCTGCCAGGTGTCCATCGCGGTCATCGCCACCAGCTGCTGGGCGAGGACGTCCAGCGGGTTGGCGGGCACCCTCAGGGACTCGATGGCGCCCGAGCGCATCCGCTCGGTGACCACCGCGGCCTGGACCAGGTCGCCGCGGTACTTGGGGAAGACCACACCGGTGGAGACCGCGCCGACCTGGTGCCCCGCGCGGCCGACGCGCTGCAACCCGGAGGCCACGGACGGCGGGGACTCCACCTGGACGACGAGGTCCACGGCGCCCATGTCGATGCCCAGCTCCAGGCTGGAGGTGGCGACCACCGCCGGGAGCCGGCCCGCCTTGAGGTCCTCCTCGACCAGGGCGCGCTGCTCCTTGGAGACCGAGCCGTGGTGGGCGCGCGCGATGACCGGCGGCGCGCCGTGCGCGGCGCCCGAGCCGCCCATCAGCTCGGCCGGGGAGTGGTGCTCGTCCGGAGACTGACCGGTCGCCCGCTCGTAGGCGATCTCGTTGAGCCGGTTGCACAGGCGCTCGGCGAGCCGGCGGGAGTTGGCGAACACGATCGTCGAGCGGTGGGCCTGCACCAGGTCGGTGATCCGCTCCTCGACGTGCGGCCAGATCGACGGCCGCTCCGCCTCGTCGTTGCCGTCGGCGGCCCGTGAGCTGCCGAGTTCGCCCAGGTCCTCGACCGGGACGACCACCGACAGGTCGAACTCCTTGGCGGACTCCGGCTGGACGATCTCCACCTTGCGGCGCGGCGAGAGGTAGCGGGCGATCTCGTCGACCGGGCGGACGGTCGCGGACAGCCCGATACGGCGGGCCGGCCTGGGCAGCAGCTCGTCCAGGCGCTCCAGGGACAGCGCCAGATGCGCGCCGCGCTTGGTGCCGGCGACCGCGTGCACCTCGTCCAGGATCACCGTTTCCACGCCGGTCAGCGCATCGCGCGTGGCCGACGTCAGCATCAGGAACAGTGACTCGGGAGTGGTGATCAGGATGTCCGGCGGGCGGGTGGACAGGGCGCGGCGCTCCGCGGCCGGGGTGTCGCCGGAGCGGATGCCGACCTTCACCTCCGGCTCGGGCAGACCCAGCCGAACGGATTCCTGGCGGATGCCGGTGAGGGGGCTGCGCAGGTTGCGCTCCACATCGACGGCCAGGGCCTTGAGCGGGGAGACGTACAGCGCCCGGCAGCGCTTCCTCGGGTCGGCCGGCGGCGGGGTGGAGGCCAGCTGGTCCAGGGCGGAGAGGAAGGCGGCCAGGGTCTTGCCGGAACCGGTCGGGGCGACCACCAGCACGTCCGAGCCCTCGTCGATGGCCCGCCACGCACCCGACTGGGCGGCGGTGGGCGCGGAGAAGGCCCCCGTGAACCAGCCGCGGGTCGCGGGGGAGAAGCCGTCGAGGGCCCGGTGTGCGTCGCCGACCATGCGTCCATCGTGCACCCGGCCACTGACAATGCCCTCTGACCTGGGCACACCGCGGCCCCGCGGGGGCCCCGCGTTCGGGCCGCCGCACCGACGGCGGAGAATCGGGGGCATGGCGGGAACAGCTGAGGAGCGGGCGCGGCACTGGCAGTACGAGGAGCTGCCCGGTGTCGATCTGCTGCGGGCCCGCTACGTCCGCAAGGAGTTCGTGCGGCACACGCACGAGCACTTCGTGATCGCCGCCATCGTCGAGGGCGTCGAGGTGTTCCACCACGGCGGGTCCGACCAGTACGCGGGGGCCGGGGCGCTCGCGCTGGTCAACCCCGACACGCCGCACACCGGGCGGGCGGGGGTGCCGGAGGGCTGGCGGTACGGCGCGGTGTATCCGGCGCCCGAGCTGGTCGCCGAGATCGCGGCGGAGACCACGGGCATCCGCGGGACGCCGGGATTCGTCAGTCCCGTGCTCGACGATCCGTACGCAGTCGGGCTGGTGCACCGGGTGCTGCGGGCCGCGGACGAGGGGAACGCGCTGGCCGCCGACACCCTGCTGCGGGTCGCCGTGACCCGGCTGCTGCGGCTCAACGGCGGCGCGCTGCCGCAGCGGGAGGTGCGCACGGCGGGGGCGCGGACCGCGGCACGCGCGCGTGCCGTCCTGGAGGAGCGGATGGCCGAGCCGCCGAGCCTGGAGAGGCTGGCGGCCGACCTTGGCAGCAGCCCGTTCGCGTTGCTGCGGGCCTTCCGGGACGTCTACGGGATGCCTCCGCACACCTGGCTGACCGACGCCCGGGTGCGTCGGGCCAGGCGGCTGCTGGAGACGGGAACCGCGCCCGCTCAGGCCGCCGCCGCCGTGGGCTTCACCGACCAGTCGCACCTGAGCCGGCACTTCTCCCGGATCGTGGGCGTGCCCCCGGGGGCCTACCAGCGCGAGCGCAAGAACGTACAAGACGCGAGGTCACGGCTTTTCCTACCCTCGACCGCGTGGCAGAACAGACAGCTCTCGCAGACATACGCACCGACGGCGGAGGAAAGCCCGACGCCGCCGTCGTACGGGACGCCCTCGGGGTCGGGGTCGCCGTCGGACTCTCCGGGTTCGCCTTCGGGGTGACCTCGGCGGGCAGCGGGCTCACAGTCCTGCAGACCTGTGTGCTCAGCCTGCTGGTGTTCACCGGTGCCTCCCAGTTCGCCCTGGTGGGGGCGCTGGCGGCCGGAGGCAACCCGTTCACGGCGGCCGCGGGCGCCTTCTTCCTGGGCGTGCGCAACGCCTTCTACGGGCTGCGCCTGTCGCAGCTGCTGGCCCTCCCGCGCGCGGTACGGCCGCTGGCCGCCCAGTGGGTCATCGACGAGACCACCGCGGTCACGCTGGCCCAGCCCACGCGGCGCGCCGCGCGGATCGGCTTCACCGTCACCGGGCTCACCCTGTACACGCTGTGGAACCTCACCACGCTGCTCGGCGCGCTGGGTGCCGAGGCCCTCGGCGACACCAGGGCATGGGGCCTGGACGCGGCCGGGCCCGCCGTGTTCCTGGCGCTGCTGGCGCCCATGCTGAAGACCGCCACCGAGCGGGCGGTGGCCGCTCTGGCGGTGCTTCTGGGGCTCGGGCTGCTGCCCGTGCTGCCGGCCGGGGTGCCGGTCCTGGCAGCCGGGCTCGCCGCGCCGGCCGTGCTGTACCTGAAGGGCCGCCGCGGGGACGGCGCCCGTGACGACGTACGAGAGGGAGACCGTTGAGCATCTGGATCGCGGTGGCCGTGACCGCTGTCGGCTGCTACGCCGTCAAGCTGGCCGGACTGCTCGTTCCGGCGGGTGCCCTGGAACGACCGCTGGTGAGGCGGCTCGCCGCACTGCTGCCCGTCGCGCTGCTGGCCGCGCTCACCGCCCAGCAGACGTTCGCCGACGGGCACGCGCTCGTGGTGGACGCGCGGGCCGCCGGGCTCGCGGCCGCCGCCGTGGCGCTGCTGCTGCGGGCGCCCTTCCTGGTCGTCGTCGGAACGGCCGTGGTGGTGACGGCCGGGGTGCGGGCCCTGACCGGGTGACGGCGGGCAGCGCACGAGGCGGCACGCGCGTGCGCTGCGGTGCGGCAGGCCGCCCCGCCTCGGGGGTGCCCCCGAGGCGGGATACTGGGGGCATGCGGTTGACGGTCTTCTGGGAGCGGATGGCGGAGCACTTCGGCGCGGGATACGCCGACACCTTCGCGCACGACCACGTGATGTCGGAGCTCGGCGGGCGTACGGTGCACGAGGCACTGGCGGCGGGCTGGGACGCCAAGGACGTGTGGCGTGTGGTCTGCCACGTCATGAACGTTCCGCGGGAGAGGCACTGACCGGTCGCGAGGATCGCGTGCCGGTACCGGACCGTCGGCGGCATGGGCGAGACTTGCACCGTGGCACCCACTGACGAGTCCGGGCAGACGGCTCAGCACGCACCCCCGTTCGGTACGCCGCCGCCTCCCCGGTCTCCGGTCCGGGGCGCCGCCGGGCCGAGCGCCCGCATGCCCCGCTGGCTGCCGCGCGCCATGGTGCTCGCGCTCGGCCTCGTCGCGGTCTTCCAGCTCGGCAGCTGGGCCTTCCACGAGCTGACCGGCCTGCTGCTCAACGTCCTCATCGCGTTCTTCCTGGCCCTGGCCATAGATCCGGCGGTGAGCCGCATGGCCGCCCTCGGCATGCGGCGGGGCTTCGCGACCTTCCTGGTCTTCCTCGCCCTGACGATCGCGACGGCCGGCTTCGTGACGCTGCTCGGCTCGATGCTCGCCGGGCAGATCATCAAGATGATCGAGGGCTTCCCCGAGTACCTCGACTCCGTCATCAACTGGGTCAACACCACGTTCCACACCGAGCTCAGACGGGTGGACGTGCAGGAGGAACTGCTCCACTCCGACTGGCTGCGCAGGTACGCGCAGAACAGCGCCGCGGGCGTGCTCGACGTGTCCGCCCAGGTGCTGGGCGGGCTGTTCCAGATGCTGACGATCACCCTGTTCTCGTTCTACTTCGCCGCCGACGGGCCGCGGCTGCGCCGCACCATCTGCTCCGTACTGCCGCCCGCCCGCCAGGCCGAGGTACTGCGCGCGTGGGAGATCGCCGTCGACAAGACCGGCGGCTACCTGTACTCGCGCGGCCTGATGGCGCTCATCTCGGGGATCGCCCACTACGTCCTGCTGCAGGCCCTGGAAGTGCCGTACGCGCTCGTGCTCGGCGTCTGGGTGGGTCTGGTCTCGCAGTTCATCCCGACCATCGGCACCTATCTGGCGGGCGCCCTGCCGATGCTGATCGCCTTCACGGTCGATCCGTGGTACGCGCTGTGGGTGCTGGTCTTCGTCGTGATCTACCAGCAGTTCGAGAACTACATGCTGCAGCCCAAGCTGACCGCGAAGACCGTCGACATCCATCCCGCGGTCGCCTTCGGGTCGGTCGTCGCCGGCACCGCGCTGCTCGGCGCGGTCGGCGCGCTGATCGCCATCCCCGCCGTCGCCACCCTGCAGGCCTTCCTGGGGGCCTACGTGAAGCGGTACGCCGTCACGGACGACCCCCGCGTCCACGGCCACCGCAGGGGTGACCCGGTACAGGGTCTGCTCACGCGCGCACGACGGCCGTGGGCAGCGCGGCAGCGGGCGGCGGAGGCAGGGGAGGACCCCGTCGGAGAGCGACCGGGACAGTAGACGCCACTCGGCGGAGCGTGGTGCGCGGTGCGCTTGACATGAAAATCGAACATCCATTCTCATGGGGGTTCCGGCGAGACTGGGCGAAGGGCGTTTCGCCCAGCTTTGTGGTAGCTCGTCCCCTGGTTGTCCACAGGTCGGACGTGCGTCGGGGCGTGTTGTCAGTGGCAGGCGTTAGCGTCTTTGACGTGAAGCGATCGACTCAAGCAAACCGGGTGGAACCCATGGCAGGAACCGACCGCGAGAAGGCGCTCGACGCCGCACTCGCACAGATTGAACGACAATTCGGCAAGGGCGCGGTCATGCGCATGGGCGAGCGGTCGAAGGAGCCCATCGAGGTCATCCCGACCGGGTCGACCGCGCTGGACGTGGCCCTCGGCGTCGGCGGCCTGCCGCGCGGCCGTGTCGTGGAGATCTACGGACCGGAGTCCTCCGGCAAGACGACCCTGACCCTGCACGCCGTGGCGAATGCGCAGAAGGCCGGCGGCCAGGTGGCCTTCGTGGACGCGGAGCACGCCCTCGACCCCGAGTACGCCAAGAAGCTCGGCGTCGACATCGACAACCTGATCCTCTCCCAGCCGGACAACGGCGAGCAGGCACTGGAGATCGTGGACATGCTGGTCCGCTCCGGCGCGCTCGACCTCATCGTCATCGACTCCGTCGCCGCGCTCGTCCCGCGTGCGGAGATCGAGGGCGAGATGGGCGACAGCCACGTGGGTCTGCAGGCCCGCCTGATGAGCCAGGCCCTCCGCAAGATCACCAGTGCGCTCAACCAGTCGAAGACCACGGCGATCTTCATCAACCAGCTGCGCGAGAAGATCGGCGTGATGTTCGGTTCACCGGAGACCACGACCGGTGGCCGGGCGCTGAAGTTCTACGCCTCCGTGCGCATCGACATCCGCCGCATCGAGACGCTGAAGGACGGCACCGAGGCGGTCGGCAACCGCACCCGTGTCAAGGTCGTCAAGAACAAGGTGGCCCCGCCCTTCAAGCAGGCCGAGTTCGACATCCTCTACGGCCAGGGCATCAGCCGCGAGGGCGGCCTGATCGACATGGGTGTGGAGCACGGCTTCGTCCGCAAGGCCGGCGCCTGGTACACGTACGAGGGCGACCAGCTCGGCCAGGGCAAGGAGAACGCGCGCAACTTCCTGAAGGACAACCCCGACCTGGCCAACGAGATCGAGAAGAAGATCAAGGAGAAGCTGGGCGTCGGAGTGCGGCCCGAGGAGCCGGACGCCGAGCCGGGCGCGGACGCCGCGGTCACCCCCGCCACGGCCGCCGCCGCCAAGACGGCGCCCGCCACGACGGCCGCCAAGACCACCAGGACCAAGGCCGCCGCAGCCAAGAGCTGACCGTGACACGACGAACCGACTGGGCCGACCACGAGTACGCAGCCTCCGGTGCCCCGCGGGGGAGGGGGTCCGGGGACGCCCCCGGGCCCGGTGCGGACCCGGACGGCGTGCCAGAAGACCACGCGTACGGGGATGACGAGGCAGGTGGTGGCCTGCGCCGCGCGGGTGGCTCACGCGTGGGTGGTGCACGCCGGGGCGGCTCGCGTGACGGCGGGTCGCACGGTGGACGCGGGCGTCGTCGGCATGGTTCCGGCGAGGCGTCCGCCGAGGACGGGGGCGCCCCCTCCGTGTCGAGGGCTGGGCAGGGGGAGCCTCCGGGGGACCCGGTGGAGCGGGCGCGCGCGATCTGTCTGCGCCTGCTCACCGGGACCCCGCGCACCCGCAAGCAGCTCGCGGACGCCCTGCGCAAGCGGGACATCCCGGACGACGCGGCGCAGGAGGTGCTGTCGCGGTTCGAGGAGGTCGGGCTGATCGACGACAGCGCGTTCGCGGACGCCTGGGTGGAGTCCCGGCACCACGGACGCGGACTGGCGCGGCGTGCGCTCGCCCGGGAGCTGCGGACCAAGGGTGTCGACGCGGCACTGATCGACGAGGCGGTCGGCCGGCTCGACGCCGAGCAGGAGGAGGCCACCGCGCGCGAGCTCGTCGCCCGCAGGCTGCGCTCCACCCGTGGCCTCGACCGCGACAAACGGCTGCGCCGCCTCGCCGGGATGCTCGCCCGCAAGGGCTACTCCGAGGGCCTGGCCCTGCGGGTGGTCCGGCAGGCACTGGAGGAGGAGGGCGAGGACACGGACCTCCTCGCGGACGAGGCGTTCTGAGACAGGCGCGCCACGGCGGCCTGCCCTACGAGACCACCGGCAGCCCCGCCGCCCGCCACACCTGGAAACCGCCCACCAGGTCGGGCGCCCGGTGCGGCCCCGGCCGGTGCGGGGAGGCAGCCGCCGGACTCGACACGTGGCTCCACGGTCAGTGGGCACCCGCCTCGGTCCGCGTCCCGGCGCGCCCCGCGCCGCCCACCGTCGCCTCCGCCGCCATGTACAGGTCGGCCGGGCGCACCCCGCTCAGCGCGGTGACCAGGTGGCCGTCGGGCCGTACCAGGAGCACGGTGTGGGGAGCGGCGCCCGGGTAGCTCTCGGCGACCAGCAGCTCGGCGCGGTGCGGCAGTGCGCTGACCGCGGCGGCCAGCCGGGGCATGATGCCGGCGCTCATCCAGTGCCGGCGCTCCCACACCCCCGTGCCCGGCGCGACCAGCACCACGAGCAGCGCCCCGCGGCCGAGCCGGTCCCTGAGCTGCACGAAGGAGCCGTCCTCCGCGGTCACCACCACATCGGCGACGGGCGCGCCGACCGGCGTGTCCACGGGCACCTCCGCGTCCGGGCGCGGAGGCGCGAGCGGCGAGTCGGCGTACGACCCCGGCGCACCCACTGAGCCGAGCCCCAGGTGGCCGTCCATGAGCAGGGCGTCGTGGCCGCGCGCCGTTCCGGGGACGTAGGACCGCAGTCCGCCGCCCCCGCGCAGCACCGGCAGCACCTGGTCGGCGGCGCGCAGCCGGGCCGAGACGATCGCGCGCCGCTCGGTCTGGTAGCTGTCCAGCAGGGCCTCGTGCGGGCCGTGGTGCCAGGCCGACGCCAGCTTCCAGGCGAGGTTGTCGGCGTCCCGCAGGCCCTCGTCCAGCCCCTGGGTGCCGAACGCGCCCAGCAGGTGCGCCGCGTCCCCGGCGAGGAAGACCCGCCCGGCACGCCAGCGGCGGGCCAGCCGGTGGTGGACCGTGTGGACTCCGGTGTCCAGGAGTTCGTACGACGGCGAGGGCTCGCCCGTCCAGCCGGTGAGGGTCTCGCGGATGCGGGCGACCAGCAGTTCGGGCGTGACCAGGTCCTTGCCGGGCGGCAGCAGCCAGTCCAGCCGCCACACGCCGTCCGGGAGCGGGCGGGCTGCGATCTCCCCGGCGAAGGGGCCGGTCGTCCGCCACGGCGGCAGCCGGTGGAGGAACGCTTCACCGGGCCGGGGCAGTGCGGTGCGCACCGCGGCGACGGCGTGCCGCTCGACGGCCGTACGGCCGGGGAAGCGGATGTCCTGGAGCTTGCGCACGGTCGAACGTGGGCCGTCGCAACCGACGAGGTAGCTGCCGCGCCACCATGTGCCCCGGGGGCCGCGGGTGCGGGCGGTGACGCCTGTGGACTCCTGCTCCATGGAGTCGAGCCGGCTGTCCACGGCGAGCTCGGCCAGCGGTTCGCGGGCGAGGGCGGCGCGCAGGGCGCCGGTCAGGACGTGCTGGGCGATGTGCAGCGGGGCGGGGGTGCCCTCGCCGAAGGCGACCTCACTCGTCGCCTGCTTGCGCCGCATCGTCCGCCATCCGGCCCAGTGGAGCCCGGCGCCGTCGAGCTCCACCCCGGCCAGGCGCTCCGCGAACGCGGCGGTGTCCTCGCGCAGGACGACCGTGCGCGCGGCACGCGGGGCGTCCCCGCCCGGCCCTTCGTCGAGCACGACGACCGGCACGTCCTGCCGCGCCAGCGCCAGGGCGAGCGCGAGCCCGACGGGCCCCGCCCCGACAACGATCACCGGGTCCACGACGCGGCGCCTCCTGCCCGCAGAGGTGCCCCGAGGGTCGCAGGTGAACAGGAAGCCGGAACAGGGTGCACGATCACAGAACGTATGCAACAGACTGGGCGTCGGCCGGTCAAGCGGGACGCACGGCGGGTGCCCCCCCCGTGCGCGGTGGCGTGCGCCGCGAAGCGACTCGCGAGCGCGGCGGACCGCCGGGCCGCTTTCGGACGCCGGATGACGAAGGGGGTGCGGCGGCATGAACGCCGTCGCACCCCCTGGGTGTCTCAAGCGGGCTGACCGGTCATCAGGCCGACGCGCCCGAACCGAAGCCACCGCCGACCGCAGCGGGGTTGATCTCCTCGTCCTCCGCGGCGAGGACGGCGCCCGTGCTCCGCTTGCTGCGGCGCAGCCTGCGCTCCAGCCAGCTCGCGAAGCTCGTGAGGGCGAAGTTGAGCAGGACGAAGATCAGGGCCACGATCGTGAAGCTGGCGATGGTGTTCGCACCGTAGTACGAACTCATCGGGCCGACCGCCGCCAGCAGGTCCGGGAAGGTGAGGAGCGCGCCACCGAGCGCGGTGTCCTTCACGATCACCACCAGCTGGCTGACGATCGCCGGCAGCATCGCGGTGACCGCCTGCGGCAGCAGGATCGACGTCATGGTCTGGGTCTTGCGCAGACCGATCGCCTGCGCGGCCTCCGCCTGCCCCTTGGGCAGGGCGAGGATGCCCGCGCGGACGATCTCCGCGAGGACCGAGGCGTTGTAGAGCACCAGACCGGTGACGACGGCGTACAACGGGCGGTCGTCCGAGTTGACGCTGGTGTACTGGGAGAACAACGCGACCCCGAAGATCATCAGGATCAGCACCGGAATGGCGCGGAAGAACTCCACGATCACGCCGGCCGGGACGCGGATCCAGGCGTGGTCGGAGAGCCGCGCGATGCCGAAGACCGCGCCGAGGGGCAGTGCGATGACCACCGACAGGACCGCCGCGATCAGCGTGTTCCACAGGCCGGGCAGGATGTACGTGGTCCACGCCTCGGAGCCGGAGAAGAACGGCTTCCACTTCTCCCAGTCCAGCTGCCCCTTGTCGCTCAGGGTCCGGAACATCCACCACCCGATGGCCACGACGGCCAGCAGGAACACGACCGTGTAGAGGACGTTGCGCCGCTTGGCCCGGGGGCCCTGGGCGTCGTACAGCACGGAGCTCATCGCTTCACCGCCGCCTTCTTGCCCACCCAGCCGAGGATCAGGCCGGTCGGCAGTGTCAGACACACGAAGCCGAATGCGAAGATCGCGGAGATCAGCAGGAGTTGTGCCTCGTTCTCGATCATTTCCTTCATCAGCAGAGCGGCCTCGGCCACACCGATGGCCGCGGCCACCGTGGTGTTCTTGGTCAGCGCGATCAGTACGTTCGTGAGCGGGCCGACGACCGAGCGGAACGCCTGCGGCAGCACCACCAGGGTCAGCGCCTGGGTGAAGTTCAGCCCGAGGGCGCGGGCCGCCTCAGCCTGGCCCACCGGCACCGTGTTGATGCCGGAGCGGATCGCCTCGCAGACGAACGCCGCGGTGTAGGCGACCAGACCGAGGACGGCGAGCCGGAAGTTGATGGTCTCGAACCGCTGCCCACCGAGGTTGATACTGAGCGTCTGAAACAGGCCCAGCGAGGTGAACAGGATGACCACCGTCAGCGGGATGTTCCGCACGATGTTGACGTAGGCGTTGGCGAAGCCGCGCATGAGCGGCACCGGGCCGACGCGCATGGCGGCCAGCACTGTGCCCCAGACCAGGGAGCCGGCGGCCGAGAGCAGGGTGAGCTGCACGGTCACCCAGAAGGCTCCGAGCAGGTCATAGCCTTGAAGAAAGTCGAACACGATCTCCCGCGCTTCCGCGTGTGGTGGACCCCGGGCGCGCCGCTCAGGCAGGGCGGCGCACCCGGCGGGCACTGACTCAGCTCTTGATGTCGCCGATCTTCGGCGCGGGCTCGTACTTGTAGTTGGCCGGACCGAAGTTGGCCTCCACGGCCTTCTTCCACGAACCGTCGGCGACCATCTCCTCAAGGGCCTTGTTGATCTTGTCCTTGAGGTCGCTGCCCTTCTTGACGCCGATGCCGTAGTTCTCGTTGGTCATCTTGAAGCCGCCCAGCTTGAACTTGCCCTTGAACTGCTCCTGGGAGGCGTAACCGGCGAGGATCGAGTCGTCCGTCGTCAGCGCGTCGATCTGCTTGTTCTGCAGACCGCCCAGACAGGCCGAGTACGTCGGGTAGTTCTGCAGGTCGGCCTTGGGCGCCAGCTTGTCCCTGACGTTCTGCGCCGAGGTGGAGCCGGTCACCGAGCACAGCTTCTTGCTGTTGAGGTCGGCCGGCGACTTGATCGAGTCGTCGTCGGCGCGGATCAGGACGTCCTGGTGGGCCAGCAGGTACGGGCCGGCGAAGTCGACCTTCTTCTCGCGCTCCGGGTTGATCGAGTACGTGGCGGCGATGAAGTCCACGTCACCGCGCTGCAGCATGGTCTCGCGGTCGCCGCTCTTGGACTCCTTCCACTCGATCTGGCCCTCGTCGTAGCCGAGCTTCTTGGCGACGTACTTGGCCACGTCGATGTCGAAGCCGGTGTAGCCCTGCGGGGTCTTCTGGCCGAGGCCGGGCTGGTCGAACTTGATGCCGACCTTGATCTTGCCGCCACCGCCCGAGGACCCTTCGTCCTTCTTGTCGTTCGAGCCGCACGCCGTGGCCGAGAGGGCGAGGGCGAGGACGACTGCCGAGGCAGCGGTGACCTTGCGGAGCTTCATGTGAACTTCCTTTGGCTGGTGAGAAGGTGAAGAGCCGTCGGGAACGGCGACGGCACGATCGTGGGGCCGGTGGCATGCGGCGTCACCGGCGGGCCGCCGTGTCAGTGGTGCAGGATCTTCGACAGGAAGTCCCTGGCCCGGTCGCTGCGCGGATTGCTGAAGAACTGGTCGGGCGCGGCCTCTTCGACGATCCGGCCGTCGGCCATGAAGACCACCCGGTTCGCAGCCGATCGGGCGAATCCCATCTCGTGGGTGACGACGATCATCGTCATGCCGTCCCGGGCGAGCTGCTGCATGACCTCGAGGACCTCGTTGATCATCTCCGGGTCGAGCGCGGAGGTCGGCTCGTCGAACAGCATGACCTTCGGGTCCATGGCCAGCGCCCGAGCGATGGCCACGCGCTGCTGCTGGCCGCCGGAGAGCTGCGCGGGGTACTTGTCGGCCTGCGCGCCCACCCCGACCCGGTCGAGCAGTTCCCGGGCCCTCTCCTCGGCCTTCTTCTTGTCCGCGCGGCGGACCTTGACCTGGCCGAGGGTCACGTTCTCGAGCACGGTCTTGTGCGCGAAGAGGTTGAACGACTGGAAGACCATGCCGACGTCGGCGCGCAGCCGGGCCAGCTCCTTGCCCTCCTGGGGCAGCGGCTTTCCGTCGATGCTGATCGTGCCGGAGTCGATGGTCTCCAGGCGGTTGATGGTGCGGCACAGGGTGGACTTGCCGGACCCGGAGGGCCCGATGACCACGACAACCTCGCCACGGGTGATCGTCAGGTCGATGTCCTGGAGTACGTGCAACGCGCCGAAGTGCTTGTTGACGCTCTTCAGGACGACCAGATCGGCGGTCGAGGCCACGTCTTCCTTGGCCATCGATACTTCGGTCATCGCTTTCAGGCTCCGTCCTCCTCGGTTTGGGGGGACAGTAGCCACAGAGGAGACCAACGTCACCACATCTGAGCGAGATCTGAGCATCACGATCCGGTAGCGGCCCGGTACGTCTCGTAGCGTGGCCGACCGGTGCATACCGGGTGCATACCGGGTGGGTAACGACAGAGGGTGCGCAACCGGAACCCCCTTGACGCCGTCTCGTCCATCGGCGTGACTGCCGTGGTGCACGCGCGTGCGTGCTTTGTACCCGCCACGACCGTACGGCGCATGAACTGAAGGGGGCCGGGATGAGACTGCTCCTCGTCGAGGACGACAACCACGTCGCCGCTGCCCTGTCCGCGGTCCTGGCGCGGCACGGCTTCGACGTCACACACGCCCGCAGCGGCGAGGAGGCCCTGCAGGCGCTGATCGCCGAGGGCGCCTGCTTCGGCGTGGTCCTGCTCGACCTGGGCCTGCCCGACCAGGACGGCTTCGAGGTCTGCGGCAAGATCCGCAAGCGCACCAGCACCCCGGTGATCATGGTCACCGCCCGCTCCGACGTCCGCTCCCGCATCCACGGCCTCAACCTCGGCGCCGACGACTACGTGGTGAAGCCCTACGACACCGGCGAGCTGCTCGCCCGTATCCACGCCGTCAGCCGCCGCACCGCCCACGAGGACGCGGCCGACGCCGGCGAGAGCGCGCTGAGGCTCGGCTCCGTGCACATCGAACTGCCCACCCGGCAGGTCAGCGTCGACGGCACCGTCGTCCAGCTGACCCGCAAGGAGTTCGACCTGCTGGCGCTGCTCGCCCAGCGCCCCGGCGTGGTCTTCCGCCGCGAACAGATCATCAGTGAGGTGTGGCGCACCAACTGGGAGGGGACCGGTCGCACCCTGGAGGTGCACGTCGCCTCGCTGCGCTCCAAACTGCGCAGACCGGCGCTGATCGAGACCGTACGCGGCGTCGGCTACCGGCTCGTCGCCCCGGCCGCCTAGCGGGGACGGGTGCGCACACGCCTGCTGCCGCTGCTCATCGTCCTGATGGCGGCCGTCCTGCTCGCCCTCGGCGTCCCGCTCGCCGTCAGCGTGGCCCGCGCCGAGCAGCAGAAGGTGGTCGTGGACCGGATCGACGACACGGCACGCTTCGCCGCCCTGGCCCAGTTCGTCGCCGACCGGACCAGCGGTGACCCCCGGACGGGTCCGGACGAGCGCCTGGAGACCCTCAGCCGTGAGCTGGCCAGCTACTACGAGGTCTACGGCATCCGGGCCGGCGTCTTCCACCGGTCCGGCATCCCGATGGCCAACGCGCCGGCGGACTGGTCCCTGCCCGAGGCGGGCGAGGTCCGCGACGCCTTCGGGGAGGCGCTGCTGAGCCGGCGCAGCCACGACCCGGAGCAGGTCTGGCCCTGGCAGCGGCACCGGCTCGTCGTCGCCTCCCCCGTGATCCGGGACGGTGACGTCGTCGCGGCCGTCGTCACCGACTCGCCGACCGGACAGATGCGGTCCCGGACGCTGCACCGCTGGCTGCTCATCGGCGCGGGCGAGAGCGTCGCGATGCTGGTCGCCGTCGCCGCGGCCCTGCGGCTGACCGGCTGGGTGCTGAAGCCCGTACGGGTCCTCGACGCCACCACCCACGACATCGCCACCGGGCGGCTGAAGTCCCGGGTGGCGGTGGCCGGCGGGCCGCCGGAGCTGCGCCGGCTCGCCCGGTCGTTCAACGAGATGGCGGACAACGTCGAGGAGGTGCTGGAGCAGCAGCGCGCCTTCGTCGCCGACGCCTCGCACCAGCTGCGCAACCCGCTGTCCGCGCTGCTGCTCCGCATCGAGCTGCTCGCCCTGGAGCTGCCCGAGGGCAATGAGGAGATCGCCTCGGTCCAGACCGAGGGCAAGCGCCTGGCGCGCGTCCTGGACGACCTGCTGGACCTGGCGCTCGCCGAGCACGCGGAGCCCGACCTGCGGCTCATCGACATCGGCGAGCTGACCGCCGAGCGGGTGGCCGCCTGGGCGCCGGCCGCCGAGGCCAAGGGGGTCCGGCTGGTCGGCGACTGCCCTGCCACCACGGCCTGGGCCGACCCGGTGGCGCTGTCCTCCGCGCTGGACGCGGTGATCGACAACGCGGTGAAGTTCACGCCCGGGGGCGAGCGCGTCGACGTACGGGTCACCTGCGACCGTGACACCTCCACGGTGGTGGTCGCCGACCACGGCCCCGGCCTCACCGACGAGGAACTCGCCCGCGTCGGCGACCGCTTCTGGCGCAGCGGCCGTCACCAGAACATCAAGGGTTCCGGCCTCGGCCTGTCCATCACGCGCGCGTTGCTCACCGCGGGCGGCGGCTCAGTCTCCTGCGACCACCACCGTGACGAGGAGCCGCGCGGGCTGAAGGTGACGGTGTCGGTGCCGAGGTCCGGGCCTTGAGGCCCTAAGGCTTGACCGAGCGGTAGTAGCGGCGTGCGCCCTCGTGCAGGGCGATCGGGTCGGTGTAGATGGCGGTGCGCAGGTCGACCAGCTGGGCCGAGTGGACGTGGGCGCCGATGCCGTCGCGGCTCTTGATGACGGTGCGGGTCACCCACTCGGTCAGCCTCGGGTCGACGTCCTTGCGGGTCATCAGCAGGTTGGACACGGCGATCGTGGGCACGGGGTCGCCGTGCTGGATCGTCGGGTAGGCCGACTCGGGCATGTTGGTGGCCCGGTAGTAGCGCGTGGCGCCGCCCTCGGCGTGCAGTTCGGCCACCAGATCGGCCTCGATCGGCACGAACCGGAACGCGAACTTCCCGGCCAGCCGCCTGATGCCGTCCGTCGGCAGTCCGCCCGACCAGAAGAACGCGTCGAGCTCGCCCTGCCGCAGCCGGCCCGGCCCGGTGTCGATGCCGTCGCTCATCGGCCGGATGTCGGTCTCCGGGTCGATCCCGGCCGCCCTGAGCACCCGCTCGGCGATCAGCCGGACGCCCGACTCCGGCGGCCCTATCGCCACCCGCTTGCCGCGCAGGTCCTCCACGGAGGTGATGCGCGAGCCGCCCGGGACCACGAGCTGCACGTAGTCGTCGTAGAGGCGGGCCACACCGCGCAGCCGCGCGGCGCCCGCACCGTGGTTCAGCTCGTACGTCTCCACCGCGTCCGCCGCAGCGATGGTGAAGTCGGCCCGGCCGGTCGCCACGCGCGTGACGTTCTCCTGCGAGCCGTCGCTGGTCAGCAGCCGCACCTCCAGATCGGGCATGTCCTTGGCGAACGCGGTGCGCAGCCGCTCGCCGTACTCCTGGTAGACCCCGCGCAGGGTTCCGGTGCTGAAGGTGATCGTCCCTCTCGGCGGAGTGTCGCCCAGCGGCAGCAGCCACCACAGCAGCAGCCCGAGAACGACGACACCGACGGCCGTGCCCTGCAGGCCGCGGCGGCTGCCGGTACGGGGGAACACCTTGGACATGCGCGCGATCCTGCCAGCCGGAGCACGATGCTGACCAGGGGAGGGTGCCGGCCCACTGCGGACGCCGCACCTCTACGACAGCGCGGAGCCGGGGGGCGAGCCGGTGGGCGAACCGGCGGGCGGCCGCCTCGACGACGACCAGGCAGTGCTCGCCGGACGGCCGGGACACCAGGTGGGCGGCCGGCATCGCGGCCGTGTCCGCGAGCCGTGCCGGACCGGGGCCGGTGCGCCGACGGCAGGGCGAGGGTGCCTGCCGCTGTCCGGTTCCCGAGGTGCCCAGGTGCCCAGCACGGAGCCCTGCCACGACCGCCTACTCTTGACGCATGACCAGCAGCAGCGACCGGAGCCTCGCAGTGGACGTTCAGGGACCCAAGAGCTACGAAATCCGCACCTACGGGTGCCAGATGAACGTTCACGACTCCGAGCGGCTGGCCGGGCTGCTGGAGGAGGCGGGCTACGTGCGGGCGCCGGAGGGGTCGGACGGCGACGCGGACGTCGTCGTCTTCAACACCTGCGCCGTCCGGGAGAATGCCGACAACCGGCTCTACGGCAACCTCGGGCACCTCGCGCCGAAGAAGGCCGGGCGGCCCGGGATGCAGATCGCGGTCGGCGGCTGCCTGGCGCAGAAGGACCGGGACACCATCGTGAAGAGGGCGCCCTGGGTGGACGTCGTCTTCGGCACGCACAACATCGGCAAGCTGCCCGTGCTGCTGGAGCGCGCCCGTGTGCAGCAGGAGGCGCAGGTCGAGATCGCCGAGTCCCTGGAGGCGTTCCCCTCCACGCTGCCGACGCGCCGCGAGAGCGCGTACGCGGCCTGGGTCTCGATCTCCGTCGGCTGCAACAACACCTGCACCTTCTGCATCGTTCCGGCGCTGCGCGGCAAGGAGAAGGACCGCCGCCCCGGTGACATCCTCGCCGAGGTGGAGGCCCTGGTCGCCGAGGGTGTCTCGGAGATCACGCTGCTCGGGCAGAACGTCAACGCCTACGGCTCCGACATCGGCGACCGCGAGGCGTTCAGCAAGCTGCTGCGGACCTGCGGGACCATCGACGGCCTGGAGCGGGTCCGCTTCACCTCGCCGCACCCGCGCGACTTCACCGACGACGTGATCGCCGCGATGGCCGAGACCCCGAACGTCATGCCGCAGCTGCACATGCCGCTGCAGTCCGGCTCCGACGCGGTCCTGAAGGCGATGCGCCGCTCCTACCGGCAGGAGCGCTACCTCGGGATCATCGAGAAGGTCCGCGCGGCCATCCCGCACGCGGCGATCACCACCGACATCATCGTGGGCTTCCCCGGCGAGACCGAGGAAGACTTCGAGCAGACGCTGCACGTGGTGCGTGAGGCGCGGTTCGCGCAGGCGTTCACCTTCCAGTACTCCAAGCGTCCGGGCACCCCGGCCGCCGAGATGGACGACCAGATCCCCAAGGAGGTCGTCCAGGCGCGCTACGAGCGGCTGGTCGCCCTGCAGGAGGAGATCTCCTGGGAGGAGAACAAGAAGCAGCTCGGCCGCACGCTCGAGCTCATGGTCGCCGAGGGCGAGGGCCGCAAGGACGGCGCCACCCACCGTCTGTCCGGCCGCGCCCCCGACAACCGCCTGGTCCACTTCGCCAAGCCGGACCAGGACGTCCGCCCCGGCGACGTGGCCACGGTCGAGGTCACCTACGCCGCCCCGCACCACCTGCTGGCCGAAGGCCCGGTGCTCGACGTGCGCCGCACGCGCGCGGGTGACGCCTGGGAGAAGCGCAACACCGCCGAGCCGGCCAAGCCCGCGGGCGTCATGCTCGGCCTGCCGAAGGTGGGCGCTCCCGCTCCGCTGCCGGTCGCGGCGAGCAGCGGCTGCGGCTGCGACTGACCCGGCGGGGCGGCCGGGGCGGCCGGTGCGGCGGGTGTCGTTGAGCGGCACGCCGGCCCGTCGGCCTGATGGCTTGCCCGGTCGGCACCGGGATGGCCCTGCCGGCCGCTCACCGGCCGGCCCGTCTGCCTGCCGGCCGGGCCGGCGAAGGGGGTGTGCCGAGGCGCTGCCGGTCGCGGCGAGCAGCGGCTGGGGATTCGATCGCCTTGCCGCGGCGCGGCCCCGGCGGGCGACGGTGAGTGGCTCGACGGAATATGTCCGGCCGCGCGTGGTGGGACGGTGGAGTGACGTTCGGGCGTCGTACGGCGTTACCCTGCCGATCATGCTTGTCGCCGCTGCTGTCTGCCCCTGCCCGCCGCTCCTCGTGTCCGAGGTCGCCGCGGGCGCCGCACCCGAGATGGACGCCGCGCGGGCCGCGAGCAGGGACGCGCTGGGCGTGCTCGCCGCCGCCCGGCCCGATCTGCTCGTGGTCGTCGGACCCGCCGAACAGCCCGGGTGCACCCCGTACCCCGAGGGCGCCCGGGGGTCGTTCCGCGGCTTCGGCGTGGACGTGGACGTACGGCTCGGCCGGGACACGGGTATCGCGTCGGGGAGTGAGCTGCCGCCCTCGCTCGCCGTGGCCGCCTGGCTGCTGGAGCGGGCCGGCCTGCCCGACGCCCCGGTCGAGGGGGTCGGCGTGGAGGAGCGGCTGGCGTCCGAGCAATGCGCGGCGGCCGGCCGGGACATCGCCGCGCGGCCCGGCCGGGTCGCCCTGCTGGTGATGGGCGACGCCAGCGCCTGCCGGTCGCTCAAGGCACCGGGGTATCTCGACGAACGTGCCGAGCCCTTCGACGCGGAGGTCGCCCATGCGCTGGGGCAGGCGGACACGGCGGCTCTCATTGCGCTCGACACGGAGCGGGCGTACGAGCTGAAGGTGTCGGGCCGGGCCCCCTGGCAGGTGCTCGCGGGCGCCGCCGAGGGCGCCGGCCTCTCCGGTGAACTGCTCTACGACGACGCGCCGTACGGCGTGGGGTACCTGGTCGCGGCCTGGTCGTGAGGCAGGCGTGAGGCGGGTGTGAGCCTCAGGACCTCAGGACACGGGCGGCGGACCCTCCGGCGGCGCCGGCGTGGACGCGCCGCCCGGCGTCCTGCCGGCCTCCGGAGCCGCACCCCTCTCCGGGCCGCTCCCGCTCTTGTGCGCGAGCCGGTCCACGGCATGCTTGGCCTTGCCCGTGCCCGCCTGGATCCTGTCGCTGTACTTGCCCCTGGTCTTCTCGTCGACCAGCTTCGCGGCCTTGTCCAGGCCCTGCCCGATCGAGCCCCCGTGCCGCTGGGCGAGATGCGACACCTTCTCCTTGGCGGGGCCGATTCGAGCCTTCATGTTGTCCAGCAGACCCATGGTTCACCCTTCTCTGGCGGTCTTCTCCCCGGCGGCCGGAGCCTCCGCCGCCCTTCTACCCGCGAAGGAGCCGCGCGAAAACGTTCATAACCGCCCCAAACGGCACCAACGGGCGGCGGCCCCGCCCCGCGCGGTCACGCAACTCGTTCGAGACCCCCCGTGAGGTTTGCGAGACTGTTGCGGTGAGCAGCGCACTCCCCACCCCCCGCGTCATCGCCGTCGTCGGTCCCACCGCGGCCGGAAAGTCCGATCTGGGCGTCTTCCTGGCCCAGCGCCTCGGCGGCGAGGTCGTCAACGCCGACTCCATGCAGCTCTACCGAGGGATGGACATCGGCACCGCGAAGCTGACGCCCGAGGAGCGCGGTGGCGTACCGCACCACCTCCTCGACATCTGGGACGTGACGGTCACGGCCTCCGTCGCCGAGTACCAGCGGCTCGCCCGGCAGCGGATCGACGCGCTGCTTGCCGAGGGGCGCTGGCCGATCCTGGTCGGCGGCTCCGGCCTGTACGTCCGCGGGGCCGTGGACAACCTGGAGTTCCCCGGCACCGATCCCGAGGTGCGGGCCCGGCTGGAGGACGAACTCACGCTGCGTGGCTCCGGCGCGCTGCACGCCCGCCTGGCCGCCGCCGACCCCGAGGCCGCGCGGGCCATCCTGCCCAGCAACGGTCGCCGTATCGTCCGGGCCCTGGAGGTGATCGAGATCACCGGCCGGCCCTTCACAGCCAACCTCCCCGGTCACGACGCTGTCTACGACACCGTCCAGATCGGCGTCGACGTGGCCCGCCCCGAGCTCGACGAGCGCATCGCGCGCCGGGTCGACCGCATGTGGGAGGCGGGGCTCGTGGACGAGGTGCGCGCGCTGGAGGCGCGGGGCCTGCGCGAGGGGCGTACGGCATCGCGTGCGCTCGGTTACCAGCAGGTGCTCGCGGCGCTCGCGGGGGAGTGCACGCTGGAAGAGGCGCGCGCGGAGACCGTACGCGCCACGAAACGCTTCGCGCGCCGCCAGGACTCCTGGTTCCGGCGCGACCCGCGCGTGCACTGGCTGAGTGGGGCCGCGGCGGATCTCGGGGAACTTCCGCACCTGGCGCTGACGTTGGTCGAACGACCGGTTACAGCCTGATCACGTCATGGCATCGGGACGCTCCGGCCGTCATCCAGGACTCCCGCGCCGTGCCATCATCAAGCTCCGATCGACCAAATGGAGTCCTAGTTGGGAGGGCGCGTGGCGATGGAGGCCGGCCCTCGTGACACCGCACAAGGCACGGACCGCATCACCGTGGACCACGGCGGCGCGGAACCGGACGAGGGCTCGCTGAGCCCCGACGGGCCCGACGAGACGCAGGGCGGAGTGACCGCGGACGGGCCGGAGCCCGAGGAGATGTTCGCCGGGCCCGAGGTGGAGGTCGAGCTGCGCCCGCAGCGGCGGCTGCGCATCTGGCAGCTGGCCCCCATCGTGGGCCTGGCCGCCGTCGGCTCCCTGATGTTCGCCTTCCCGCTGGCCTTCGACGGCGACAGCGGCGCCGTGATCGCCATGCTGGGGCTGCTGATCTGCTCCTGCGCGGCCGGCTGGGGCATGATGGCCGCCCGCCGCGTCGGCTACACCTGGCCGGGCCTGCCGCCGCGGGACTCGGGCCGCCGCCTCGACTGGCGGGTGATCGGCGCGTACGCCCTCCTCGTCGCCGTGGTCGTCGTCCTCGCCGTCTGGCGCGTCGCCCGGCTCCGCTGAGGCACCCGCGGGGACGGCGGGCCGCCGGGCGTGATCGCCGGGCTGCCGTGGGCACCCCGTACGATCGAGGCATGAGCACGCGCATCGCCTTCCTCAAGGGTCACGGCACGGAGAACGACTTCGTGATCGTCCCGGACCCGGAGAACGCCGTCGACCTGTCCCCGGCCGCCGTCGCCGCCCTGTGCGACCGCCGTGCGGGCATCGGCGGGGACGGCGTGCTGCACGTCGTGCGGTCGGCCGCGCACCCGGAAGCCCGGGAGATGGCGGCCGAGGCGGAGTGGTTCATGGACTACCGCAACGGCGACGGCTCGATCGCGGAGATGTGCGGCAACGGCGTGCGGGTCTTCGCGCGCTACCTCCAGTACGCCGGGCACGCGACCGAGGGCGACCTCGCGATCGCCACGCGCGGGGGCGTGAAGACCGTGCACATCGCCAAGACCGGGTCCGGCAGCGGCTCCGCCGCGGGTGACATCACCGTCGGCATGGGCAGGGCGCGGCTCCCCGAGGGGGACGTCACGGTGAGCGTCGGCGGGCACAGCCGGCCCGCGCGCAACGTGAACATGGGCAACCCGCACGCGGTCACCTTCGTCGACGACCTCGCCGACGCCGGCGACCTGCTCTCCCCGCCGTCCTTCAGCCCGGCCTCCGCCTACCCGGACGGGGTGAACGTCGAGTTCGTGGTCGACCGCGGCCCCCGCCACGTCGCCATGCGCGTGCACGAGCGCGGCTCCGGCGAGACCCGCTCGTGCGGCACGGGCGCGTGTGCCGTCGCCGTGGCGGCCGCCCGGCGCGACGGCGCCGATCCCGCGGTCACCGGGACCCCGGCGACGTACACGGTGGACGTGCCCGGCGGGACACTGGTGATCACCGAACGGCCGGACGGTGAGATCGAGATGACCGGTCCCGCGGTGATCGTCGCCGAGGGCGAGATCGACAGCGAGTGGCTGGAAACCGCCGTCGGCTGACGGCGGGACGGCCGCGTACCGCGGCTCCGGCGGCCCGCGTTTCCGGCCGTACGTACGCCCGGAGAGGCCGGCGGGCGGGGAATCACCGGCTGACCGCCTGTCAGGTGGCCGACAACCGTAAACCTTTCGGCCATCGCTCGAATGGGTGATCCGTTTCACGCTCATCGAGAGACGGCCGGTCGGACCTGCCGGGCTCGGTAGCATCAAGCACCGGTCCGGACGGGGGATCCGTCGCCATCCCCTGAGCCGTGTACGCCCTGGGGCGCCCCGTCCGCCGGTCCACGCAGCCGGAGGTACCCATGAGTGCGGATGCCACGAATCCTGCGGCCCCGGGCCCGGTGGCTCCCGCAGGGCCCCGCCGCAGGGCCCGCCCGCGGATCGACCTGCGCCGGCTCGGCCGTGCCGCCCTGCTCGGCCCGGCC
>NZ_QFDQ01000044.1 GCF_003270085.1 Streptomyces triticisoli | reverse complement strand
CGCGGGCCGGACGCCGGCGGGGGCGGCGTCTCGAAGCGGGCGGTGCGGCCGAGGCCGGTCGCGGCCGGCCCCTCGTCCTCGTCGACGGGCAGCCGGCGCGGGACCGTGAGCGCGCGCGGGATCACGCTCGTACGGTCCTCCGCGTTGTCGTGCTCCGCGGCGAGGGCCTGCGGCGGCAGAGCGTCCAGCTGTTCCTCGCTGAGCCCCGCACGCGCCTCGCGCACGCGTGCGAGCAACGCGACCGCGTCCTGCGGCCGGACGTCCGGGGTGCGCGCGGTGGCCTGTGCGACCAGCTCGTCCAGCTCGTACGGCAGCCCCGGAACGGCGGCCGACGGGGCCGGCACGTCCTCGTGGAGGTGCCGGTAGAGGATCTGGGCGGGGGACTCCCCCTGGTGCGGCTTGCCGCCGGTCAGCATCTCGTACAGCACGACCCCGCACGCGTACACGTCGACCCGGGGGTCGGCCGTGCCGTGCTCGATCTGCTCCGGCGCGAGGTAGGAGACGGTGCCGAGGACTGCTCCGGTGGTGTTCGTCACCGTGTCCACGGAGCGCACCAGCCCGAAGTCGGCCACCTTGACCCGGCCGTCATCCCCTATCAGGACGTTCTCCGGCTTCATGTCCCGGTGCACGAACCCGGCGCGGTGCGCGGCGCCCAGCGCGGCGAGCACCGGCTCCAGGATGTCCAGCGCGGCCCGCGGCTGCAGCGCCCCGCGCTCGCGCAGCACGTCGCGCAGGGTGCAGCCGGCGACGTACTCCATCGCGAGGTACACGTACGACCCGTCGGTGCCCTGGTCGAAGACCTGCACCACGTTCGGGTGGGCGAGCCGGGCGACCGACTTGGCCTCCCGGATGAACCGCTCGACGAACGAGCCGTCGACCGCGAGCGTCGGGTGCATCACCTTGAGCGCGAGGATCCGGTCCAGGCGGGTGTCCAGGGCCCGGTAGACCGTCGCCATCCCGCCGGCGGCGATCCGCGCGTCGACGCGATAACGGCCGTCGAGCACCTGCCCGACAAGAGGGTCCTGAAGGGTCGTATCCACGCAGGTGAGTCTACGAGCAGCCAAGGACACCCGACCGCCACTGCGACCGACCTGTGACGCACACGCTGCCGAGCCCGCACACAGCCTGCGGGCAGTCGTGCCTCCCCCAGTGCTGAACGCCTGGGGGGACCCCCATCGCCCTGGGGGTCCCCCTGCTCGAGCGCAGCCGAGAGCTTGGGGGAGGGTGGGCGCGGGGCAGGACCCCGCAAGCGCGGGCGAGCGTACCCACCCCCACAGCGCACCCCAGAGCACCTAGAAAGCCGGCCGCTCCGGATCCAACCGAGCAAGCCCCTCCGCAGGAGACGACGCCTCCGCGAAGTACCGCTTCGGAATCCGCCCGGCCCGGTGGGCCAGCCGCCCCGCCTCCACCGCGTGTTTCATGGCCGCGGCCATCACCACCGGCTCCCGAGCCCGCGTCACCGCCGACGCGAGCATCACCCCCGCACACCCCAGCTCCATCGCCAGCGCCACGTCCGAGGCTGTCCCCGCCCCCGCGTCCAGAATCACCGGCACGCGCGCGTGCTCCACGATCAACTGGAAGTTGTGCGGGTTCCGGATCCCCAGCCCCGACCCGATCGGCGACCCCAGCGGCATGATCGCCGCACAGCCGACGTCCTCCAGCTTCCGCGCGAGCACCGGGTCGTCGTTCGTGTACGGCAGCACCGTGAACCCGTCGTCGACCAGCGTCTCCGCCGCGTCCAGCAGCTCGATCGGGTCCGGCAGCAGCGTGCGCTCGTCGGCGATGACCTCCAGCTTGACCAGATCGGTGCCCAGCGCCTCGCGCGCGAGCCGCGCGGTCAGCACCGCCTCACCGGCGGTGAAGCAGCCCGCGGTGTTGGGCAGCACCTGGACGCCCAGCTTCTCCAGCACCGACAGCACGGACCCGTGCACGGACGGATCCACCCGCCGCATCGCGACCGTGGTCAGCTCCGTGCCGGAGGCGACGAGCGCCCGCTCCAGCACCTCCAGGCCGGCCGCACCCCCCGTCCCCATGATCAGCCGGGAGGTGAAGGACGTCCCACCGAGGACCAGGGGGTCGTCGGCCATGGCTCAGCCTCCCTGGACGGCGGTCAGCACTTCGACGCGGTCGCCCTCGGCCAGGGCCGTGGACGGCCACTGCGCGCGCGGGACGACGGTCTCGTTGAGGGCGGCGGCCACCCCGGAGGGCGCCGGGGTGAGGGCCTGCACGACGGTGTCGAGGGCCGTGCCGGGCGCGACCCGGCGGGACTCGCCGTTGACGGAGATGTTCATACGGGCTGCTCCGTGAGTGCGGGGGCGCGAAAACGCCTCGGGGTGAAGGGACGGGCCTCGTCCGGCAGCTCGCCGGTGGCCAGGACGTGCGCCATGGCGTCACCGGTGACCGGCGTGAGCAGCACGCCGTTGCGGTAGTGGCCGGTGGCCAGCAGCAGCCCGTCGAGCTCGGTCGGACCGAGCAGGGGCGCGTTGTCGGGGGAGCCGGGGCGCAGTCCCGCGCGGGTCTCCGTCAGCGGCAGCTCGGTGATCCCGGGCACCAGCTCGTGCGCGTCGCGCAGCAGCTGGTACACGCCGCCCGCCGTCACCGTGGTGTCCCAGCCCAGCTCCTCGCTGGTGGCCCCGACGACGAGTTCGCCGCTGAGCCGCGGTACCAGGTAGACGTGGCTGCCGCGCACCACGGCCCGTACGGTACGGCTCAGGAACGGCGCGTACCGCTTGGGCACGGTCAGCCGCAGCACCTGCCCCTTCACCGGCCGCACCGGCGGCAGTACGTCGTCCGGGACGCCCGCGAGCTGCCCGCTGCGGCTGCCCGCCGCGAGGACCACCTGGCCCGCGCCGAGCGCGGTGCCGTCGCTGAGTACGCAGCCGGCGGCCCGGCCGCGGGCCACGGTGAGCCGTTCGGCCCAGGTGCGGTGGAAGACCACGCCTGCCCGTTCGCAGGCCGTGACCAGGGCGTGGGCGAGCCGTCGCGGGTCGATCTGGTGGTCGCCGTCCACCCGGAGCCCGCCGCGCACGCCCGGCGCGAGCATCGGCTCCAGACGCCGGCAGTCCCGCCCGGACAGCCACTCCGACTCCAGGCCCGACTGACGCTGCAGCGCGTGCAGGTCGCGCAGGTGGGCACGGTCGTCGGCGTCCAGCGCGACGGCGAGCGTGCCGCAGCGGCGGTAGCCGAGGTCGTGGCCGGTCAGCTCGGTCAGCTCGGCCGCGAAGTCCGGGTAGCGGCGGGCGGAGGCCAGGTTGAGTCCGAGCAGGATCTGCTCGCCGTGGTGGAGTTCGGTAACGGCGGCGAGCATCCCGGCCGCCACCTGCGCGGCCCCGCCGCCCGGCTCGGGGTCCACCACGGCGGTGGCGAACCCGCGCTGCGCCGCGCGCCAGGCCGTCACCAGCCCGATGACTCCGCCCCCGATGACCAGGACGTCCGGCATACGTGGCAACGACATGGGCGTCCAGCCCCTCCCTTCGCCGGCATGACCCGGATCAGGTTCGTACGGTCGGAGGCCGCCAGCCTCCCTCTCAGCCCGGTACGTCCGGGCTCCCGCGAGTCCTTGTACGGTGGCCACCCTAGCCCGCAGAGCCTGATCTTGTAAGGGAGACTGCCCATGGCCCGCTCGCTGGACGGCCGCGTCCTCGCCCCCGTAGCCGACCAGGCCCCCGGGCAGGTGGGCACCCGCACCCGCTTCACCTACCACGAGCGGGAGGGGCGGATCTGGGCCGAGTACGCGGGCGGAGACGTCGTGCACGGCCATCTGGTGGGTACCCGGGAGGGCGACCGCCTCGACTTCCGGTACGTGCAGCTCGGGCAGGACGGGACGACCTCGTCCGGGCACTGCGTGTCGACGGTGGCCGAACTGCCCGACGGGCGGGTGCGGCTGGAGGAGGCCTGGCGGTGGGAGTCACAGCCGGGCAGCGGGACGAGTGTGGTGGAAGAGCTGGTGGAGCACGCCGTGGAGCAGGCCGCCCCGCACGCCCCCTGACTGACGGAAAGTCAGCCGTCTATGGTGATCAGGTGAGCGACCAGACGCAGGAGAAGAGCACGTCACAGCCGCGGCGCGTGGTCGTCGTGGGCGCGGGCATGGCCGGCGTGCAGACCGCGGTCGCCCTGCGCGAGCAGGGCTTCACCGGCACCGTGACACTGATCGGCGCCGAACCCCACCAGCCCTACGACCGGCCGCCGCTGTCCAAGGCCGTCCTGCTCGGCAAGGCCGAGGGCTCCGCCTTCGACATCGACTTCGAGTCGCTCGGCCTCGACCTGCGGCTCGGCTGCGAGGCGCTGGCCGTACGGACCGACGCGCATGTGCTCGACACCTCCGCCGGGCCGGTGCCGTACGACGTGCTCGTCCTGGCCACCGGTGCGGAACCGATCCGGCTGCCGGGCGCCGAGGACATCCCCGGCGTGCATCTGCTGCGCACCCTGGACGACGCCGAACGGCTGCGGCCGGTGCTCACCGAGCAGCACGACATCGTGGTCGTCGGCGCCGGCTGGATCGGCGCCGAGTTCGCCACCGCGGCGCGCGAGGCCGACTGCGCCGTGACGGTCGTGGAGGCCGCGGACCGGCCGCTCGCGGGGGCGCTGCCCGCGGAGGTGGCCGCGCCGATGACCGCCTGGTACGCCGACAGCGGCACCGAGCTGCGTACACGCGCGCGCGTGGAGCGTGTCGAGCCCGGCGCGGTGGTGCTCGACGACGGCTCGCGGCTGTCCGCGGGCGCCGTGGTGGTCGGCATCGGCGCGCGGCCGGCCACGGGCTGGCTGGCCGGCTCCGGCATCGAGCTGGGCGAGTACGGCGACGTCCTGGCCGACGACCATCTGCGCACCTCGGCGCCGGACGTGTACGCGGTCGGCGACTGCGCCTCCTTCCCCTCGGGGAGGTACGGGGAGCGCCTGCTGATCCATCACTGGGACAACGCGCTGCAGGGTCCGCGCACGGTCGCGGCCAATGTCATCGGCCCGGCGTCCGCGGTCTACGACCCGGTGCCGTACTTCTGGTCCGAGCAGTTCGGCCGCTTCGTGCAGTACGCCGGCCATCACGCGTCCGCCGACACCACCGTCTGGCGCGGTGATCCCTCCGGGCCGGCGTGGACGGTCTGCTGGCTGCGCGAGGGCCGGCTCGTCGCCCTGCTGGCGGTCGGCCGACCGCGGGATCTGGCACAGGGCCGGCGGCTGATCGAGTCCGGGACACCCATGGATCCGGACCTGCTGGCGGACCCGGCGCGGCCGCTGAAGGCGGCGACGGGGTGAGGCACGAGGGCACCGGCGGACGGGCCTGACTTCCTAGTGTCAGTGGCAGATGGCAGGCTTGATTCCGTGACCGAGATTGACGCAAAGATCGATGCTCTCGTCCCTGCCTGGCTCACCTTCCCCGACATCGCCGAAAAGCTCGGCGTCGAGGTGACACGAGTGCGGCAGCTGGTCAAGGAGGGCCAGCTCATCGCCGTACGCCGCGGTGAGAACCGGGCGCTGCACGTCCCCGCCGCCTTCATCGACGGCGACAAGGTCGTCAAGGGCCTGTCCGGCACCCTGACGCTCCTGAGGGACGACGGCTTCACGGTCGAAGAGATGATCGAGTGGCTGTTCACCCCCGACCCGTCCCTCCCCGGCACCCCCGCCCAGGCCCTGAGCGAGAACCGCGGCACAGAGGTGAAGCGCCGCGCCCAGGCCCTGGCGGTCTGACCCGCACACCCGGAGCGGCGTGGGCGGCCCCTCCAGGGGCGACCGGCGCACCTCACCGGCCACCCACGCCACCCACGCCGCATACGCGTGTGCACGCCGCCGTGCCCGTACGCCGGCCGTGTACCCGAACCGATGAGTCCCAGGGGGATCCACCATGCCCGAAACCGTTGCCGTCGTCGGCGCTCGCGAGCGGCTTGCCGACGCGCGGCTCTATCTGTGCACCGATGCCCGCCGCCGGCAGGGTGACCTCGCCGAGTTCCTGGACGCCGTGCTCGCGGGGGGCGTCGACGTCGTGCAGTTGCGGGACAAGGGGATGGAGGCGGGGGAGGAGCTGGAGCACCTGGAGGTGTTCGCCGAGGCATGTGCCCGGCACGGGAGGCTGCTCGCGGTCAACGACCGGGCGGACGTCGCCCACGCCGCCGGTTCCGAGGTGCTGCATCTGGGGCAGGGGGACCTTCCCGTTCCCGCGGCCCGCGCGATCCTCGGTGACGGCATCCTGATCGGGCGGTCCACGCACACCGAGTCCGAGGCCGCCGCGGCCGCCGTGCAGGACGGTGTGGACTACTTCTGCACGGGTCCCTGCTGGCCCACCCCCACCAAGCCCGGCCGGCCCGCCCCCGGCCCGGGCCTGGTCCGGTACGCCGCCTCCCTGCGCACCGACCGGCCCTGGTTCGCCATCGGCGGCATCGACCTCGGCAACCTGGACCAGGTCCTTCAGGCCGGCGCCCGCCGTGTCGTCGTGGTCCGGGCCATCACCGAGGCCGACGACCCCGGCGCGGCGGCGGCCGAGTTCGCCGGGCGACTGCGGCAGGCGGCCGGGCAGGCGGCCGGGCAGGACGCCGGGCAGGACGCCGAGCAGGGCACGGCACGCGGCACGTGACACGCGGTACACGGCACGTCGGCGTCTCACCCAGTGGACACCTGGCGAGACCCGACTCGCCCATTTCGGGCCCCGCTGTCCGAAAGGCGGACAGCAGTCCGGCAAATCGGGCAAATCCCCTGCCTCTGGTTGGGGGACCGCCGTCCCCTGGCTAACCTGCGAGTATGGCCCTCGGAACCGCATCCACCAGGACTGATCGCGCACGCACCGTGCGCGACATCCTCGCCGCCGGCAAGCCGACGTACTCGTTCGAGTTCTCGGCGCCGAAGACCCCCAAGGGCGAGCGGAACCTGTGGAGCGCGCTGCGCAGGGTCGAGGCGGTCGCGCCGGACTTCGTCTCCGTGACCTACGGCGCGGGCGGCTCCACACGCGCGGGCACGGTCAAGGAGACCGAGCAGATCGTCGCCGACACCACCCTCACCCCGGTCGCGCACCTCACCGCCGTCAACCACTCCATCGCCGAACTGCGCAACATCATCGGCCAGTACGCCGACGCCGGGATCCGCAACATGCTCGCCGTGCGCGGAGACCCGCCCGGCGACCCGATGGGCGAGTGGATCCCGCACCCGCACGGGCTGACGTACGCGGCCGAACTGGTCCGGCTCATCAAGGAGTCGGGCGACTTCTGCGTCGGCGTCGCCGCCTTCCCCGAGATGCACCCGCGCTCGACCGACTGGGACACCGACGTCAAACACTTCGTCGACAAGTGCCGTGCGGGCGCCGACTACGCCATCACGCAGATGTTCTTCCAGCCGGAGTCCTACCTCCGCCTGCGCGACCGCGTCGCCGCGGCCGGCTGCGAGACCCCGGTCATCCCCGAAGTCATGCCGGTCACTAGTGTGAAGATGCTCGAGCGGCTGCCTCAGCTCAGCAACGCCGTCATCCCGGACGGTCTGAAAGAGCGGATCCTCACAGCGAAGGACGATCCTGCGGCGGTACGCTCCATGGGGATCGAGTTCGCCACGGAGTTCTGCGCGCGGCTGCTGGCCGAAGGAGTGCCCGGACTGCACTTCATCACGCTCAACAACTCCACGGCGACACTGGAAATCTACGAGAACCTGGGTCTGCACCAACCGCCGCAGACCTAGACCGGCCGCATCCGCGTACGACACACTGCGTAGCGGCCACTGGGAGAGGGGCGTACATGGGCTGGACGGTCCTCTACATCGCGTTCGGTATCGTCGCGCTGTGGCTGCTCGGCGAAGTGCTGCTGCAGTACAAGGCACGCCTGCGCTGGCGACTGCTCGCCTTCGGGGGCTTTCTCGGGGTCGTGCTCGGTGTACTGATCCCGTCCGTCGTCGTCATCGGTCTGGGCGCGGCCGCGTTCGCGGTCGGCCAGACCTATGTCACGCTGTCCTTCCGCCGCGGCTTCGCGGCCGGCTGGGCGGTCGGCCGTCCCGGCGCCGACGGCGAGCAGAAGCCACCGCGCCGCCGCGGCAAGGGCGAGCGCCAGGACCCGACACTGGAGGTCTCCGACCTCGAAACGCACGGCGACCACGGCGACACCGGCACCATGCCGGCCCTGCACGGCCACGACAGCACGTCGTACGGGCACAACGACGACTTCGACCACGACGACGTCTTCGCCCCCGCCGAGCCCACGGCCGCGCAGGCCACCGCGGTGTACGAGCCGCAGCCCCTGCCCGACGACACCGGCTCGTACGGCGTCTACGGCGACTCGGCCCAGCAGGCGGGCACGCACTCCTCCTACGAGGGCGCGGGCCGGCCCCAGGACCAGTACGCCACCGCCGACCAGAGCTACGCGTACGACTACTCCAGCTACGGACAGCAGGGTTACGGCTACGACACCTCCGGCCAGCAGCAGTACGACGGCTACTCCGACCCGTACGCCGGCACCCAGACCTACGCCGGCACCCAGACCTACGCCGGCACCCAGACCTACGACGGCGCCTCCTACGACACCGCCCACGGCGGCCGGCAGGACTACGGGCAGCAGGGCTACGGCACCCAGGACGCCTACGCCGGCTCGGGCTACGGCGGCGAGACCCCGGCCGGCGGGGTGTGGGTCCCGCCGCAGCGCAGCGACGAGTCCTACGGCGGTGAACTCCCGCCGGAGCAGCAGTCGTACCCGTACCAGGGCGACAACCACGGTCAGCAGCAGCACGGTTCGGGCTTCGACGAGCAGTACCGCTTCTGACCGCCGCCCGGCTCACTGGGAGCCGCGGAACTCCGGCCCCTCCACGATCAGTCCGGCCACCAGCGCGCCCGACATGCCGGCGTGCGGCAGCCCGCCGCCGGGATGCGACCAGCCGCCGATGGTGAACAGGCCGGGAATCGCGGTGGTGTTGGCCGGGTGCAGCAGACGCCCCTCCGCCGCGGCGAGCGCCGGCGCGGGAACGGCGCCGCCCTCCGCGCCCGTCGCCCGGGCGATGTCGGCCGGGGTGCGGATCTCGTGCCACAGGAGCCGGTCGCGGAGGCCGGGTACGGCACGCGAGGCGGCGGCGATCATACGGTCGGCCTGTTCCTGAAGTCCCGTCGATGCCGACGCCGGGACCGTCGCCGTGAGCGTGACCGCCTCGTGGCCGGGGTCCGGGACCAGCGCCGGATCGTCCGGACGGGACACCGTGACCGTGGGCCGCGCGGGCAGCCCGGGGGCCGCGCCGAACAACGCGTCGAGCTCGGCCTCGCGGTCCTCCGTGTGCACCACCGTCCGATGGGCCGTCCCCTCGGGCCGGCCGCCGCGCAGCGCCAGCAGCACGGTGAGGCGGCTGGGCGCCCCGGGCCGGGGCGGTACCTCTCCCTCGCCTCGAAGAGCCGTACCCCGGACCATGCCGTCCAGCGCACGGGGGCTCGCGCCGGCGACCACGAAGTCCGCCTCGGTCACCGTCCCGTCGGCGAGCTCGACCCCGGCCGCCCGGCCCTCCTTCTCGACGATCCGCGTAACTTCGGCGCCGAAGACGAACTCGACCCGGCGCGCCAGGCACCGCTCGTACACGGCGCGCGCCAGCTCGCGCAGGCCGCCGCGGACGTACCAGGTACCGAAGGCGTGCTCCATGTACGGCAGCACGGCGGCGTTCGCCGGGGCCGTCCGCGGGTCGAGGCCGTACGCGAGCGCGTGGCTCTCCAGAAGGGCGGCCAGACGCGCATCGCGCAGCTCCCAGGCGCCGACCTCGGCGAGCGTGCCGGCCCGGCGGGTGCGCAGCAGGCGCTTGTGCGGGACGGCCGGGTAGGGCTCGCGCTCGGCCAGCACGGGCCAGTCGAGCCACAGCGGCTCCTCCAGGAGCGGGCGCCGGGAGCGGTCCCAGGTCTCGCGCGCCCGCACCAGGAAGTCGCCCCAGCGCCGCCCGACGCCCGCCCCCAGGGCATCGTCCAGGGCCGCGACGACACCCGCGCGGGAGGCGTTCGGCAGGGACACCTCGGTGCCGTCCGCGAAGACGTGCCGCGCCGACGGATCGACCTGGACCAGCTCGACGCAGTCCTCCAGCGGCTCCTTGCCGGTCTTGACGAACAGGTCCCGGTGGACGGCGGGCAGCGGCAGCAGCCCGGGCCCGGTGTCGAAGGCGAAGCCGTCCCGCTCGGCCCGGCGCACCGCACCGCCGTACGTCTCCGTACGCTCGAACACCGTCACCCGGTGCCCCGCGACGGCGAGGCGGGCAGCCCCCGCCATCGCGCCCATCCCAGCACCGACCACCACGATCCGTCCCATGCCAGCGACTGTATCGACCCGCACCGACAACCCAGCCCGCAGCCCGCAGCCCGCAGCCCGCAGGCCGCGGGCGCGGGATGCGGTGGGTGGTCCCGCCCGGGAGACGCCGGCCAGTGGCCTTCCCGCCCGCGGGAGCGTGTGCCCGGGCCGCCGGGGCCTGTGCGCCCGGCGCCGGGCCCGTGCGGTTCCGGTGGAGGGGCCTCGCCCGACGGCCG
>NZ_QFDQ01000043.1 GCF_003270085.1 Streptomyces triticisoli | reverse complement strand
TAACGCCGCACGACGGGTTCGGGAGGAGGCCGTTGGGAAAAGGAGCAGCTCCGCTGCCACCTCGCCCGACGGCCCACCTCACGCTGAACCTCGTCCCTTGACGGCTACCAGTGACCGATGATGTTCGGGACCCCAGCAGTCGAGGGTGTCCCTGACGTCAACCGGCCTGTGTCACGGCGATGTGCAACTCCCGTACGCCCACGGTGCGCGGGTACCGTTCGGCCAGCCCGGTGACGATACTGCGGATCGTGGGCCGGTCCCGGACCTCGCCGGGGCTGACCCGGTACGCATCCAACAGGGCACGGGTGGCCTGCTCGGGCCGGTTCCAGGCCCACCCCGGCAACGACTCGCACTGATCGTCCCCATACGGTTGGCTCGGGGTCCCGGCCGATGGTCTGGGCCGTGCGGCGTCCTTCGCGCGCTATACGTCATCGGCACTCTGGGGCGAGCACGTCCTGCTCCTCGACGACACCTGGACCACCGGCAACCACGCACAGTCCGCAGCCGCCGCACTCAAGGCCGCCGGTGCCGGCAGCGTGGCCATCGTGGTTCTCGGACGTCATCTCAACATGGGCTACGGAGACACGGCCGTTCACGTGGACCAGGCGCGGCTGCGGCGCTTTTCCTGGGGCATCTGCCCACTGCGGCCCTGGAGCCACGGTTGACAGGGACGACCCCGCTTTGTCCCCTCGCCGACAGCAACGTGTACGTGGCGCTGGGCGGCAAGGCGTAGCTCGGTCCCGCCGGTCGTGGAGGAGTCACCTCGGTGTCGTCGGGTGTGGGCTGTTCCGCCGCACGTGGCCGTCGAAGCACTCCGTTCTGCCGCCCTCCGCGGGGTGGAGGCAGGCGTGCAGGACGGCTCCGGGGTGTGCCGCGGTCATGGGGGTGTAGACGTAGGACTCGGTGTCGATGTCGTCCCTCACCTCGGCGGAACGGGTGGGTCCGCCCGCGGTCATGTCGAGCCGGTCGCCGATCCGCGTACGCCACATCCGGGCCCAGCCGGCCCCGCATCCCTCGTGGTAGCGCAGTTCCATCCACGCCCCCGTGGCCGTGCGGTACGAGGCGAGGGTGACCAGGCCGACGGCGCAGCCCAGCTGCATCGGGTTCTTGCCCTCGCAGGCGGCCGCGCGACAGCGGGGGCCGGCGGTGGGCGGCGACGTGGGCGGGGACGACCGGGGCGGAGCGTCCTGGTGCGGAAGCAGGAAGAGGGCCACTGCCACGCTCCCGACGACCACGGCACACACCGATGCGAGCACCGCCAGTGCCATGCCCCTCCTCCTGGCCCGCCCGGTTTCCTCCGGTGTCTTCTCCGGGGACGGTGATGGTGAGGGCGTGTCCGGGGAGGTGGCGGCGGCTGTGGCCACGGGCGCCTTCGCCGCGCGTCCGCTGCACTCCGACTCCGCGATCTCCCACAGGGCGAGACAGCGGCCTGCCGGTTCGCGGGCGAGCCGGCACAGGTCCTCCACGGCCTGGCGCGGCGGTAGCGTCTTGCCGTTGAGGTAGCGCTCCCAGGACGACTTGCTGTAGGTGGTCCGCTGCGCCAGGGCCGCCAGGCTCAGGCCGGTGCGCTGCTTCAGCTCCCGCAGTGCTGCGGTCAGCCGCGCCTGTTCCGGCGGCGGCGTCGGCGGGGTCGGCGGTGTCGGTGGTGTCATTCCCGCAGGGCCTTCCAGGTGTGCGGACCGATGATGCCGTCCACGACCAGGTCGGCCCTCTTCTGCAGGCGTTTGACGGCGTTTTCCGTCAGCGGGCCGTAGATCCCGTCGATGTCCCCGGGGGAGAGGCCCGTCCGGCGCAGCAGGCACTGTGCCTCGGCGATCTCCGGGCCGGCCAGGCCGTTCACCAGGATGGCGTCCCGGGTGCGGCTGTTGCCCGCGTACCAGTGGCCGTCGAGCCGCTGGTAGCGGCAGGTGTACGTGGGTCTCGACGGCGAGGGCGTCGCCTTCGGCGGCACGGCGGCGGAGGCGACGCCGGGACCGCCGGGACCCGCCGTCGTACGGTCCTCGTGGTTGACCGAGAACCGTACGGCCACGAGGACCGCCGAGGAGACGGCCAGCACCAGGGTCACCACCCCCGCCACGACCGCGATCCGCAGCGCACGCCCGGGAATCCGTTCCTGCTCGGTCCCGGCCGGCAGGTCGGTGTCGCATGGGGGCGCGGACACGGCTCCGCGTCTGTCCCTCCAGGCGTCGGCGGCCACCTCGTGCAGTGCCAGCAGCCGGGTCGGGTCGTCGTCGCCGATCCTGGCGAGCGCCTCGACCGCGTCCCGGGGCGGCAGCGACCTGCCGCCCAGATAGCGTTCCCACGACTTCGTGCTGTAGCCCGTCTTCGCCGCCAGTTGACGCAGGCTCAGCCCGCTGTGGTCCTTCAGCCGGCGCAGGCGTACCACCAACTGGCGGACGCGCGGATTCAGTTCGACGGGCAGCTCTTTCCAACGCGACATGTTCCCCCGATCGCGTTCGTGGTCCCTGGTCCCGGACCCCCTTGCATTCTGCCCCAATGGAGATGGCCCGTACCGGAATGTGGTTCCCGCCCCGGTATGGATTCGGTCATCCGCCCGGTCCTGGCTGTCCCCGGCTGTCCCCCAGCTGTTCCCTGGCCGTCCCCCAGCCGTCTCCCAGCCGTCCCGCCGTACCGACTCAAGGGACTGTGTTTCCGCAGTTCAGCGCGTGGGACGTCCCCTGAGTGCGTCACTTCCGCGGCAACGGTGGCGGTCCCCGCCTCCCGCCCCGCAGTCTCGTTGGCGAGCCGGCCGGTGCGGTCGGCCCGTCCACGTTCCGAAGGGGGAACAGCATGCGTATGACCAGGAAGCTCGCGGCCATGGCCGGCGGCGTCGTGCTGACCGGTGGCCTGCTGGCCGGAAGCGCGGGTGCCGTCAGTGCGGCGGAGGTCGCGCCGCAGGCGGCGTCGGACTGCCCGTCGGGCTGGTTCTGCGTCTGGTCCGGGAAGAACTACACCGGCCGTATGCAGAAGGTCGCGGGGACGAACGCGGACCTGACCAAGTACCCGGTCTTCCAGAGCTTCAAGTCGTGGTACAACCACGGCAAGTCCTGTGACTTCAAGTGGTACGCGAAGAAGAACCACAAGGGGTCCAGCGGAGTCGTCCCGAGGGGATACAAGACGACCGACAGCGCGTCCCACTACATCAAGTCCAACAAGTGGGTCAACTGCGGCTGACCGGCCACCCGCCGCAACGCCCGAGGGCGGTGCCCCCACCAGGGGCGCCGCCCTCGTCCTGTCGCCCCTGCCGGTGACGAGGCCCGCAGTCCGCAGTCCGCAGCCCGCAGTCCGGGGCCGGGGATAGCACCGTGTTATGGCCAAGTGCTAGTACCCCGCCCGTCGTTCCTCTGGGACTCTAAGGCATGTCCATGACGAAAACCCGCCTCGCAGGCGGGCGTTCGCCATGGGCACGGCCCATAAGGCCGCAAGTCCCCCACACGCACACGTCCACCCGACGTGTCTTCCGGATCGAGGAACCTTGCGTATATCAAGGCTCGCGCCCACTCTCGCCGCAGCAGTGATCTCCGTCCTCGCACTTCTCGTCCCCACCGCCGCCGCGGCACCCCCGATCCCCACGGACCCGCAGCCCATCATCGGCGGCGGGCAGGCCACCAGTGGCCCCTGGGCCGCCCGGCTGCTCTCGAACGGCAGAGAGACCTGTTCGGCGACGATCATCGCCCCGACCTGGATCCTCACCGCCAAGCACTGCGTCACCGGCGGCGGGCTGTCGTTCCGCATCGGCAGCCTGGACCAGTACAGCGGCGGCACCGTGGCCAACGGAGTCCAGACCTACACCCACAGCGCGGACCTGGCGCTCGTCCGTCTCGACCGTTCCGTGTCGGCGACCTACGCCCGGCTCGGGCAGCCCGGTTCGGTGAGTGTCGGCCAGAGCGTGCAGGTGTACGGCTGGGGCGCCACCTCCCAGTGCGGCTCGGAGATCAACTGCCAGTCCCGCTACCTGAAGGTCGCCAACGTCACGGTCACCGGCAGCTGCACCGACGCCTACCGCGGCTCCGCGATCTGCGCCCGCCGGGGCAACGGCATCACCGCCGGCGGCGACTCGGGCGGCCCGATGATGGCGAACGGCATCCAGGTCGGCGTCGCCTCCACCAGCGACCGCCAGACGACCACCGCCTACACCAACGTGACGGCGTACCGCTCCTGGATCCAGTCGATCGCGGGCGTCTGAGCCACCCCCGCCTCCCGGCGGACACCGGGCCCCTCACCGCGCCGCGGAGAGGGGCCCTCCGCATGCCTGAGGAGGCGGGACACCTCGCCGTGGGTGCCGGCGGTGTCGGCGAGGGCGGCGGTCCCCGACTCCGCGTCGGCAAGGGCACGGAGTGGGCGGGCGTAGCGTAGAGGGCATGACGAAGTACGGATCCTTTCCCGGTGCGCGTCCTCGTCGGCTGCGTACCACCCCCGCCATGCGGCGCATGGTCGCCGAGACCCGGTTGCACCCGGCGGACTTCATCCTGCCCGCGTTCGTGCGGGAGGGCGTGAGCGAGCCGGTGCCGATCGGGGCGATGCCCGGGGTCGTGCAGCACACGCGGGAGAGTCTGAAGAAGGCGGCCGCCCAGGCGGTGGAGGCCGGGATCTCCGGGATCATGCTGTTCGGTGTGCCGGAGGAGGGGAAGAAGGACGGCCTCGGGACGCCGGGGACCGACCCGGACGGGATCCTGCAGGTCGCGCTGCGCGATGTGCGGGCCGAGGTCGGGGACGAACTGCTCGTCATGTCCGACCTGTGCCTGGACGAGTTCACCGACCACGGGCACTGCGGCGTGCTGGACGACGAGGGGGTGGTCGACAACGACGCCACGCTCGAGCGGTACGCCGAGATGGCCCAGATGCAGGCCGACGCGGGCGCCCACGTGGTCGGGCCCAGCGGGATGATGGACGGGCAGATCGGCATCATCCGTGACGCGCTCGACCGGATCGGGCGGGAGGACGTCGCGATCCTCGCCTACACCGCCAAGTACTCCTCCGCCTTCTACGGGCCCTTCCGGGAGGCGGTGGGCTCCTCGCTGCAGGGCGACCGCAAGACCTACCAGCAGGATCCGGCGAACCTTCGTGAGTCGCTGCGGGAGCTGGCGCTGGACCTGGAGGAGGGCGCCGACATGGTGATGGTCAAGCCGGCCGGGCCGTACCTCGACATCCTGGCCCGGGTCGCCGACGCCGTGGACGTGCCCGTCGCCGCCTACCAGATCTCCGGCGAGTACTCGATGATCGAGGCCGCCGCCGAGAAGGGCTGGGTCGACCGGGACCGGGCGATCCTGGAGACCCTGACCGGCATCAAGCGGGCCGGGGCGCGTAACATCCTCACCTACTGGGCCGTCGAGGCCGCGCAGAAGCTGCGCTGAACGGCGGCCGAACCGCCGCCGCACGCCCCCGCGGACGGGCCCGTCCGCGGGGGCGGGAGCGGGTCCGGGTAAAAGCTTGACCAGTTCGTATCAAGCGGCATAGTTTCAGCCACTGACCTGGCCATTCAGGTCAGGCGCCACTCTGCCCTGTGGGGGGATTCCCGTGAACTGGTACCTGGAAGTACTCAAGAAGTACGCGGTGTTCAGCGGTCGTGCGCGCCGCAAGGAATACTGGATGTTCATCCTGTTCAACTCCATCGTGAGCATCGTCCTGTTCGTCATAGGCCAGGCGATCGACGTGGAGATCCTCAGCAGCCTCTACAGCCTCGCGGTGCTGCTCCCGAGCCTGGGCGTCACGATCCGCCGCCTGCACGACACGAACCGTTCGGGCTGGTGGATCCTCATCGGCCTGGTGCCGCTGGCCGGTTTCATCGTGCTGCTGGTCTTCACGGTCAGCGACTCGCAGCCGGGCGACAACCAGTACGGCCCGAACCCGAAGGCGGCCATGGCCTGACCGGGCGCGGCCCGGGCGCACTCGGTCGGACCTTCCGCCGCCGCACCGTCGCACCGTCCCCACGTACAGCCTCCAGCCCACCCGAGCGGTGGGCTGGAGGCTGTGCTGTCTTCCGGGGCCGGAGCCGCCGCGAGGTCAGAGTCGCTCGGGCGTCCGGATGCCCAGCAGGGCCATGCCCCGGTGAAGGGTGCGGGCCGTCACCTCGCACAGGAACAGGCGGTTCTCGACCTGCTGCGGGGTCTCGGCCTTCAGCACCGGGCACTTGTCGTAGAAGGACGTGTAGAAGGAGGCCAGCTGGTACAGGTACGCCGCCAGCTTGTGCGGGGCGTACTCCGTCGCCGCCTCCCGAACCGTCTCCGCGAAGGCGTCCACGTGCAGGCCGAGCGCCCGCTCCGTCTCCGCCAGCTCCAGGTCCGGGTGGGCGGCCGGGCGGGTCTCGCCGGCCTTGCGGAGGATGGACTGGATCCGGGCGTAGGCGTACTGCAGGTAGACGGACGTGTCGCCGTTGAGCGAGACCATCTGGTCCAGGTCGAACTTGTAGTCCCGGTTCGCCGACGTCGACAGGTCCGCGTACTTCACCGCGCCGATGCCCACCTGGGTGCCCCGCTCGGCGATCTCCTCCTCGGAGAGGTCCTGCGCCTTCTCCCGGACGACCGTGGAGGCGCGCTCGATCGCCTCGTCGAGGAGGTCCACCAGGCGGACGGTCTCGCCCTCCCGGGTCTTGAACGGCTTGCCGTCCTTGCCCAGCACCGTGCCGAAGGCCAGCTGGTACGCCGTCACGTCCTCGTTCAGCCAGCCGGCCCGCCGGGCGGTCTCGAAGACCATCTTGAAGTGCAGGGACTGACGGGCGTCCACCACGTACAGCAGGTTGTTCGCCTTGAGGTTGAAGACGCGGTCGCGGATCGCGGAGAGGTCGGTGGCCGCGTAGCCGTAGCCGCCGTCGGACTTCTGGACGATCAGCGGGACCGGGTTGCCGTCCGGGCCCTTGATGTCGTCGAAGAAGACGCACAGGGCGCCCTCGGAGCGGACCGCGACGCCCGACTCCTCCAGCAGGCGGCAGGTCTCGGCCAGCATGTCGTTGTAGCCGGACTCGCCGACGATGTCCGGGTCCCGGACCTCCATGTCCAGCTTCTCGAAGACGGAGAAGAAGTAGATCTTCGACTCGTCCACGAACTTCTGCCACACGGCCACCGTGTGCGGGTCCCCGGCCTGCAGGTCCACCACCCGGCGCCGCGCCCGCGTCTTGAACTCCTCGTCGGAGTCGAACAGCCCCCGCGCGGCCTTGTAGAGGCGGTCGAGGTTCGACATCGCCTCCTCGCCGGTCACCGCTCCGGCCTTGTGGTCCAGCTCGTGCGGGTGCTCGTCCAGGTACTGGATGAGCATGCCGAACTGGGTGCCCCAGTCGCCGATGTGGTGCCGCCGGACCACGTTCTCGCCGGTGAACTCCAGGAGTTGGACGACGGAGTCGCCGATCACCGCGGACCGCAGATGGCCGACGTGCATCTCCTTGGCCACGTTCGGCTGGGCGTAGTCGATCACCGTCGTGCCCGGGCGCTCCGCGTACGGCACGCCCAGCCGGTCCTCCGGGTCGGCCACCCGTGCGGCCAGGTTCTCCGTGATCGCCCGGTCGGTGACCGTGATGTTGAGGAAGCCGGGCCCGGAGACCTCGACGTCCTTGATCACGTCACCGGTGACCACCTGTCCGACGACCCGCGTCGCCAGCTCCCGCGGGTTCGCCTTGGCCTTCTTCGCCAGCGCTAGGATCCCGTTGGCCTGGAAGTCCGCCCGGTCGCTGCGTCGCAGCAGCGGGTCCGCGCCGGCGCTCTCCGGCAGGGTGGCCGAGAGGGCGGACGCGAGGCGCTGGTGGACGGCGGACGTGAGGGACGTGACCGAGGCCATAGGAGTGGGTGCCGTTCTCCTCGTGGGGATGGATAGACAGACCCAGTATTCCACGCGGGGCAAAACGAATTTTCCGGTCCGCGGGTGGACGCCGGGGCGCCGAGGCCCGTCCGACCCGGTGAAAAGGCGTTTTCGTGGATGCCCACCCGCCTGGGACAATGAAGCGGTCAGCCGTGTGACCGTACCGGCTGCCCGAGGAGAAAGAAGGACGTGCCGATCGTGGCTCAGAGCACCGAGACCACCGACTGGGTCTCCCGTTTCGCGGACGACGTCATCGAGGAGTCGGAGCGTCGGGCCCCGGGCAAACCCGTCGTCGTCGCGTCCGGCCTGTCGCCGTCCGGCCCCATCCACCTGGGCAACCTGCGCGAGGTCATGACCCCGCACCTCGTCGCCGACGAGATCCGCCGCCGGGGGTACGAGGTACGGCACCTGATCTCCTGGGACGACTACGACCGCTACCGCAAGGTCCCGGCCGGCATCACCGGCATCGACGAGACGTGGGCCGAGCACATCGGCAAGCCGCTGACCTCCGTCCCGGCCCCCAAGGGCTCGGCACACCCCAACTGGGCCGAGCACTTCAAGGCCGCCATGACCGACGCGCTCGCCGAGCTGGGCGTGGAGTTCGACGGCATCAGCCAGACCGAGCAGTACACCTCCGGTGTGTACCGCGAGCAGATCCTGCACGCGATGAGGCACCGCGGCGAGATCGACGCGATCCTCGCCCAGTACCGCACCAAGCCCAAGCCCGCCAAGAAGCAGCAGCAGAAGCCCGTCGACGAGGCCGAACTGCAGGCCGAGGAGGGCTCGGGCGCCGCCTCTGAGGACGACGGCAGCTCCGGCTCCGCCGGATACTTCCCGTACAAGCCGTACTGCGGCAACTGCGAGAAGGACTTCACCACCGTCACCGCCTACGACGACGACTCCACCGAACTGACCTACGCCTGCACCGCGTGCGGCTTCTCGGAGACCGTCCGGCTCAACGAGTTCAACCGCGGCAAGCTGGTCTGGAAGGTCGACTGGCCGATGCGGTGGGCGTACGAGGGCGTCGTCTTCGAGCCCAGTGGCGTCGACCACTCCTCGCCCGGGTCGTCGTTCCAGGTCGGCGGGCAGATCGTCGGGATCTTCGGCGGCAAGCAGCCCATCGGGCCGATGTACGCCTTCGTCGGCATCTCCGGGATGGCGAAGATGTCGTCCTCCCGGGGCGGGGTCCCCACCCCGGCCGACGCGCTGAAGATCATGGCGCCGCAGCTCCTGCGCTGGCTGTACGCCCGCCGCAGGCCCAACCAGTCCTTCAAGATCGCCTTCGACCAGGAGATCCAGCGCCTGTACGACGAGTGGGACAGGCTCGCCGCCAAGGTCGCCGAGGGCACCGCGCTGCCCGGTGACGTCGCCGCGTACACGCGCGCGGTCGGCACCGCCGCCGGTGAGCTGCCGAGGACGCCGCGCCCGCTGCCGTACCGCACGCTCGCGTCCGTCGCCGACATCACCGCCGGCCACCAGGACCAGGCGCTGCGCATCCTCAGCGAGCTCGACCCGGCCAACCCGCTCACCTCGCTCGACGAGGCCCGCCCGCGGTACGACAAGGCCGAGGCGTGGATCAACACCTACGTCCCCGCCGACCAGCGCACCATCGTCCGCGACGAGCCCGACACCGACCTGCTGAAGTCCCTCGACGAGCCCTCCCGGCAGTCGATCCGGCTGCTGCTCGACGGGCTGGCCGAGAACTGGTCGCTCGACGGGCTCACCCACCTCGTCTACGGAGTGCCCAAGGTCCAGGCCGGGTTCTCCGCCGACGCCACGCCCAAGGAGCTGCCGCCGGAGATCAAGACCGCCCAGCGGTCGTTCTTCGCGCTGCTGTACCACCTGCTGGTGGGGCGTGACACCGGTCCGCGCCTGCCCACGCTGCTGCTGGCGGTGGGGCAGGAGCGGGTGCGGGCCCTGCTCGGGGAGTAGCCCGGGGGAGTGGACCGGGGGAGCGGACCGCGTCCGGTTCCATCCGGTTCCGTCCGGTTCGACGGCAAGACGGCAAAGGGGGCGCCCGGTGGAACCACCGGGCGCCCCCTCCGTCGTCGTGGCTAGGCGATGTGGTCCTCCTCCAGTTCCGCCAAGTGGCGCTTCTGGAAGCGTTCCGAGAGGTCCTTCAGGGCGCTCGGGCTCAGCGTCGTGCCGTAGGTCGCCTGGATGTTGTCGCCGAGGACACGGGGCGTGGGGTAGCTGCCGTCTATCGACTGGCGGAACACCTGGTAGTACTCCTCCTCGTCCGGCTCGGCGGCCGGGGAGCCGCCGCCCTCGCCCAGCTCGCGGGTGCGGCCCGGGCTCACCGGGATCGGGAAGCTGCCGGTCTCCTCCGGAGAGGGCTCCTGGACGGGGGGCTCCTCCTGGTACTGGTCCTGGTACTGCTCGGCCTGCTGCTGCTCCGCGTACCACTGGGCGTACGCGGTGTCCGGGTCGTACGTGGGGTCGTAGCCCCCGTGGTACTCGACGGACTGCGGGTCGCGGGCGTGCAGCCAGAGGTTCTGGTCCGGGGCGGGCTCCTCGTGCGGCACTGGTTCCGGGCCCTGCCGGCTGCCGGCGAACTCCGCGCCCTGCGGGTTGCCGGTGAGTTCCGGGCGCTGCGCGCCGGGCGGCACCGCGCTCTGCGGGGCGGGGGCCTCGGCACGCGGTGCCGGGGGTATCAGCGCCGGTTCTATGCCCGCCGCCGCCAGGCCCGCCGGGGCGGTGTCGGCGAGGGGGACGCCGTACTTGGCCAGGCGCAGCGGCATCAGGGACTCCACCGGGGCCTTGCGGCGCCAGGCGCGGCCGAAGCGGGAGCGCAGGCGGGCCTGGTAGACGAGACGTTCCTGCTCCAGCTTGATCACCTGGTCGTAGGAGCGCAGCTCCCACAGCTTCATCCGGCGCCAGAGGAGGAAGGTGGGGACCGGGGAGAGCAACCAGCGGGTGAGGCGGACGCCCTCCATGTGCTTGTCGGCCGTGATGTCGGCGATCCGGCCGATCGCGTGCCGGGCCGCCTCGACGGAGACCACGAACAGCACCGGGATCACCCCGTGCATGCCCACGCCCAGCGGGTCCGGCCAGGCGGCGGCGCCGTTGAACGCGATCGTCGCCGCCGTCAGCAGCCACGCCGTCTGGCGCAGCAGCGGGAACGGGATACGGATCCAGGTCAGGAGCAGGTCCAGGGCGAGCAGGACGCAGATGCCCGCGTCGATGCCGATCGGGAAGACATAACTGAAGTTCCCGAAGCCCTTCTTGACGGCGAGCTCGCGGACGGCCGCGTACGAACCGGCGAAGCCGATACCGGCGATGATCACGGCGCCTGCCACGACCACGCCGATGAGAACGCGGTGCATCCGGGTCAGCTGTGGCGCGGCCACCCGTACTCCCCTCCCTGTGCGTGTTGTTGCGCGCAACAGGGTGGCACATCCGTGCGAGGGACGGAGGGCCGGACCAGTTGCTCCGCTTTTGCGTCCCTGCCCCGGCTCAGCCCTTCGCGGCCGACTCGGACGCCGAGGCCGACGCCGACGCCGAGTCCGACGGAGACGCCGGTTTCCCGGGGGACTTGGAGGCCGAGGGAGACGAGGAAGCGCTCGGCGCCGAGCCGCCGCCGGCCCCTCCGTCCGCCCCGTTCGCCGTCGCCACCGCGGCCACCGCCTCCTTGGCGGCCTTCTCGGCGGACTTGGTCAGGGCGTTCGCGTCCGGGGTCCTGTCACCGGCCAGACCGGCACCGTTGTAGTCGAGGGTGACGACCACGTTCTCCACCCGGGCCACGACCGTCTGCTGCTTGAAGGCGCCTTCCTTCTTCTTCAGGTCGTAGCGCACCACGGTGGCCTCGTCGCCCGTCCCGGCGACCGGCTCCGCCTTCGTGTTCTTCGCGTCCGGCACGGCCTGCGCGTCGCGCACCTGCTTCTGGTAGAACTCCTGCGCCTGCTCCTCGCCCGTGCCGCGCGAGACGTCGGACTCGAAGCGCAGCAGGGAGACGTTGAGCCAGCGGTACTGAGAACCCTTCACGCCGTTGTTGTCCAGACTGCTCCAGGAGCAGCTGGCACGCGTGGACAGGTCGCTCGAGGTGCCCTCCTTGGCCGACTTCACGCCCTCGGGCACCAGCTCGCCGAGCACCTTGCCCGACAGGACCTTGCACGCCTGCGGCAACTTGGCGTACGCGGCCGCCCGCACCGTCGGCGAGGGGCTCGCGCTCGCGGAGCCCTGCGCGTCGCCCGGCGCGCTCTGCTGCGCGCCGTCACCGGAGCCGGGGTCGGAGTCGGAGGAGGAGCAGGCGGCGGCCAGGAACACCATGGGGGCGGCGACCGCGCAGACAAGGACGCGGTTCAGACGCTTCGCTCGCGGGGCTCGCGGGGCATTCCCCCACTGCCTGAACGGCGTGGGAGGTACCCCCGGGGCACGCTCTTCTCGCTGGGCTGCTCGCTGCATGGTTCCTTCACTCATGACGCTCGTGGTTCCTGCGGTCGGATCGGGTCCGAGGGGCCACGGTACGCGGTGGGAGAGCCGTGCGGTTTGCCTTCCCGCGCTCTGCGCCCCGGCGCCAAGTGCCGGACGGGACAGGTCAGCCACTCAGTGAATCGGCCAGCTGCTCCGCCAGTTTCCTTGCCCTGTCCTGCATTTCCTCGCTGTCCGGGACCATGCCGACGTCTGCCGGCTGCTCCGCGTACTCGATGGTCACGATCACGTTGGACGTGCGGAACGCCACAGTCACGGTGCGCTGCTGGGCCGTCGAACCGGAGCTGCTGAGCGAGTCGTCGAGGAACGCCTCGTCGCCGAGGTCGCTCAGGGTGCGGGGCCGCAGGTCGGTCGGCGTGACACCGGCGGAGGACGAGGAGGAAGAGGAGGAAGAGGGGCTGCCGGAAACGGAGTTGGCGTCGGAGCTCGCGGTGGCGGCGGACGCGGGCAGGTCCGCGGCCGCCTGCCTGGTGGCGAAGACCGACTCCGCCCGGCTGTCGTCGCTGACGGTGTTGTCGTAGGAGACGACCCGCTCGAAGTCGACGTAGAGGTGGTCGGTGGCGTCCGCGGACTCCACCTTCCAACGGCAGCCGGTCCTGCGGTCGGTGTCGTAGGTGAGGGTCGCCCGGCCCTCGTAGGCCTTGTCCCGCTGGTCCACGTCCATGATCTGCGTGATACCGGGCAGCAGCGAGTCCAGGGCCTTGGGGGAGACCGCGCCGCAGGCCTCGGGAAGCGTGCGGTACTTGCCCGGCTGGGCCGCCGGTGCCGCCGTACCGTCGCCGGCGGGGTTGGCGTTGTCCGTCTGGCCGTTGCCCGGCGAACCGCCGGTGCAGCCGGCCAGCAGCGCCGCGAGAAGCGCGGCAGCGCCGGGTACGTACGCCTTCCGCAGCACGGTCGGGCTCCTCTCACGGATGTCGGTCGGTCCGAGGCCCCCGCTGGTTATTCGCTTGCCGGGCGGGGGCGCGTCCGGAACACAATGTCTATCGCACGCGATGCCGTGGCCGCCGGTCCGCTGTCCTGTTTCGCCGACCTTGGCGCCGGTATTGCGTTTTCACGCTTCTGTCTTCTTTTCGGGAATGGGGTCGGTATGTCGTACGTAGAGGTGCCGGGCGCGAAGGTCCCGATCCGCATGTGGACCGACCCCGCGACGGTCGAGGGCGCCGCGATGCAGCAGCTCCGGAACGTCGCGACCCTCCCCTGGATCAAGGGCCTCGCGGTCATGCCGGACGTCCACTACGGCAAGGGCGCGACGGTCGGGTCCGTCATCGCCATGCGGGGCGCGGTGTGCCCGGCGGCGGTGGGGGTGGACATCGGCTGCGGGATGTCGGCGGTGAGGACGTCCCTGACGGCGAACGACCTCCCCGGTGACCTGTCCCGCCTCCGCTCGAAGATCGAGCAGGCGATTCCGGTGGGGCGGGGGATGCATGACGATCCCGTCGATCCGGGGCGGTTCCACGGGCTGGCGACGGCCGGGTGGGACGACTTCTGGGGGCGGTTCGACGGGGTGGCGGAGGCGGTGAAGTTCCGCGAGGAGCGGGCTGTGAGGCAGATGGGCACGCTGGGCAGCGGAAACCACTTTGTGGAAATTTGCGTAGAAGTGTCCGGTTCGGTGTGGCTCATGCTTCACTCCGGCTCCCGCAACATCGGCAAGGAGTTGGCCGAGCACCACATCGGCGTCGCCCAGAAGCTCCCGCACAACCAGGACCTGGTCGACCGGGATCTCGCCGTCTTCGTGTCGGACACGCCGCAGATGGCGGCGTACCGCAACGACCTGTTCTGGGCGCAGGAGTACGCCAAGTACAACCGCACGATCATGATGGCGCTCCTGAAGGACGTGGTCCGCAAGGAGTTCAAGAAGGCGAAGCCCACCTTCGAGCCGGAGATCTCCTGCCACCACAACTACGTGGCCGAGGAGCGCTACGACGGCATGGACCTGCTCGTCACCCGCAAGGGCGCGATCCACGCGGGCTCCGGCGAGTACGGGATCATCCCCGGTTCGATGGGCACGGGCTCGTACATCGTGAGGGGCCTCGGCAACGAGAAGTCCTTCAACTCGGCCTCGCACGGCGCCGGTCGGCGCATGAGCCGCAACGCCGCCAAGCGCCGCTTCTCCACGAAGGACCTGGAAGAGCAGACGCGGGGCGTGGAGTGCCGCAAGGACTCCGGCGTGGTCGACGAGATCCCGGGTGCCTACAAGAACATCGAGCAGGTCATCGACCAGCAGCGGGACCTGGTCGAGGTCGTGGCGAAGCTCAAGCAGGTGGTGTGCGTGAAGGGCTGACGGCAGGCGCTCACCGCTCCCGGTGGACCTTGGTGTTGGAGGCCTGGGCGCGGGGGCGGACGATCAGGAGGTCGATGTTGACGTGGCTGGGGCGGGTGACCGCCCAGGTGATGGTGTCGGCCACGTCGTCGGCCGTGAGGGGCTCGGCGACGCCCTCGTAGACCTCGGCCGCCTTCTCCTCGTCGCCGCCGAAGCGGGTCAGGGCGAATTCGTCCGTCCTGACCATGCCGGGAGCGATCTCGATGACGCGGACCGGCCTGCCGACGATCTCCAGGCGGAGGGTCTCGGCGAGGACGTGGGCGCCGTGCTTGGCGGCGACGTAGCCCGCGCCGCCCTCGTAGGTGCCGTGGCCGGCGGTGGAGGAGACCACGACCACCGTGCCGTCGCCGCTCGCCTCCAGCTTGGGCAGGAGGGCCTGGGTGAGGTTGAGGGTGCCGAGGACGTTCGTCTCGTACATCGTGCGCCAGTCGGCCGGGTCGCCGGTGGCGACCGGGTCGGCGCCGAGTGCGCCGCCCGCGTTGTTGACCAGGACGCCGATGGTCCGGAAGGCCGTGGCGAACTCGTCCACGGCCGCGCGGTCGGTGACGTCTAGGCGGTAGGCCGTGGCGGAGTGGCCGGCCGCGTCGATCTCCTCGGCGAGCGCCTCGATACGGTCCTCGCGGCGGGCGGTCAGGACGACGCGGTAGCCGGCGGCGGCGAGCCGGCGGGCCGTGGCGGCGCCGATGCCGCTGCTCGCCCCGGTCACGACGGCGATGCGGGAGGCGGCGGGCGGGACGGCGGTGGCCATGGGCTGATCCTCGGGGCGGCGGGGCGGCGGGGCGGCGGGGCGGCGGTCGGTGCGGTCGGCTGTGCTCAGCGTAGGGGAACCTCAGCCGCCGCTCCGTGGCGCCCACATGATCACGGCCATTCCGGCCAGGCAGACCAGCGCGCCGGTCACGTCCCAGCGGTCCGGCCGGTATCCGTCGGCGACCACGCCCCACAGGATCGAACCGGCGACGAAGATCCCGCCGTACGCGGCGAGGACACGGCCGAAGTGGGCGTCCGGCTGCAGGGTGGCGACGAAGCCGTACGTCCCGAGCGCGAGGACGCCGCCGAGGGCCCACAGCCAGCCGCGCTGCTCGCGCACGCCCTGCCAGACCAGCCAGGCGCCGCCGATCTCGAAGAGCGCGGCGACGACGAAGAGGGCGGCGGAGCGGAGGATCAGCATGGGGGAAGCCTCGCACGCGGCTTCTGCTTGGATGACGGCGGTCGGCATGGGGGACGTCTCCGTGCTCCGCAGCGACGCGGACCGGAAAACGGTTCACTCGGTGGAAGCCGGAAAGGACCGCATGTGTTCAGCCTGATCGCCGGGATCCTCCTGATCGCCTTCGGTGTCTGCCTCGTCGGAGACATCGGGAAGACCGCGACTCGGATCCACGCCTTCTTCACGTCGTTCATGAACCCCGGATACGCCACCACCGGAACCATTCGGCTGGGCGGGGTGTTCGCCGCCCTCGTGGGGGCCGGCTGGGTCGTGACGTCCTTTCCCCTCGGGTAGCGACCCGGACAAGGACCGAGGCGTGCCGGGACGACGTCTGGCACACCTCGGCCGCCGTGCGGGGCCGGGTCGGAATACTTGCGGGACGAGGATCGTTGGGTGCGTATAGTTGAAGCATCAACAACCTGGAGGATGAGCGACCATGCAGTTCGGGATCTTCAGCGTCGGCGATGTCACGCCGGACCCCACCACGGGCCGTACGCCGACCGAGCGTGAGCGGATCAAGGCCATGGTCGCCGTCGCGCTGAAGGCCGAGGAGGTCGGACTGGACGTCTTCGCGACCGGCGAGCACCACAACCCGCCGTTCGTGCCGTCGTCGCCGACCACCATGCTCGGGTACATAGCCGCCCGGACCGAGCGGCTGATCCTGTCCACCTCCACCACCCTGATCACCACCAACGACCCGGTGAAGATCGCCGAGGACTACGCGATGCTCCAGCACCTCGCCGACGGCCGGGTGGACCTGATGATGGGGCGCGGCAACACCGGGCCGGTCTACCCCTGGTTCGGGCAGGACATCCGGCAGGGCATCAACCTCGCCATCGAGAACTACGCCCTGCTGCACCGGCTGTGGCGCGAGGACGTCGTCGACTGGGAGGGCAAGTTCCGCACGCCGCTGCAGGGCTTCACCTCCACGCCCCGCCCGCTGGACGGCGTACCGCCGTTCGTCTGGCACGGCTCCATCCGCTCCCCGGAGATCGCCGAGCAGGCCGCGTACTACGGCGACGGCTTCTTCCACAACAACATCTTCTGGCCGGCCGACCACACCAAGCGGATGGTCGAGCTGTACCGGACCCGGTACGCCCACTACGGGCACGGCACGCCCGAGCAGGCGGTCGTCGGGCTCGGCGGCCAGGTGTTCATGCGGAAGAACTCGCAGGACGCGGTGCGCGAGTTCCGGCCGTACTTCGACGTCGCCCCCGTCTACGGGCACGGGCCCTCCCTGGAGGAGTTCACCGCCCAGACCCCGCTGACCGTCGGCTCCCCGCAGCAGGTCATCGAGAAGACACTGGCCTTCCGCGACTACGCCGGCGACTACCAGCGCCAGCTGTTCCTGATCGACCACGCGGGCCTGCCGCTGAAGACCGTCCTGGAGCAGATCGACCTGCTCGGCGAGGAGGTCGTGCCGGTGCTGCGCGAGGAGTTCGCCAAGGGGCGTCCGGCCGGTGTGCCGGACGCGCCGACCCACACATCCCTGCTCGCCGACCGGGCGGGCGCCGAGGAAGAAGTGAGTGCCGTATGAAGCTCGTCGTCGTCTCGGCGGGGCTGAGCGTCCCGTCCTCCACCCGGCTGCTGGCCGACCGGCTGGCGGCCGCGACCGCCGAGCGCGCCCCGGCGGACGTACGGGTGGACGTACGGGTGATCGAGCTGCGCGATCTCGCCGTCGAGATCGCGCACAACTTCGCGAGTGGCTTCCCCGGTCCGGACCTCGCGTCCGCGTTGGACGCGGTGGCGGAGGCGGACGGGCTGATCGTCGTCACCCCGGTGTTCTCGGCGTCGTACAGCGGGCTGTTCAAGTCCTTCTTCGACGTGCTCGGCGTCCGGGACCAGGACGCGCTGGCCGGCAAGCCGGTGCTGATCGCCGCGACCGGCGGCACCGCCCGGCACTCCCTGGTCCTCGACCATGCCCTGCGTCCGCTCTTCGCGTATCTGAAGGCCGTGGTCGTGCCGACCGGCGTCTACACCGCCTCGGAGGACTGGGGCGCCGAGGGGCTGCCCGGGCGGATCGAGCGGGCCGCGGGGGAGCTGGCGGCGCTGATGACGGGGCTGTCGGCAGGGCGTGAGGCAGGGCGTGGGGCGGGGCGCGAGGCGGAGCAGGCCGGGCCCGGGAAGGACGGCGGCTTCACGGTGGTGCCGTTCGAGGAGCAACTGGCCGCGCTGCGGGGGTGACGGGTGCCCGGTGCTCGTGCGGGCCGGGGGTGCGTGGACCGGTGCCGGCGGGGTGCCGGCCGCGCCCACCCTCCTCCGAGCCCTGAACGAGCAGGGCGCCCATCGCCCTGGGGGTCCCCCCCCTGCTCGAAGAGCTTGGGGGAGGCACGACTGGCCGTCGGCCGGGCGGGCACCCCGGCCGACGGTGAAAGGCGGGTAAAAAGGGTGACCGCCGCCCCGCTCGCCCCGGCCGGGGCCCCGTGGCCTTGGCAGACTGGACGGGTGCCTCAGACCGTGCTGCTCGCCGAAGACGACCGAGCCATCCGCCACGCCCTCGAACGCGCCCTGACGCTGGAGGGCTACGAGGTGACGGCGGTCGCCGACGGCGTCGAGGCGCTCGCGCAGGCGCACAGGAACCCGCCGGACATCCTCCTCCTCGACGTGATGATGCCGGGCATCGACGGGCTCCAGGTCTGCCGCGTGCTGCGCGCCGAGGGCGATCGCACGCCGATCCTCATGCTCACCGCCCTGGTGGAGACCGCCGACCGGATCGCCGGACTGGACGCCGGCGCCGACGACTACGTCGTCAAGCCGTTCGACGTCGAGGAGGTGTTCGCCCGGCTGCGCGCCCTGCTGCGCCGCACCAGCCCGGTCGACGCCGGCGGCACGTCCGGCACGGCGGGCGGCGCCGCCTCCGCCCCCGCCTCCGGTGACGTACGGGTGAAGGAGCCGCAGGTCTTCGAGCGGCAGATCGAGGCGGCCGGGATCCGCATGGACCTGCAGGCCCGCCGGGTGTGGCGGGGCACGCGGGAGCTGGAGCTGACCCGCACCGAGTTCGAACTGCTGGAGCTGCTGGTCCGCAACGCCGGGATCGTGCTGGACCACTCCACCATCTACGACCGCATCTGGGGCTACGACTTCGGCCCCGGCTCCAAGAACCTCGCCGTGTACGTCGGCTATCTGCGCCGCAAGCTCGACGAGCCGGACGCGCCGCAGCTGATCCACACCGTGCGCGGCGTGGGTTACGTGCTGCGGGAGGACTGAGTGGGCCGCCTCGCGCGGCTGCCGGCGCGACCGCGGCCCCGGCCCCGGCTGTCGTCGCTGCGGACCACGTTCGCGGTGACGTTCGCCGCGGTGACCGCCGCCGTCACGGTCCTCGTCGGCATCCTGTCGTACAACTCCGCGGCCCGTCTGGTGCGGGTGGACCAGCAGTCGGTGTTCACACAGGTCGTGCAGGACGTGCGCAACGAGGTACGGCGCTACGACCTGACACCCGCGGACTTCGTCTCCTCCCGGCCCGGCCACGAGCTGGTCCGGCCCAGCCGCACCAATGTGCAGGTGCTCGGCGCGGGCGGGGAGATCGTCGACCACGGCAGCCCCGAACTGCCCGTCACCGCCCGGGACAAGGCCGTGGCTGCCTCCGTCACGGCCGGAAGGACCGCAGAGCACGAGGACGTCGTCGTCTCCGGCGGCGTGTTCCGTATCGCGACCGTCGCCCTGGGCCGCGGCCGGGGAGCCGTGCAGGTCGCCCAGGAGTTCAGCGACACCGAGGACCTGCTGCGGGCGCTGCAGCAGCGCACGCTGATCCTGATGGGGGCCGTGGTGGTCGCGGCCGGTCTGTGCGGCTGGTGGCTGGCCCGCCGCATCACACGCCGGCTGGTGATCCTCACCTCCGCCGCCGAGAACGTCGCCCGCACCCGCCGGCTCGGCATCGAGGTGCCCGTCACCGGCTACGACGAGGTGGGCCGCCTCGGCCGCTCCTTCGACCGCATGCTGGGACGGCTCGCCCAGTCCGAGGAGGACCAGCGCCGCCTGGTCCAGGACGCGGGCCACGAGCTCCGTACGCCGCTGACCTCCCTGCGGACGAACATCTCCCTGCTGCGCCGCATCGAGGAACTGCCGCCCGCCACCCGTGAGGACCTGGTCGCCGACCTCACCGAGGAGGCCCGCGAACTCACCGACCTGGTCAACGAGCTGGTCGACCTCGCGGCCGGCCAGTCGGACACCGAGCCGCCGCAGCGGGTCGACCTCGCCGACCTCGCCGAGGACGTGGCGGGTGTGGCCCGCCGGCGCAGCGGACGCGACATCGTGGTCCGCGCGAACGGCGACACGACGGCCAAGGGCCGGCCGGGCATGCTCCAGCGGGCCGTCTCCAACCTCGTGGAGAACGCCGTCAAGTTCGACCAGGACGGTACGGCGCCCATCGAGATCGCCGTCATCGGACCCGCCCGGCCCGGCACGGTCCGCGTGGAGGTCCTCGACCGCGGGCCCGGCATCGCCGCGGGCGACCTGATACGTGTCTTCGACCGCTTCTACCGCGCCGCCGACGCCCGCTCCCAGCCCGGCTCCGGCCTCGGCCTGTCCATCGTGCGCGAGGTGGCCCTGGCCCACGGCGGCACCCCGTTCGCCTTCCGGCGCGCCGGCGGCGGCTCGGTGATCGGCTTCACGGTCGGCGCGAACCGGGGGCGGCACGGGGGTGGGGGCGGGGGCGGAGGGATTGGAAGTGGGGCACGGGGAACGGTCCGGGACATCGGCCAGGAGGACTGACCCGCCGTCCGGGTCACCGGTCTCTCCGGCGGAGGGTTTGGCTGTCGGTGGGGGGCGTTCTCCGGCGGAGGGCTCAACCGTCGGCGGGGGCGCTCGGTGGCGGAGGGCTCAACCGTCGGCGGAGGTGCGCTCGGCGTCGGAGGGCACTGCGCCCGTGGCCGCGCGTCTGCGGGACGCCGTCAGCAGCCAGGCCAGGTTCCCCACCGCCGCCCCGGCCGCCACGGTGGCGACGATCACCCCCGCCGTGGCGAAGCCGGCGTGGAACAGACGCGGCCGCGGGTTGAGACTGTGCAGCCCGAAACCGGACAGCAGATACACCCCGACGGCGGCGGCCGTGAGGCTGACGACGAGCAGCGCGACGGTCGGCCCGAGCCCGCCCTCGGTGTCCTCGTTGTCCCGGCTGTCCCGGCTGCTCCTGGTGTCTCCGCCGTCTTCGCCGGACGAGACACCGGGCTGCGGACAACGTGCCTCCTGCATGGTTCCCCCGTCGACGGTTGAACGGTGAGCCGAGTCCCTACAGTAAGTAGGGTCGCTGCCGGAAGCGAAACGGACGGATCGGTCGCCGGGCGTGTCCGCGCGATTGCGCCTCCCGGTGGATCACCGGTGCACGAGCGGGCGCGCGGCGGCACAGGGGGTCGCACGCCGAAAGCCCGCCGTCGCGTTCATGCCCCGGACCGCACCCCGACGCATCCACACCCCGCCCACCTGCCGCTTCCGGCCGCGTACCGGACGCGTTGCACCGGGTGGTCACCCACCGTCTGCACAGCGTCCGCCACGCCGACACGATCTACGTCCTCGAACACGGGCGGGTCGTCGAACACGGCGCGTTCGACGAGCTGATGCGGCCGGACGCGGACGGTCCCGGCCTCTTCCGCCGCATGTACCTCGTCCAGGCCGAGCAGTACCGACTCGACGGCCCTGCCACCCTGCCCACCCAGCAGGGTCACCCGGCGGCGGACCCGCAGCCGTGAGGTCCGGCACGGGGTCCGGCCGCTGCCGGAAGTGCAGACCCTTGGGCCGGGTGCTGGAATGACGGGAGGGGTCGTCCACCTCAGAGGAGTGGCCATGACTGAGGACCTCCAGGAAATGGGGCCCGTCGACTACCTGATCGTCGAGTTCCCCGGCAACCGCATGACAGGAGAGGGCTTCCCCCTGCTCATCGACCTGGTCGAGCGCGGCATCATCCGGATCATCGATCTCGTCTTCGTCCGCAAGGACACCGACGGGTCGGTCGCGGCGCTGGAGCTGCGGGAGATCGGGGACGAGATCGACCTGACGGTGTTCGAGGGGGCCTCCTCCGGAGTGCTGGACCAGAGCGACCTGGACGAGGCCGGCGCCGCGCTGGAGCCCGGCAACTCCGCGGCGGTCCTGGTGTACGAGAACGTATGGGCCGCGCCGCTGGCCCGCGCGCTGAGGCGCGGTGGGGCCCAGATGGTGGCGAGCGGACGCATTCCCGTGCCCGCGCTGCTGGCGTCCCTGGACGCGACCGAGACGACGACACCGCCGCCGAGCGGGCCCGTGGCCGCTTGAAGAAGCCGAGGGAGATGAGTGAACATGCCGGGACTTCTGCGCGGTGTCGCCCGCACCGCGGTGATTTCGGGTACGGCCACCGCGGTGTCCAACCGCGTCTCGCGGAGGCAGGCGGGCCGATGGGCCCAGCAGGACTACGAACAGCAACTCGCGCAGCAGCAGGCCCCGCCTCCCGCGGCGGCACCGCAGCCGGATGCCGACGACATGACCAGCAAGATCGACCAGCTGAAGCAACTCGCCGACCTCAAGGCGCAGGGGGTGCTCAGCGACGAGGAGTTCGAGGCCCAGAAGCGCCGGGTTCTCGCCTGAGGGAGCTCACGGGCGACGATCCCCGCAACGGCCGTACTCGTCAGGCGTGTCCGCCGGAGGCAGTGGATAGTGGTGTCAGGACGCCGTCCCAGCCAGCCCCCACCCGGTACAGGAGGCCCGATGCCCGTCCCACGGCCGCTGGCCGCGCTCGCCGGCATCGCGATGCTCGGCATGGCGCTGACGGCCTGCGAGGAGCATGCGCAAGGCACGATCGAGGGGAGAAGCGGCACCAAGGTCGTCGAGACGATCTCGAACCCGCCGGTTCACGGGTGCCACCGCTTCCGTGAGGGGGTCACCCACGTCGCCAACCGTACGCAGAGCAACATCATGCTGTACCGGACCACCGACTGCACCGAGCCCGCGGGCGAAAAGGGCGTCTACCTCGACAGGGAGATGTCGAGCCAGGCGGCCCCCACCCTGGCACCGTGGCGCAGCTTCTCCATCGTGAGCTGACCGGCCGTGACTCCCCATGAGCCCCCAGAAGAAGACGGCGCGGGCGGCGAGCGCTCGGAACTGGAGCAGCTGAGGGCCCGTGTCACCGCGTTGGAGGCCGGCCGGGCCGCACGGGTGGCGCACCACCGGTGGAGGTCCTTCTTCTCGGCGCTGGTCATCGTCCTCGCATGCATCCTCGCCCCGCTCGCCGCCGTGGCCTCATGGGCGGCAGCCGAGGTCGACGACACCGACCGGTACGTCGCGACGGTCACGCCCCTCGCCTCCGACCCCGCCGTCCAGGCGGCCGCGGCGAACCGGGTCACCAACGCGCTGATGCAGCACATCGACCTGAAGACGCTGCTCGAGGACGTGGCCCCGGCGGACAGGCCGCGGCTGGAGAAGGCGCTCGGCAGACTGGCGAACCCCTTGGAGGACGCCGTCCGCGGCTTCGTCCACAACAAGGCTCAGGACGTCATCGCCTCCGACGCCTTCCAGCGCTTCTGGGTCGACGCCAACCGCGCGATCCACACGGCCGTCGACAAGGCGCTGACCGGAAGCGGCGGCGCGGTGAAGATCACCAATCAGGCGGTGACCATCGACCTGGCCCCCGTCGTGGACCGGGTCAAGCAGCGCCTCGTCAACGACGGCATGACGGTCGCCGCACGGATTCCGGAGGTCCACACCGACTTCACCGTCCTGCGCTCCGACAACCTCGGCACACTGAAGACCTACCTCCGGCTGCTCAGAATCGCGGGGTTCTGGCTGCCGGTGCTCGCGGTACTGCTCGTGGTCGCGGGTGTACTGCTCGCCGTTCACCGCCGGCGGGTCCTCGTCGCCGCGGTGCTCGGCGTGGGGTTCGCCATGCTGATGCTCGGCCTGGGCCTCACCGTCTTCCGCGAGGTCTATCTGAACGGCCTCCCGGCCACCGTCTCGCACCCGGCCGCCGAGGCCGTCTACGACACCCTGACCCGCTACCTGCGCACCGCCGTACGCAGCGTCGTGGCGCTCGCCGTGGTGATTGCGCTGGCCGCCTGGCTGACCGGCCGGGGGCGGCGGGCGACCTTCGTACGGGACGCATGGAACTCGGGCATCCACGCGGTACGCGCCGCGGCGGACCACACGGGTTTCCGCACGGGCCCGGTAGGCCCCTTCGTCCACCGCCACCGGGCCTGGATCACCGGGGTCCTCGTCGCCGCGGCCGTCGTGACGTACATCCTGTGGAGCTATCCCACCGGATGGGTGGTCCTCGCCATCGCCCTGGTGCTGTTGTTCGCCATGGCGGTGGTGGAGTTCCTCACCGAGCCACCCGCACCGCCGGCACCGAGCACATCCGCTCAGGGACCGGTCCGGTGACGGTCCCTGCGTGCGACGACGTGGACTCGACACATGCTCCGAGCGGGGATACGCCGCACGTGATCGCCGCGTCCTCGCCGGCCATCCCCTCGGCGGTCTTCACCCGGAACGCCCGCTCCACATCCCGACGCACCGGAGGCCGCCCCGGCGACCGTGGAGCCGGCCTCCCTCCCTCACATCGCGCCACTGGGCAGTGGTGGCAGGGTCGTACAGGACGGTGTACACGCGTGCTGGTCATGGTCGGCCCCGGTCGGCGTGGAGGGCCAGGCGGGGGCAGGCGGCGACGGCTCGGCGGGCGTGGGTGCGCAGGTGGTCGGGCACTGCCCGGTCCTTCAGGACGGGGTAGCCCCATTCGTCCAGGTCGATCAGTTCGGGGAGGAGTTCGGCGCACAGGCCCCGGCCGGTGCAGGTGATGCGGTCGATGCGCAGGGTCCGGGTGCGGGTCATCGCCAGGTCTCCGGGGGTGTGGCGGGCGGTACGGGGATCCGGGGCGGCCGGTGTGTCGCGGGGCAGCCGCCGTGGGTGAGGTGCCGGTCGACGTCGTCGGCGAAGACGCGCAGGGCGGAGGCGGCGAGGCGGGCGGCACCGTCGGGGTGGCGGCAGGCGCCCCGGTCCGGCAGCAGACCGGTCCGGCAGTGCAGCCGGGACAGCAGGTCCGGGTCGGCCCGTCCGGCGGCCAGGGCGGTGAAGTCCTCGGCCACGGCGGGCAGTCCGAGACGGCAGGGGCCGCACTGGCGGGCGCTGTGGGCGGCCAGGTAGGCCAGCATCCGGGCCGTCTCGGTCGGCCCGCAGGCCGTGTGGGGGAGCGCGACGAGCACGCCCGCGCCGGGTACGGCACCCAGGGGGGCCAGGTCGCGCCGGGTGAGGGGCGTGTGCGTATGGGCGTCGGGGAGCCAGGTGCCGGCGAAACCACCGAGCAGGACCGCCCGCAGGGGTTCCGTGGGACCTCCGGCGCGGCCGAGGAGCGTGGTGAGGGGGGTGCCGAGCGCGACCTCCAGGACACCCGGGGCGGCGACGGCGCCGGAGACGGTGACGAGGGTGGTGCCGGGCTCGTCCGGGGTGCCCGCCTGCCGGAACCAGTCGGGGCCGTGGCGGGCGATGAGGGCGAGGTGGGCGAGGGTCTCGGCGTTGTGGACGAGCGTGGGGCGCCGGGCGACGCCGCGTTCGTGGGTGCGCGGCGGGCTGCCCTGCGGGCGGGCCGGGCCCCCGTTGAGCCAGCGGACCAGGGAGGTCGACTCGCTGGAGACGTAGGTGTGCGGAAGGGCGTGCAGGCGCAGCCGTACGGGATCGAGGCGGGCGCGTCGGCGCTCCTCCAAGGCCGCACTCAGCTGCCGGTACTGATCCGAGCGGTCGCGGGGCAGGCACACGTGGACGGTGTCGGCGCCGGTCGCGATCGCGGCCAGGACGGCGCCGTCGAGGACGAGGTGGGGTGCGACGGCGAGCAGGAACCGGTCCTTGCGGCTGGCCGGTTCGCTCTCCATGGCGTTGACGACGACCACGGCGCGGCCACGGCGCCCCGCCACGGCGCGCAGCTTGCGGACGGTCGGGAACCCGGCGCCTCCACGTCCGGTGAGCCCGGCCGCCTCGACGGCCTCCACCAGGGGCGGGGAGGTACGGCCGCCGGCCACCGCGGTGACGGGGGGCGGCCCGTGACGCCCGAGGTGATCGGCGAGTGTGGCCGGCTGCCCGGTGGCGTACCAGCCCGCCAGCAGCCGGGCGTCGGCGGCGTCGCCCGGTCCGGGCGCGAGGTGGTGGGGCGCGAAGGGCGCCGTGGCCGAGGAGCTCATCGTCCACCTCCGAGCAGGGCCGCCGTCGTGGCGGCACGCTGCGCCCAGCCGGGCTGGAGCGGTCCGCCGGCGAGGAACGCGGACAGCACCACCGGTACGGCGGTCGCGGCCATGGCGGCCACCAGGCGTCCGGTGACCCGGCCCGGCCCGGCCTTCGCCAGCCGCCACCACACGGCACCGACCACCGACGCCAGGCATCCGGCGTAGAGCCACAGCTGGAGGGGGAGCCGGGTGTCGGTGCCGGTGCCCACGCCGTGGAAGAGGGCGAGCGGCCAGGCCGCGTACGCCAGCCAGTGCACGGCCTTCCAGCGGCGCACGCCCAGGCGCAGCCGCAGGGCGCTGGTGAGCAGCACCGCCAGCAGCAGGTCGAGCGCGGCCGTGCCCAGCCCGAGCCAGAGCGGCCGGTAGGACGCCCCGAACGGCACCACGGACACCGCCCACCCGAGGTGGACGAACGGGTCGAGCACCGCGGTCACCACGTGCACGGCGAGGAACACCAGGGTGAGCAGGGACAGGTCGCGGTGCAGCAGCCCGATCTCGAACCGGCCGATCCGGCGCGGCGCGGCACGCCCGCCGGAGGCGATCCCGAGCACCACGGTGGCGGTGAGCAGGACCAGGGCGAGGGTGCCGCTCGCGCGGCTTGCGTACCACAGGGGGCTGCCGGTGAGGGCCAGGGTCGTCATCACGGGCCTCCGGGGGCAGGAGCGTCGGAGTCGGGGGGCCAGCCGCCGAGGCGTACGACGGTGCCGTCGAGGCGCACCAGGCGGGCGGGCAGGCCGGTGGCGTGCAGCCGGTCGACGGCCCGGTCGCCGAGCACGATCGCCGCCGTACTGACGGCGTTGGCGTCCACGCAGGTGGCGGCCGCGACGGTGACGGTGCGCCACACGGGCGCGGCCGGTTCGCCCGTGGCCGGGTCGACGATGTGGTGCAGGGTGCGCCCGCCGCGCCGCCAGGTACGCACCCGGATGCCGGAGGTCGCCAGCGCTCCCCCGGTCACCGCGACGCCCGGCCCGGAGCCGGCGGCGGGCCGGGCGTGGTCGTCGGCCAGGGCGATCCGCCAGCCGCCCTCCGGCGTCGGACCGGCCGTCGCCAGGTCGCCGCCGAGGCCGACCAGGATCCCGCGGCCGGTGGCCGCGGCGGCGCGCCG
>NZ_QFDQ01000042.1 GCF_003270085.1 Streptomyces triticisoli | reverse complement strand
GGAGGAGGTTCGCTTCACGGACATCGAGCACCTGGAGTTCGACCTGTAGCAGCCGCGCCCCGAACAGCCCGCGCGCCCGGACCTGTCGCTCCGGGCTCGCTCGCGTATCCGCGGGAAAACAGATGCTCATGCACACGATACCGTGCTAAACCCACGTCCTACTCCGGAGGCGGCGTCACCAGCTTCGCAGCGTTGGGGTCGACGTCCGCTGCACAGGTCAAGGTCGGCAGGTCGCGGTCGCGCAGGCCGTTCATTTCGATGGCCGCCCGGCTGAGGATGTGGGCGGCCTGTACGGACTGGCCGTCGGCGACGGCGGCGTAGAACCGGGCGGCATAGGTGATGGCGTCGACATCGCCGATGGTGTCGGACATTCCGATGGCGAACGGCACGGTGTCGATCAGCTTCCCGGTCTGGGCCGCGGAGTGGCAGGAGTTGAGCAGGACCAGCAGCGGCTTGTCGTCCACGGCAGCGATGGCCCGGGCGAAGGCGCCGACGCTGACGATGGCACTTTCGTGGAAGCCGTCCTCGCCTTCCTCGAAAGCGATCAGGTCCTGCGTGCTGTGACCGGAGAAGTGCACGATGTGGGGACGGAACCGGGTCAGCGCGTCCAGGAAGACGTCCGCGGTAGCGGCCGAGTGGAGATCCAGTTCGACAAGGTCCCGATGGGTGGCACTCTGCACGGCCGCACGAATCCTCTGCTGCTCCTGGCCAACTCGCAGGTCACCGGCGGAAGCGGCTGCCAGCAGCAGAACCCGCAGTTTCTCCGGCTTCGGGGCCCGCAGTTCCCTCATGACCGTGCGCACCTGACCCTCCGTCGTCGACAGACGGCTCTCGATCTTCTGCTGTTCAGCTGCGGCGCGCCGCTCCGTCTTCTGCTGTTCACGCTGGCGAGCCTTCTCCGCGGCCGCCCGCTCAGCCTGTTCCGCCTTCGCCAGCTTGGCCGACAGGTCAGCTGCCTCCTTGGAGAGCTAGAACTGCGCCGCGCCTTCGGCGTCAGCGGCGGTCAGGAGAGCAAACTGCGAAGACGCTGCGGGAGACCGTGGGCGACATACCCAGCCGACAAGCACTGGACATACACCTGCGCGAGGCAGTGCACCGGGACTTCGAGACGGAGGTAGACGCCCTCCGCAAGGCGATGAACGGGATCGGTCTGCAGACCGTCACCACGGCCATCAGTGCCAAGTTCGAGATGCCCACGTCGGTCGCTCTGACCAGCGCAGCAAGCGTCGCAGTCGCCGGCAGCATGATGGGCACCCTGACCGGTGCGGTCGGCACAGCCGCCGTGGCTGCCTTCGGCGTTATCACGGGGGCACGGCGACAAGCCGCCCAGGCCATGGCAGCCAGCCCGGCAAGCTTCCTGCTGCGCGTCGAACGCGGCCTTACACCCACCACCTTGTGCAAGCGGATCAGCGGAACACTCCGGCGCAACCTCGGAGCTGGTGCCTAGCACGTCAGCTGATCGGCCCGCTCTGTCGATTACCTCGGCAATGGTCCCTGGGATCATGCTGAGGATCGCCCGCGACGGCGGTTGACGATCCCGGTTCGTGGGCGGCGCCCTCTACGCGAAGACGGTCCGCGTAAGATCACCACCCGAGGGGTGGTGGCATGGTCATGAGGAACTACCGGTGGTACGCGGCGGCCGCGGCGGCACTGCTGCTGACCGGTTGTGGCGGCGGCGCGGAGAGCGACAGCGGAACCGGCAAGGCGGTGGCGCTCACGAAGGAACAGGTCCGGGAGACACTGCCGGACGGCGAGGCCATGACGGGCTGGGAGGAGTCCGCTCGGCCCACGGCCGTCGAGATGGACAAGCTCTACCGTTCGCAGGCCTGCCCCATCAAGGGCAACGCGGGCTGCGAGAACTCCCGCTTCTACGGCGCCTCGACCTTCCGGCACGACGACAACGCCGCCACCGTCACCTTTCTGATCATCGCCTACGACAGCGAACAGGCCACCCGGGAGGCGTACGACGTGCTCTGGGACGGCTACTACGGCAAGAGGGCGGGACAGAGGGCGAAGACGTTCGGGCTCGGTCCGATCGGTGAGGAGCGCGACGCCCGGTTCGGTTCCTCCGGCTTCCGCGGCGAGCCCGGTGCCGTGACCCAGACCCGGGTCGGCACGACGCTGCTGTGGACCGAGGCGGCTTCCGCGGGCAAGGGCGGTATCGACGAGGACGGTGTCCGGGACCTGGCCACGGTGCTCGCCAAGCGGGCCCAGCAGGCCCAGAACGGGGATGCACCCTCCGCCGCGCTCGGCGGCTGACCGGGCGGTCACGCCGGGACCCGGCCCGCTGCCGGGGAGCAGAGGAGTTACGTCCACCGGCGCGGGCCTTGGTTGTCGCCCGCTGCCCTGTGCACCGTCTTCGTACCGCTGCTGGACGGCAGGGTGGCTGTGTCACTCCCCCGGGGCTCTGGTCCACTTCTTGTGGTCGCGTACGCAGCGTGACTGTCGATCTTTGTTTAATGGAGGTTGAGGTCGTCCGAAAATTACCCGGCCGGAATGCCGCGTGGTCGACAGTGCTGCGCCATAAACGAAGTACGGCCGCAGCTGGATGAGCTGCTGTTCTCCTCCGTGGAGGGCGTGTCCGTGGAGTCGGTCGACGCGGCCGGCGCGGTTGCCCAGGTGGAGGCCCGGAGCACGGCCAGACGGGCGGCCTGTCCGGGCTGCGGGCGCTGGTCGGGGCGAATACATGGCTCCTATCTGCGGTTTCCTCATGATCTGCCGACGGCGGGCAAGCGCGTCGTCGTGTCGTTACGGGTGCGTCGGTTCGTCTGTGCGGAGAGCTCCTGTCCTCGCCAGACCTTTGCCGAGCAGGTTCCGGGGCTCACCCGTCGGTTCGGCCGACGGACCGAGCGACTGCCTTCCACGTTGGTCTCGGTCGGTCTCGCGCTCGCGGGTCGAGCCGGAGCCCGGATGACGGACGCCTTCGGGGCACCGGTCAGCCGGAACACCCTGCTGAGACTGATCGCCTCGCTGCCCGACCCGCCCACCGCCACACCCCGCGTGGTCGGCGTCGACGAATACGCCCAGCGCAAAGGCCGAATCTACGGAACAGTGCTCGTCGACGTCGAGACACGCCGGCCGGTGGACCTCCTGCCAGACCGGGAGGCGGACACGCTCGCGGCCTGGCTCGCCGAACGGCCCGACATCGAGATCGTCTGCCGCGACCGCGCCCCCTTCTTCGCCGAAGGCGCCACCCGCGGCGCCCCGCAGGCCCTCCAGGTCGCCGACCGGTGGCACCTCTGGCACAACCTGGGCGAAGCCGCCGAGAAGTGCGTCTACCGGCACCGCGGCTGCCTGCGCCCCACCCCGGCACCGCGGGACGAACCGCAAGGGAACTCGGAGCCGGCCGCGTCATCGCCCTGGCCGACGGGCCACCGGTTCGCCGAACGCACCCGCGCCAAGCACGCCACCATCCACGCGCTCCTGACCGCCGGGCACAGCAAGCGGTCCGTCGCCCGGCAGCTCGGCATGGGCCTCAACACCATCCTGCGCTTCTCCCGCGCCGCCACTTCAGAGGAGCTGTTCACCGGCCAGTGGCAGAGCCGCTCGACCAAGCTCGACGCCTACAAGCCCTACCTGGATCAGCGCTGGCAGGAAGGCTGCACCAACGCCTGGAAACTATGGGAGGAGATCAAGGAACAGGGCTACCCGCACGGTTACGGCAACGTCCGCAACTACGTCAGCCGGGCCCTGCGCCGCAAGCCCCAGCCGATCGGGCCCCGGCCGCCATCGGCCCGCGCCGTCACCCGCTGGATCCTCACTCATCCCGACGCCCTGACCGAGAACGACCGGCTCCACCTCAAGGCCGTCCTGGCCAACTGCCCTGAACTGACAGCACTCGCCGAGCACGTGCGCTCCTTCGCCCACATGCTCACCCACCTGCAAGGCGACCAACTGCCGGCCTGGGTCGAAGCGGCCACCGCCACCACCGAGCTGCCCAGTCTCCGCCGGTTCGCCCAACACCTCGAACGCGACCTCGACGCCGTCGTCGCCGGCCTCTCACAGCCCTGGAGCTCCGGTGTCGTCGAGGGCCACGTCAACCGGATCAAGATGCTCAAGCGCCAGATGTTCGACCGCGCAGGATTCGAACTTCTGCGCAAACGAGTCCTCTTGGCGTAACCGATCGTAGAAGCGGACACATGGCCGTTGCCAGCCGGGGCAAGAGGGAATGCCGGTACCGCGCCGACGGTAAGACGCGGTACGTGAGCTGAGCCCAGGGAGGCCGGGGTGTTCGAGGGGTTCGAGACAGCGCAGATCGATGTCGGTGAGGCTTGCGTCTTCGTCCGCTTCGGTGGGGACGGTCCGCCAGTGGTGCTGCTGCACGGTCATCCCCGCACATCGGCGACGTGGCACCGGGTCGCTCCGCTGCTCGTGCGAGCCGGCCACACGGTAGTGTGCCCGGACCTGCGAGGATACGGGCGCTCCAGAGGACCGCGCTTCACGGCGGATCATGCGCGCTATTCCAAGCGTGCGGTTGCCGGGGACGTGGTGGCCGTGATGCGCCACCTCGGACATCGCCGGTTCGCGCTCGTCGGGCACGACCGCGGAGGAAGCGTGGCGCTGCGCCTCACGCTCGACCATCCCGAGACCGTCTCCCAGGCGGTCTTCGCGGACTGCCTGCCGCTGACGGAACATCTGTCGCGGATCACCGTCGAGTTCGCCACTCAGTGGTGGCACTGGTTCTTCTTCGCACAGCCGGGCATCCCCGAGCGAGTCATCACCGCCGATCTCGACAGTTGGTACTGCGGCGACCGCGAGGCGATGGGACAGGAGAACTACGAAGAGTGGCGGCAGGCCACACGCAATCCCGACGTGGTCCGGGCGATGCTTGAGGACTATCGCGCCGGCCTCACCATCGACCGACAACATGAGGAAGCCGACCGCACCGCCGGTGCGCGCATCGCCTGCCCGACGCTGGTCCTCTGGTCGCTTCAAGACGACCTGGAGGATCTGTACGGAGATCCCCGCGCGATCTGGCGCCGGTGGGCCAGCAACGTCCGCGGCCACGGCATCGACTCCGGACATCATGTCGCCGAACAGGCGCCCGAAGCACTGGCCTCTGCACTTACTGACTTCCTTCAACCGGGCCCAGACCTCGAGTAGCGGCCGTCCACGGAGCACGGCCACAGAAGTTGAGCCAGAGACAGATGGCCGCAGCACTGTCACTCAGCGTGCGCACACCACAGGAAGTGGACCAGAGCCCGCATTGAGATACAAAGCCACCTGCCTGAGCATGTGCCGCGCGCTGCCCGTGCAGGTTCCGGTGCTGCCGTACGCGGTGTATGCGGGGCTGGGGGACCCGGGGCCGGCCGGACTGTCAGCGCCCGCGCGGGGTGTGCGGGCGGAAGAGCTGCTGTACGCACGGGCACTGGACACGATGACCCCGGCGCGAACGTGACTGGTACGGGCAGCGAGAATCCACACACCACACCGACAAAGATTTACGGAGAACCCGTGAACAGACCGGCCCCGCGCTGCGCCACGGTCCTGTATGCGATATCCGCGACCTGCGCCGCCATAGGCGCCCTGCTGTGGGTGCGCGGCCAGACCCCACCCCCCAGGGTCTACGGGGCCTTCCTGGCGGCCGACGGCTACACCCCGTCGGCCTGGAAGGTGTGGTCACCGGCAGTGCCCGAAGAACATCTTGGCCTGTACCTCATCGCGGCCGGGCTGGTGTTGGCTGTGGCGGCGCGCCTGTTCTTCGTCCGGCGTGACTGAGCAGCACCAAGACCAGAACGACGAGCGCGGGCGCGCGGCACATGCTCAGGCAGGCGTTTCCCCGACCACGACCGCATGAAGGGCCCTTCTTGGGCTTACCTCGGCGATACCCGCCCCAGGGTTTTGGGACTTTCGGGACCGTCCCACGCGCGCACGCGACAGGGGCCCGCCCCGGAGGCGCTGGCATGATGCCCCCTCACCTACTCACACCCTGGGGGGATCCATGCACACCCGCACCACCGCGATGGCCGTCGCCGTCCTGGCCCTGGTTCTCAGTGCATGCAGCAGCAAGCCCGACCAGCCCGACGCGACCCCGACCGCCACCGCGACCGCGACGCCGACCATCGACCAGGCCGCCGCCCGACAGGCCTGTGTCGACGCCTGGGCGGACGTCCTCCAGGCCGACCCGGACGCCGGCCTGGAGGACGAACCGGTCCCCTGCGACGGCCTGCCGAAGGGCGACCGGATCGACCGCTACATGGAGGGCCTGCAGCAGCGGAACAAGGCCAACCGGGATCGGGTGGCGGCCTGTGTGGAAGATCCGGCGTGCACCTCGGTGCCCATCCCGTAGAGCGGCCACGGGCCCGGGGCGCTCCGCCGTAGGACCCCCCACCCGGCCCGCTGACCTGCGGATAGGTACATCGGTGGAACCCATGAGACCGTCCTACGCGCGCGGACCCATCGCGCATCCGGTTCTGCCCTGTGCCGCGCGATGTCGGGAGCGGAGCCTCCTCCCCGGCCGTAGGTCAAGGCTTGAGCTTGCCTGTGCGGATCTTCTCCACGCAGGCCGGGCAGTACTTTTTCGATGAAGGCTTGACGCGCCCGCACCCTTTGCACGTCGCCTTTTTCGGGGCGCCCGGACTGCCTGCGGAGACAGCGACGAGGTTCTTGGTCTGTTGGAGCCATGACGGGAAGTGCGTGTTGTCTATCTCCCTGATGGCTTCCGAGTCCGGGTCCGGGCTAGCGAACCTGGCGCTGCGGACCTTCCGGACGGGGGAAGCGATCCGGTTGTTACGGGTATGTGCGCGCTTGCTCTACAGCACTTCCAAGGCGTCCTTGGTCCTGCCGACCGGCTACCAGACGCCGGCCGCCCTGCGCCGGACTGGCAGGAACCGCCTGGCCGTCTGGTTGAAGAACCGCAAGGTCCGCAACTACCGGCTCGTCGCGGCCACCGCTGTCGAAGCTGCCGAGGCCCAGCACACCGCCGTTCCCGGAGAGAAGCCGGCCGCGGCCGTGGTGGCCAGGCCGGCGAGGGAGGTGATGGCCCTCGACGATGAGATCGCCGAGACCGACGCCCTGATCGAGGACCGGTTTCGCGACCACCCGCACGCCGAGATCATCCTGAGCATGCCCGGCCTCGGACCCGTCCTGGGCGCCGAGTTCATAGCCCACACCGGCGGCGACATGAGCGTCTTCGGCACCGCCGACCGCCTCGCCGGTGTCGCCGGCCTGGCACCCGTCCCGAAGGACTCGGGACGGATCAGCGGCAACATGCGCCGACCCCGCCGTTACTGCCGTCGCCTGCTGCGGGTCTTCTACCTGTCCGCCCAGGTCGCCGCCCGACACTGCCCCCTTTCCAAGGCGTTCTACGAACGCAAGAGGGCCGAGAAGAAGACCCATAAGCAGGCCGTCATCGCCCTCGCACGCCGCCGCCTGAACGTCCTGTGGGCACTCCTACGCGACAGCCGTCACTTCGAGATCAGCCCGCCACTCCGCGTTGCCAGTGTCGGCTGAGGCCGCTACAGCGAGTCACAAGCCAGGCGTTGACAACAGCATTGGGAATCAGTAATGACTGTTCTGTTGCTCCCCGAGGCCGGTATCCGGCCCTCCGTCGAAGAGACGACCCCGAGTGCCGTCCGCCGCACCATCGTCGAAACACTGCCTGACCTGCGCGAACGCGAGGGGACACATCGGTGCGGCTACTCCACGGCGACGATCAGGTCGCTACACCGTTTCGCCGTGGCTGTCGGCAGCCGTGATGAGCTGGTCGAGCCGGACGAGGGTGGCCGTCATCTCCTCGACTCGGGCCGCGAGGCGGTCACGCTCGGTGCGAAGCATGCGCCGCTGCGGGACCGTGGCGCGGCCGTTGTTCACGCAGGGCAGCAATGCCGCGATGGTACGGCTGCTGAGGCCGGCCGCGTAGAACTGCTGGAACAGGCGGACCACCTCGACGGTGTCCTCGGTGTAGCGGCGCTGTCCCGACGGTGTGCGCTCCGGGCTGAGCAGACCTTGTTCCTCGTAGTAGCGCAACGCGCGCACGCTCACCCCGGCCCGCTGCGCGAGCTCTCCGATCTTCATCGCCCCATTTCCCCTTCCCGCGCTTGACTCTCACGTCGGCGTGAGGCTTTAGCGTAGCGGCCATGGACATTCGAAACGAGATTGCGCTGGTCACAGGCGCCAACCGCGGTATCGGACACAGCTTCGTCACCGAGCTGCGGCGCCGGGGCGTCAAGAAGATCTACGCGGCCGCCCGCAGGCCGGAAACCCTCCCCGACCTCCCCGGCATCGTCCCACTGGCGCTGGACGTCACCGACGACACGTCCGTGACCCGAGCCGCGGCCGTCGCCGCCGACACGACACTGCTCATCAACAACGCCGGGGTGTCGACCTTCGCCAGGCTCACCGACGGCGCGGAGGACGACATCCGGCGGGAAATGGAGACGAACTACTTCGGCCCCCTGCGGATGGTGCGGGCCTTCGCGCCGGTCCTGGCCGCCAACGGCGGCGGTGCCGTGCTGAACGTGCTGTCGGTCATGGCCTGGATGGCCTACGAGCACTCCAACAGCTACGGGGCGTCCAAGGCCGCGGCCTGGGCGCTCACCAACGGCATCCGCTACGAACTCGTCGGCCAGGGCACCCAGGTCACCGCGCTGGTCATGGCCAGCGTCGACACCGACATGATGGCCGGCATCGAGGACGAGAAGTCGCACCCCGACGTGATCGCCCAGCGAGCCCTGGACGGCGTTCAGGCCGGCTCCCTGGAGGTCCTCGCCGATGATAGGACCACACAGTGGAAGGCCAGGCTCAACGAGGACCCGGCCCTGCTGTACCCGCACCTGGCCGCACCCGCTGCCCGGGCGTGAGCCGCACAAGCACATGGCACACACAATGACGAACTTGGCCTCGGTCTCGGCCAGATCTACAACGAGGCCCATGCTCAAGCAGCCCCGGCCGTCCGGCACTACAACCACCACCGCGCGGAGGGGCTAGCTGGTCAACCGCCTGCGTCACGCAGGCGGCCGCCGGACAGGCGAGCGCGGGGGCCGGCGGGCGGCCCGGTAGAGGGCCCTTGCTCGGGCCCGGCGGGGACAATCTCGCCGCTCGGTCCCGTCAGTCGGCCCCACCAGCCCCAGGTGGGGCGCGCGGCGAGGATGCGGAGGCGTCTTCGCCATGGAGTGATGAGCAGCAGTAAGCGCGCCTGCGTCCGGTGATCCCTGGGCAGCGCGAACTCCGGCCGACGGGGACGGGAGGTCCGGCAGGCCAGGTTCATGCGGCGGACCTGTTCGGGCGCCTGCCGGGGGAAGCTCACCACGTATCGATGCGGCGCCCCGTGACTGCGGTGGGTTCGATCCGCATCCACAGGTCGCGTTCCCCTCCGGCCCACGGCTCGCTGTAGGCAAGCTCGGCGAAGCGGCGTACGGCGTCGGGGTCGGTCACGGCTTCGGCGCGCCCGCGTATCAGGACACTCCAGCCCTGACTCAACGCGTCGTCCACGCGGTCGACCGCGAAGGCCACCTCGCGGTCGCGTCCCTGGGCGGGCACCGAGTCCGCCCGGGTCCGGAACACGACGGCGTCGTCGACGACGGAGTAGTTGACGGGGACGACGACCGGTGCGGCTTCGGTGGGCACCGCCAGGAGACCCACGCCGTGCGTCGAGAGCAGTCTGCGGCACTCCTCCTCGTTCAGTTCGGTGAGGCGAGGACTGCGAGCGGCGCGCCCGATACCGGGTGGCAGGTCGACGTTTCCGCCGCCGAGTTCCGTTGGAGTGGTCCGCAGGGCTCCGGCCAGCAGGAGCAGGGTGCCCGCCTCCGGTGCCGCCGTGCTGGACTGCTCCAGGTGCGCGATGTAGCTGGGGGCCATGTGGGCACGGAAAGCGACTTCCTCCCTGGTGAGCCCCAGTTCCCTGCGCCGCCGCTCGATGCGCCGTCCGAGGTCGCCCTGCAGGGGTTGGTCCGTGAGATACGGCGGTGTCTGTTCGGCCACGGTCCCTCACTCTCGTCGGGGCTTCCCCACAGCCGCCGGTTCCTGCGGCCGGGTCACCATGGCAACGTCTCCGGTATTGCCCGTAGATCCAGCATGCACGGCCTCGTGGCGGTCCGCTTGGGCCGGACGGCCCGCGTCTGCGCTGGATGGGCCGGATGCCACAACGGCGAAGACCTCCTGGCCCTGCGCATCGCTGTGATCGCGGGCCGCATCGACGAGGCGACTTAGAGGTCGCGCGGATAGGCGGGAGTTCTGTCCGACGGCGCCGGCTCGGCCGGGCGTGACGGGGGGACAGGGGCTGGGTGTGGTGCGGGGGTGGCTGGTAGGTCCGCGGCGGAGTGACGAAGGATCACTTGCCGTCGGCTCCGGTAGCATCGGCGACATGTCCGGTGCTTCGTGCGCGGCTTGTGCCGCGGTGACGAGGACGCTCCGCTAGCGGCGGGACGTTCGTCTCACTTCTGTTGAACGTTCTGCTGCTTCGTGGTTGAACCGGAGCGGCACGTTCGTGCTGCCCGGAACTTCTTCTGGGCAACGGAGCACTCGGTGTTTTCAGGCATTCTCTCCTCGCGCCGGGACGGATCGTCCCCGGTGCGCGCGTGGCTGGTGCTGTGCTGCATGGCCATGCTGCAGTTCTTCATCGCGGTCGACGTGACCGTGGTCAACGTCGCCCTGCCCTCGATCGGCGCCGACTTCGGGGTCGACGGGCACGCACTGGTCTGGGTCGTGGTCGGGTACACGATCACCGGCGGCGGGCTGCTGATGCTCGGCGGCCGACTGGGCGACGTGCTCGGCAGGCGCCGCATCCTCCTGCTCGGCACAACGCTCTTCGGCGCCGCGTCCTTGCTGGCCGGGCTCGCGCCCTCCTTCGCCGTGCTGGTGACAGCCCGGCTGCTGCAGGGCGCCGGGGAAGCGATCGCGCTTCCGGCGGCGATGGCGGTGATCGTGCTCATGTTCCCCGAGGGGCCGCGCAGGTCGCGGGCGCTGGGCGTGTGGGCGGCCGTCGCGAGCTGTGGCCTCGTCCTCGGGTTCGTGGTCTCCGGGATCATCACCGAGCTGCTCGGCTGGCGGTGGATCTTCCTGGTGTCCGTGCCGTTCATCCTGGTCGTGCTCGCTGCTGCGGCCCTTCTCGTGCCGAGCGAACGGCCCGCCGAGCCCGCACCGCTGGACCTTCCCGGTTCGCTCCTGCTGGTCACGGCCCCGCTGCTGTTCACCCTCGGGGTCGTCGAGGCGGGACAGGCGGACGGCACGCTGCCCTGGCTGCCGCCGGCGGCGCTGGTCGGCGCGGTGGCCGCCGGAGCCCTGTTCGTCGGGGTCGAGCGCCGTTCACGGAACCCGCTCGTGCCGCTGCGGTTCTTCCGCAACCGGCCGCGCGTCCTGGCCAACCTCGCCACCGCTCTGCTGAGCGCGGCACTGTCCACCTCGTTCCTGCTGTTCACCTACTACCTGCAGGACCGGTCGGGCGCCGGCCCGCTCCGGGCCGGTCTGACGATGCTGCCCCTGGCGGTGTCCCTGATCGCGGCCTCGGTGCTGGTGCCCCGACTGCTCGGACGGTGGGGTGCCCGGGCCTGTGTCCTGGCCGGGATCGGCTTCACCGCGCTGGCGATGGCCGCCATCGCCCTGGTCTCCTCCCTCGGGGCCACCGGCCCGGCGATGATTCCGGCCATGACGCTCATCGCGGCCGGGATGGGGTTCGGGATCGTCGGGCTGCAGTACGTCGCGGTGACCGGCGTGACCGAGGACGACGCCGGCATCGCCTCCGGCGTCCAGCGAGCCGCCGACCAACTGGGCGGTTCCACCGGTATCACGCTCTACGTCGGCATCGGGTTCGCTCCCACCCTGGACGGCACCGACCCGTTCCTCGCCAGCAGCCTCCTGGCCGTCGCCGGGCTCGCCGCGGCCGGGTGCGTCGCCTGGCGGATCTCCCTGCCCGCCGCGGTGCTGGAGGAAACGCTCGGGTGATCTTGGGCAGGGCTGCGCCCGGCCGGACCGCTGGCCGGGCGCAGCCCTGGAAACAACAGGTCCACGATCACCACCGGTCAAGCAGAAGGTCACGTGCCCGTCCTGCCCTCCTCCATCACCGCCCCTCTGTGGGAGCAGTTCCACGCGCTGATCCCGCGCCGCCAGGTCGTCCATCCGCTGGGCTGTCATCGGCCCCGCGTCCCGGACAGGGTCGTGTTCGACAAGCTTCTGACCCGGCTCGTGCTGGGCGGCCCCTACCAGCAGCACGCCGACCACCAGGTTGGCTCTGTTCATGAGAATGAGCAGCGCTTGGACAGCGGGTCGGGAGGCGGGGGAGCCTTCCCGGGTGGTGCGGATGTTCACGTGTTTCGACAGCACTGGGCGACGCGGGCGAGTGCGTCAGGCGGGCAGGGCGGCAAGCCAGTCGGTCAGGATCCGGTTGACCTCGGCGGGACGTTCTTGCTGGATCCAGTGGCCGCAGTCCTCGAGGAGGTGGCAGGAGACCAGGCCCGGCAGCGTGACCGGGTATGCCTTGATCGCGTCGGCCAGCCAGGTCGTGGAGGCATCCAGGCTGCCGCCGATGAACACCGACGGCTGGGCGATGGGGGCACCGTCGAAGGCGGCGAGGTCCTCCCAGTCGCGGTCCATGTTCCGGTAGCGGTTGAGCGCTCCGGTCAGGCCGGTGCGTTCGAACTCCCCGGCATAGACGTCGAGATCCCTCTCGCTGAGCCAGGCGGGCAGCCGGCCGCTGGGGAACCGGTCCCGCAGCGTGCCGGCCTTGCTGACGAAGTGCGGATCGGAAGCGCCGGGTGGGGGCATGGTGTCGGCGGACAGGGCCGCGTAGAAGCCCGCGAGCCAGCCGCGTACGTCCGGCTCGATCTCGGCCTCGGCGCGGCCCGGCTCCTGGAAGTACGAGACGTAGAACTCCTCATCCCCGCCCATCTGGGCGAAGACGTCGCTGGGGCGGGGCCCGCCGCGCGGGGTGTAGGGAACGCTCAGCAGTCCCACCGCGCGAAAGACCTCCGGCTTGAGCAGGGCGGAGTTCGCGGCGATGGTGGCGCCCCAGTCGTGGCCGATGACCACGGCCGACTCCTCGCCCAGGGCGTGCACGACTGAGACGTTGTCTTCCACCAGGTCGAGCATCCGGTACGCATCCGTCGCGGTCGGCTTGGAGGAGCGGCCGTAGCCGCGGACGTCGAGGGCGACCGCGCGGTATCCCGCCGCCGCGAGCACCGGCAACTGGTGGCGCCAGGAGTACCAGGATTCCGGGAAGCCGTGTACGAGCAGCACCAACGGCCCGGTTCCCTGCTCCGCTAGGTAAATCCGGCCTCCCGGCGAGGACACCAACCGGTGAGTGATCTCCGCGACGTGCCGCGACATGCGTCTCCTCCAGGATCGTCGTGCTGCTGTGCGCCAGGACAGCCCCTCTGCCGCCGTTCCGTTGGCTCAATGCCGATCATGCGGAAGACCCTGCCGGGAAGACGAGTTCGTTTGCCGGTTCGGCAAGCCCGGGGCGCTGTCACGTTGGCTGAGCGGGTGGGATGATCTTCTGGTTGATCATGCGGGAGGGGTTGTCCGTGGGGATCGTGTCGCCGTCGTACAAGAGGCACCGGTACCCGGTCGAGATCATCTCCCACTGCGTGTGGCTGTATTTCCGCTTCCCGCTCAGCTTCCGCGAGGTCGAGGAACTGATGCTCGAGCGCGGCGTCATCGTCTCCCACGAGACGGTCCGCCGCTGGTGCGCCAAGTCCGGGCAGGCCTACGCCAACGCGCTGCGCCGCCGGCAGCCCCGGCCCGGCGACAAGTGGCACCTGGACGAGGTCTTCGTCAAGATCAACGGAGAGCAGAAGTACCTGTGGCGGGCCGTCGACGCCGCCGGCAACGTCCTGGACATCCTCGTACAGAACCGGCGGGACAAGGCCGCAGCCCAGCGATTCTTCCGCCGCCTGATAAAGAAGACCCGCACGGTGCCCCGGGTCATCGTCACCGACAAGCTCCGCTCCTACAGCGCGGCGCACCGCCAGGTCATGCCCTTGGTCGAGCACCGTTCACACAAGGGCCTGAACAACCGGGCCGAGAACAGCCACCAGCCCACCCGGCAACGCGAACGCGCCATGAAAGGCTTCCGTTCCGTAGGCGGGGCCCAGCGGTTCCTGTCCGCCTTCAGCGGCATCTCACCCCACTTCAGACCCCGACGTCACCTGGTGAGCGCACACGGCTACCGAGCCGAGATGACCGTCCGCTTCGCCATCTGGGACCAGGTCACCGGCGTTGCCGGCCTGCCCAGCACCCCCTGAACACGCGGCCGGAACCCGACCTCGCCACGCCCCGACGTACCGCCAGGCACCTCCTCACTCAACAACGTGACAGCGCCCTCTTGACCACCGCCAAGGGGAGGTTGTGCGACAGCCTCCGACGCACTGCAGGCGGCGCTGCAAAGGATCGCCGATGTGGAGGCGGCCTCGCGCCAGCGCCTGGAGCAGGCTGCCGCAGCCCTTGGTGCGCCCTTGCCCGACGGCCCGCAAGCATCCCGCGCCTGCCGGCCGAGCGGGAACGACACCGCACAACACGCCGCCCGACAGGCCCAGACTCCCACGGCACCCCTCTCGCCGGGCCCCCGCCCGTAGAAGCTGCGGCAGCAGTAAGGCCGGCCCGCGCGGTGAAACGCTGCGCTTGAGCAGCGTTGAAGCGGCCGATGCGATCGGGTCAGGTGGCAGTCCAGTCGCGCAGTTGCCGGGCGATCCGGGCGACGCCGAGTGCTCCCGAGGCCGCGTCGCGTACCAGCGCGACGGCCGCCTTGGGCGGGTAGTCGAGGGCGCGCGCGTTGAGGGCCAGGTAGGCCTCGGTCGCGTGCCAGGCGAGGGCCTCGTTCGAGTGTTCCAGGCACGGCAGCTTCGCCAGGGTGTGCAGCAGGGCGGCGGCCTTGAGGTGCAGCGATCCGTAGATGTCCCGCTCCATCGCCCGGGCGTTGACCCGGGCGACGGCCGCATACAGCGGCCCGTAGTCGTCGACCTGCGGATCACCGTCGAGCAGTTCGGCGGCGTGCAGCAGGAACGTCACGTCGAGGGGGTGAAGAGGCTCCTGCTCGCTCACGCGGCGCGGCCCCGCTCCTGCTGCTCCAGCTCCCGCAGCGCCTCTTGCTCGACCGCCCGCTGCTCCGCGCCAGCGTCGATGCTGCTGGGCTCGGCCGCGAAAGCCGCGCCGCTGCGGGCCATGGACGCCTTGAAGCCCTCCAGGAACCGCTGCTCCACCGCGGTCGCCCGGTCGTAGGCGGCCGAGAGGATGTACTCCTGCATGCTGACCCCTGCCTGCTTGGCGGCCGCCGCGATGGCCGCCCGCTGCGCGGGGTCGGGGAAGCGCAGATTCATCGCCTTGGGATCCGACATGGCACCCACGGTACCAGCGGTACCATCCGTGGTCGACATCGAGCACCGTGGCCTGCAACCAGAAGCAGGACGAGCCCGTGCCGCTGGACAGGTGCGTCATCGGCCTGGCCGGTCCCCGCCCTGCCGGGGACCGGCCGCTCGGCGTACCGGAGACGGCGGCGCCGGACGGCATCACGGCCTTGAGGCGCGGGCTGCATTTCCCGGGGCGGGAACGACGTGCCGCCGCCCCAGGCGACCGTCGGCGGACGGCCCCAGGGGTCCCGTCCGGCCGTCCTCCGGGCCCGGCTCAGCTTGCCCCGCCTGCCGTGCTCGGCGCACCTTCGCCCAGACCGTCCAGCTCCTGGAGCTCTTTCTCCACCGCGAAGGCCGCGCCCCCACAGCCCGCGAGACCATCCGCGTCGACGGAGACACCGTCAAGATCGGCGCCTGGCTCGCCAAAGCCCGCACCAAACACCGCACCGGCCGGCTCCCCGACGACCATGCCCGCCTGATCGCCGCGCTCTTCGACGGCGACTGGACGACCGAGGCCGCCCTCCCCGCCGTCCTGGCCTGAACGCCCGCCTCCAGCGGGGCACGACCCGGCCCCGTATGCTGCGCCAGTCTGGCGAACCGCCCGCTGAAGGGAAACCGCCCCACCGTGTTCCAGCAGACCCCCGTCTACGACCGCCTGGTCGCCGAACGCGGCGACGTCCCCGTCCAGGTCCGCGGGGAAGCCGACCGGATACACCGCGACCTGGCCCAGGTACTGCGCCGGGCGTCCTCCTCCCGGCCGAGCGCGCCGCAGAACGTCTTCGACCCAAAGGTCCCTCCCGCCGCCCTGTAAGGGCTCAGGCCCCAGGGAACCGGCCGTGCCGTGACCTGGGCAGGACGTTCGTCGTTGTCCGGGTGGTGCCGCTCCCTTTCTGTCGCGCTGTGACGGTGCCCGGCCGAGTGCCGCGTCAGCCCACGACCGACGCGGACAGGTAGGCCCCAGACGCGCCGCGTCGCTCACAGCGCCCCGCCGTGCGGCCCCGGCCGCCCGACCGGCGCCGGATCGTGGGGCCGGCCGGAAGACGGCACCGCCATGACCTCACCCCACCCGCGCAAACGACCCCAGCGGCGCAGCGAGACCCCCCGCGGCCCGCAGCAGGCCGCGGGCCTGCAGGAAGTCCGGGACGCCCTGCCGCCCGCACCTGAATCCCGCACCGTGGCGCCCGCCCCGCGCCCGGCCGGCGACGGTGTGCCGCCCGAACTGCTGGCGTTGGTCACCCACCACTGCCGCCGCATCAACGCCTACCTCGCCCGCGCCCAGCACCTGCAGACCCTGCACGGCGACGACATGAAGCAGTGGCAGCGCCTGGTCCTGTACGCCCTGACCGACGCCCTCGCCCACAACCACCTCCTGGTCGGCACCCTCGCCGCCCACCTGCAGCGCCAGGACCTCGACGCCGACCTGCTGCGCCGCTACCTGCAATCCCCCGACCCCGACCGCTACATCACCCGCGAGGCCGTCCATCACCTCGACGGCCTCACCGGCGCCGTCCCCGAGGAGACGCCCGAGCCGACCTGGACCGGCATCGGCCGCCGGATCGCCCGCGACGGCGACTGACGGCCCCGGCCACTGGCAGAGTCGTCTCCACGGCACGGCCCACAAGGCTCGGCCCACCATGAGGTGCTGCACCTCCGGCCGGCAGACCTCACCACAGGTGTGCCCGGGCATCTCCGCCACGAGCGGACAACCGGCGGCCGGGCGTTCCACGGCGGGGTAGCTGACAGCGCTCGTGCTCTGCCTGCTCGCCCTCCGATACCCGAAGGCGAGCAACGGCGTCCGGATCGCATCCGTCGCGCTGGCCATCCTGCAGATCCTCGCCGGCATGGGCGCTGCGACGAACCACAACTCCGGGGGCATCGTTCCATTCGGCGGTGCCAGCACCGTAGTCGTGCTGCTCACCCAGCGCTCGGCGATCCAGTGGTTCGGGCGGCCCCGTACGCCCGGCGCACCGCCGCAGCAGTCGTTCGCCTAATGGGAGCTACGGGGCCGGGGAATGCTCGGTTCCGTAGCCGCCAGCAGGTGAGCACTATCGCCGCCGGAAGCAGTCGAGTTCTGGTGTCAGACCGTGCCCCTGCTGGTGGCCGGGAGGCCAGACCGCTGATGGGGTGGCGTGCCCGCCCCGCGGGGCGTGAGCACTGGATCCATTAGGCCGCGCGCCGCGCCTTCCGCAGGCTACGACGCGGTGTCCAGAACGTGCTTGGGGAGGACTTGTTGCTGCTGATCGGTGACGACTGGGCCGAAGACCACCACGATGTCGAGCTCCAGGACGAGACCGGCCGCAGGCTCGCGGCCGCGAACCTGCCCGAGGGTGTGGCGGGCATCGCCAGGCTCCACGAACTCATCGCCCGCCACGGCGGCGAACTGGATCCCGGGGACGTGGTCGTCGGCATCGAGACCGACCGGGGCTCGTGGGTCCAGGCCCTGATCGCCTCCGGCTACCAGGTCTACGCGATCAACCCCCGGCAAGTGGCCCGGTTCAAGGAGCGGTATGCCTCCTCGGGGGCCAAGAGCGACAAGGGCGACGCGCACGCGCTCGCCGACATGGTCCGCATCGACCGCGACCGTCTGCGTCCGGTCGCCGGAGACAGCGACCAGGCCCAGGCCGTCAAGGTCGTCGCCCGTGCCCACCAGACCCTGATCTGGGAACGCACCCGCACCTTCCAGCGGCTGCGCAGCACGCTGCGCGAGTACTTCCCCGCCGCCCTGACCGCCTACGCCGACCTCACCCTGACCGGCACCGATGCCCTGGAACTTCTGATCAAGGCGCCCACCCCGGCCACCGGGGCGAAGCTCACCCGCACCCAGGTCACCACCGTCCTGGCCCGGCATCGCCGACGCAACCGCGAGGCGAAGGCGGCCACCGTCCAGGCCGCGCTCCACGAGCGGCAGCCCGCCCTGCCCGAGCAGGTCACCACCGCCTACGCGGCCGCCGCCACCGCCCACGCCCGGCTGATCATCGCGCTGAATGAGCAGATCGCCGCGATGGAGGAGCAGGTGAAGGCGCATTTTCTGAAGCACCCGGACGCTGAGATCTACCTCTCGATGCCTGGCATCGCGGAGATCACCGGGGCCCGGGTGCTCGCCGAGTTCGGAGACGACCCGACCCGATACGCGTCCGCGAAGGCCCGCAAGAATTACGCCGGCACCAGCCCCGTCACCCGGGCCTCCGGCAAGAGCCACACCGTCCAGGCCCGCTACGTCCGCAACAACCGCCTGGCCGACGCGCTCCAGACCCAGGCCTTCTGCGCGCTGCGGGCCTCACCCGGAGCCCGCCGCTACTACGACAAACAACGAGCCCGCGAGGCCGGCTACAACCCCGCGCTCCGCCAGCTCGGCAACCGGCTCGTCGGCATCCTCCACGGCTGCCTCAAGACCCGCACCACCTACGACGAAGCAACCGCGTGGTCACACCACGCCTACCCTCAGCCCGCTTGACACCACAACGACATGGGGTGTCTGACCAGGCACCTCGTCGCCCTCGGCCTGTGCGTCTGTGTAGGGATCATGATGGTTCTTCAGGATCCCGAAGGTCCAGCGTGATCCATGCGGATCCATCGCTCCCGTCTGCCGGGCTGACCTGCGGCAACGGGAGATGAAAGCCAGGACGAACCCGCGGGATGTCGCATAGGCCTGGTCCCGCCGCTACGGGAGAGCGTGCGGCGGGACCTTTCCAAGGCGGAGGTCAGACCTTGCAGAAGCCGGAGGCCTTGAGCGCGTTGTTGATCGCCTTGCCCTGGGCTTCGCTGGTGGTGACGTCCTTGTAGCTGAAGCGCTGGGAGGCTGTCCAGTCCAGGCGCTGGCCGCCGTTGTTGATGGAGCTGCACTGGTTGCGGGCGGCGTCGATTGCCTTGTCTTCGTAGCGGACAACGTCGGGAGCGGCCTTGGCGAGCGCGTCGAGGAGCTGCTGCCGCTGCGCGCCGGTCGGTTTGGGCGGGATGCCGGCGCTCTTGGAGATCTCTTCCTTCTGCTTCTGGCTCAGCTCCTGCTCGGCCGTGGCCGAGGACTTGGAGCTGGTCGGCTTGCTGCTGTCGCTGCTGGTGCTGGCGTCGCACGCGGTCAGCGCGGCCGCGGCGGCGAGCAGGACGGCGGCGTACGTAGTGGTGCGGGTCTTCAAGATCTCCCCTGAGGCGTGATGCGCGGCTTTGCGGGTGTATGACTCGTGAAGGGGCCGTGTGGTTGCAGAGGTTGGGGCGATTCCCCCGATCGGGGTGCGATGTGCTCGGTCTGCGGCATCAGTGCTGCTCGTGCGACGAAGGCCTGATGGTCGTCCGCGCGAGATGGGCATCGACGGGGTCCGAGGAGTATCCGAGCAGGGATCACCACTGTGGCGTTCAATTTCCTGAACGCTCATGGGCGGGGCGGGGCAGGGTGGCAGGCTGTCACGGGTGACGGAGTGGTTGAAGAAGTTCCGCTGCGAGCGACGTGTGTTGGCGCGGGTGCAACGGGCCGCGTGGCGACTGGAGCAGACCGAGCGAGAGCGGGACTGTCGCCGACCCGGGTGCACCAGCTCACCCAGGGCGCCGATCTCGAGGCCCTGGACGCCGCACTTCCCTGATCCCACTGACCGAACACGGTAGCCACGGCCCGGTTAGGGGTTGTTGGGCCGCTCGTTGATCGGGCATCGTGGCGCCGACGATGAGCATGCATACCCATGGCGTGTGAGTACGGGACCCGATCACTGGGACCCCGTCGGCACGGTTGGCTGGGGTCATGAACACGACTTGGGCAACCACCCATCAGCAGGACACCGACCGCAGGCTTCGACGGTGGTCCGGCTGGGGACTCGGGCTGCTTTTGCCGATGGTCGTCCTCAGCATTGTCCTGGTCCTCGCCGGCGAGCGCGGCAGCCGGTGCTTGACGTACGGCGAGGAGTGCTCGCCGGTTCCTGACGTCCTTCTGTACGGCTGCTTCTGGACCACCGTCGCCACCGGCCTGGCGGCGACGGCGTGGCCCCGAGCCCGGTGGACCGGCGCCAGGCTCGCGACCGTCGTGGTGCAGTGGACGGCTCAGGTCGTGCTGGCCTTCCTGATCCTCAGCTACGCCTGATGCCCCTTCGCCCCTCCTTGGACCTGTGTCCGACCCCGGCGTACTGAACTTTACGGAGCAGACCGCCCACCCCCAGCCAGGTTCCGGGCCGGGCGGGGGCGCCGCGCCGTCCCGCACTGCGCTCGGCCACCGCCCGGCTCTGGGTGGGGGTGGGCGGTCTGCTCCTTAAGGGATGTCGCCGAGATACGTGGTGAAGGGGGTAATGAGCCTATCTTGGCGGAATAGGGCGGGATTTGCTCAGCGCCGGATGTCAGCCAGGAGGGCGTTGACGCGGTTCTCGTACTTGCGGCGGACCTTGCGCTGTGCCGGGGCCACCGGGGTTTCCGGGGTTCCGTCGAGGGGTTGGCAGCAAGCAAGGAGTCCACGGTGCACCGAGGGCTTGGCGCGGACGCGAAGTGTGTAGCCCTGGCCGCGCCGTACGGTCACGCCTTGGCCGAGCGTGGCCGCCCGGAGGAAGTCTGCGACCTCGCCTGGCATGTCGAGGGTGACCGGCAGCTCTGGAGCTGGAGTGTCCTGGTGGCCGGCGGTGTGCTCGGGCATGAGGTCGGATACGGCCGTACGGATAGCGCCTCGGCTGATGTCGTGCTCGCGGGCCAGGCTGGCGATGGACTGGCTGCCCGGATATGCGGCGCGCACGGCGTCGGTCTTCTGGGCCTTGATGGTCGGGCGGCGACCGACCTTGTTGCCCTTGGCCTCGGCGGCCCGCAGCCTGTCTGCCCGACTCCAGGAAGGCCAGGCCGACGGGCCAGAGCGCGCGCAGCGCCCCGACTACGGCCAGGACCTGGGGCTGCTCGAACCGGGTGACGAGAGGTCGGGCCAGCCGCGCACCGAGCAGCCCGCCGATCGCGGGGACGGCGAAGGCGAGGCCGTACTGCCATGGTGCGAACCCGAGTCGGCCGAGCATCAGGACGGCCAGCAGCGGCGAGGCGACTACCATCAGGCCGTTGAACAAAGCGGTGTTGAAGAACAGCGGACGCAGCGTCGCGTCGGCGAGGATGTACCGCCGGCCGTCGAGCAGGTCCCCGGCCGGGCACAAGGAGTATCGCGTGTACGCCGACCGTGTCGGAGCCGTCCCAGCAGCACGGGGGATGACCGCTGGGACGGCTCCGTCAGCGTAGACGCTGCCCGACCAGTCGGGTGCCCGGATCTCCGACCTCGGTTCAGGGAGGGGCCGATCCAGGCACCGGTTTTTCTGTCAGGCCAGCTCCGCTGCTACTTGGTCCGCTTGCGTTCCTGCTGGTGCTCGTTGCTGCCGCGTCGCAGGTGCTCTGCCTGCTCCGTGGAGCCGCTCGGCTTCTTCGCCCCGCGCCGCGTGGTCGGCTTGCCCCGTGCGGCCGTCGTGGAGACGCGCGGCCTCCGCCCGTCCTCGGCGCCGGGGAGGGGGCGAGCCGGGGCTTCTCCGAGCTTGCGCATCTCCGGGATGTCCACCGTGCTCGGCGACGCCGGCGGCCGGCCGCGCCCGGGGGAGCTGTAGCTGGAGGCGGCACCCCCGAGCCGGCGCAGGTCCCGCCCGTGTTCGGTGTCCGCCTCGCCGCCCCGCCGGAGCCGGTCGGCCCCCGCCTGTGCCCACTCGGCGATCTTTTCGCATGCGCGCAGTGAGACTCGGCGGAAGAAGTTCTGCACGCGGCCGCGCCCACCAGACGGCCCAGGTGTTCCCCGGCCCGATCCTTGATGACACGCCAGAGGTGCCCGAAGGCGCCGCGCACGGTCTGCAGCTTCTGCCATTCCGGCAGGTCCTGGAGTGCTTCGGCGTGTACGTCGGTCTGCTGCAAAGCGGCGTGGGCAGGAACGGCATCCCTCGGCTGCGGCTGGTTGTGGTTACGGACGACGGCAACGGACTGTGGTTGTGCCGCGGGTGCGGTGATCCGCCGCTCGTCGTAGGGCTGTTGGGCGAGCGCGGCCTGGTCCGCGGTGAGCTTCGGCCGGCGCCCGCCGATCCGGCCCGGGCCCGTGCGGAGGCGAGCCCGTCGTTGGTGTTTGCCACGATCAGTCCACGCTGGAGCTCGGCGAGCACGGACAGCATCCCGAACATCGCCCGGTCCTCCCTCATGGAGGTGTCGATGCCCTGCTCGATGTCGAACATGGCCCGCCAGTGGGCAGGCACCACGCTGCCCCCGCGGCCACCGCCTGATCTTCGTTTGTCCACACAACACCCGATGACCTTGCGGCGGCCGTCCCCGTGAGGCGGCACCCCGGCGACGGCCGCACCGGATAGCCTGAGTCGGTGATCGAGCTCAAGGAGCCGTTGGCCGTGGCGGAGATCCGCTGGCTGCCCGAATCGCAGGGCGGCCGTAGCTCGGGCCCTCCGACCGCACCGGTGTACGCGGCGACGGCCAGATTCCCAGGCTCTGATACGGCTCTTCTCAGCATCCTGGTGCACCACACCGGCGCCCAGTCGGACGGCTTGGCCCTCGCCGACATCGGCTTCCTCGTCCCCGACCTGGCCAGACCGCACCTCCACGTCGGAACCGAACTGCTGATCACCGAAGGTCCCACGGTCGTCGCTCACGCCGCCATCCGCGAGCTGCTGCCCGCCGAGTAGCACGGGCTGAGCCACCGGACATCATCAAGATCACGATCTACGGCTGCCGCATAGGAACGTTCCTAGGTACTGGCCCCAGCGCTGGCCTTGAGGACCCCCAGAAAGCGCTCTACGGCGACTCCTGAAGATTGGGTCGGATCGCCGGTCAGCAGGACGTGGAGGGCCCATACAAGGGCTTCACGGCGGGCCTCTGTGCGCTTCCGCCATTCCTTGCCCATGCGGTGTCCCTCGCGCTCGGTCAGCGCGTCAATCCGCAGGATCTCACGGCCGATGATCTTGGGCCTTTGCTCGGTCACCATTCCTCCCGACCGATGAACCAGCCCGCGAGGTACCCGGCCGCCATGTCCGGCGAAGGGACGACGAACCCGTTAGGTTCGCCGGGGCCCGGCTGGGCGAAGAAGCTCGGGGGTTCCCCGTCCGGAGTCAGGATCTCGGTGATCCAGAGCCGCTTGGTTCCGTCCGGGTCGTCCTCCGGGACATCCGGGAAGAACCACCCGCAAAATGTCCCGTTGTCCGGCCGTCGGTCGAACCACTCGAACCGGCAACCCTGCGCGTACTTGGTATCACCCAACGTGCGCGCCATGTTGACTCACCCTCCGTCGACCCCTCGTAACACCCTGCAGCTCAAGAACGTTCCCAAGTAGGCCCGCATATTTGCTCTAGTGCGCCCCGGCGGCTGACCGCTGTTTGGGCCTTTCACGTTCCTGGCGCGATGCCAGGTAAAGCCGATGGCTCGTCAGATGACGAAGAACCCCCGCGGGATCACCTTTCGCAACCTGCCTTCCGTCACCAGCACGCCGACAGCGCGCACGGCAGTGGACTGGCTGATGTCGTACTCGGCAGCGATGGCCACGGTTCCCGGGAACTTGTCGCCCGGTTTCCATTCGCCCGCGTCAAGGCGTCGGCGCAGGTCGTCGGCAACCTGCGAGGCAAACGGAATCGAACGGTCTAGCTTCATGTGATCAGCGTGCGCACTACTCCGCCGGTCCGCTATCGCAGTAGTCCACTAGTCAGCTAGTCTCGGAGGCTCAAACGAACGGCCCGGCAGGAAGCGGCTACTTCCCGACCGGGCCTGAGCCGACTGGATGGAGTCGACCTGATGCGAACCCTACTCGCGGCGTTCCTGCGCTGGCTCTGTGGGTTGTTCTTCCCCGGCAAGGGAAACCACCGGGCGGAAGTCGCCGCATCCGAACCGGAAGCCGCGCCCGCACCGTGGCCCGTACAGCGCCTCACCCCGGCCTCACTGGACGGGGAAGCCGCCGCGCTGGTCCGGCCGTGCGTCATCGCGTGGGAACGTGCCAGCGCGGAAGAACGGGAACGGATCCTGCGCCGTAATCGCCGGATGGACGCTGCGGAGGTGGCGGCATGACCGAGCCGAGCCGCTTCCCCGCGCCGCCGGTAGAACTGCCCACTGATCCGTGGCTCATCGAGGGGACACCCGTAAACGGATGTGACGTATGCAGGGCGCTGACCCGACAGCGAAAGGCCGCGCTGGACCGTGGTGACCGCTCCAAGGCATTCGAGGCTGCGGCGGAGATCCGTAAGCATCCCCACCGGCGGCGCTCATGAGTGTCAGCGACCTCCCGACCCTGGAAGCCGCCGTCGCGCTGTTGGCCATCGTGCGGGCCGTCCTTGACCCCGAGAGCAAGGCAACGGCGGAAGGAGTGGCCGCGCTGTTGGGTCCTACCGCCGACATGCTTGAGGACGTGATCGGCGTAGCCGCCCGGCGCGTGTAGCGCCCCCGTCCCTCCCGTGACTGCGGCGGTGCAGCGCGCTAGGTGAGGGTCCAGGCCCCGTTCGTCTGACCGGCGGACGGGGCCGTTTGCTGCCCTGATCAGGGCGTATGCCCTAGAGTTGCCAGTCCGGCGTGTTCGAGTCTGCCATGACGACCCAGTTCCGGTCCGAGCCCTGGCCCACATCCGTCCTGGTGGCGCCGAGGCCGGGCAATCCGGTCACCTCGTCCTCGGTGCTGCCGTCGATCGGGCTGACGTCGAGGGGAGGCCGGTTCTTCACCGCCTTGCCCCGGGCACCTGGACGAACAGCAGGGTGGGCGGCATCTGGCGGGCCCGGATCTCCTCGACGGCCGGCATCCGGGAGCCGATCCCGACCTTGCCCTCGCTCCGGTTCGGTCACCTTGAAGTCCAGGACCTGGCACCAGAAGGCCGCGAGTCTCTCCGGACCGTGGCAGTCAACGGCCAACTCGGTGAACCCACTTGTCGTGACTCTCCCAGACAGCGCGGACGGGACTCAGAGGCGGGACTCAGAGGATGGGCCCGTGCCGCCCTCGTCCTGCCTGCTCCAGCTCGAACACGGCCGCACCACCTGACGGAGGATCACCTTGCGGAGTGGTTCGCATCCGGCTCGTCCGTGGAGCTGCCTTTTGACCTTCTTGATCGCCGGCGACCAGTGTGCGAAGCTGCCGGTCGCATGGGAGGGGTGCGGTGGTGGGGCGGGAGCGTACGGCGGGCGGGCGACGGCGGCACGGCGCGATCGGCGCCGCACAGGCCGCGTTGAGCGTTCTGGTCGTGGGCGGAACGGCCCTGGGAGCACTGCTGCTGCACCCCGGCACGGGTCTGTTCGTCAAGGGCCGCGGGCCGCTCGGCGGCAACCCCGCCCTCGTGCTCGGCCTCGCCCTGCTGTCACTCCTCGGCGGCATCGCACTGCGCGGGAAGTACCTGGAGCAGGTCAGCGCCTGCCAGAAACTCAACCCGGTGGAACAGCGGTTGGTGGACAGCGTGCACTGCGTCCTGATGACCGTACCGCTGGTCCTCCCGCTGCTCATCCTGGCCCTGCACCAGTTCGGTCCGTCCGGCAGCAGCCACGGGGACGGCCACGGGTCCTTCCGGCCTCCCCCCGCGTGGCAGGACCCGGTGCGCACCCAGCCACCCGCACAGCCCGGCGAGCACAGCGACCACAGCACGCACTTCGAGCTGACGCGCATCCTGCTCGGTCTCGGCATCGCCCTGCTCGCCGTGGCCGTCGTGCTCGCCGGGCTGTACCTGTGGCGGTATCTGACCCGGCCGAAGGCGCCCGAGGCCACGGCGACGTACGCGACGCTCGACGACGAGCAGGAACGCCTGGCCCAAGCCGTGGACTCCGGGCGCCGCGCCCTGCTGGACGGAACCGACACCCGCGCAGCCGTCATCGCCTGTTATGCCGCCATGGAGGAGTCGCTCGCCGACTCCGGCGTGGCCCGGCGCGCCTCGGACAGCCCGCAGGACCTGCTGGAGCGGGCCGTCGCCGGCGGCCTGCCCGCGAGGGCGGCCACCGAGCTCACCGCCCTGTTCCGCGAGGCCCGTTACTCCACGCACCCGATGGACGGCGGCCACCGTGACCGGGCAGCGGCCGCGCTCACCGAGATCTCCCACGGCCTGCGCTCGCGGGCGCGTGGGCCCGAAACCGTGGCGGATGCCACGTGAGGGCGCTCACACGGATCCGGACCCTGGTCGACTCCGTGCTGCAGGCGCCCGGTTCGGTACGGCACTCGCTGGCCGTACTGGGCACCGTCGCCCTCGGGGCCGAAGTGCTGCTCGCCCTGGCCGACGGTGCCGCCGCGGCCGCCACCGGCCTCGCCCTCATCACCGCTGTTGCGCTGGCCCTGGGACGCTATGCCGCGGGCGGTGCCGCCCAGGACGGCGGACACCGCAGGCCGGTGCGCCTGCTGGGCAGCCGGACCCCGGCGCTCGGCGGGTGGCAGCGCATCGTGGCCGATACCCTCGCGGACGACAGCGGAGCGCACCTCCGCACCGTCATGCGGCCGCAGTTGCAGCGGCTGTTCGCCGCCCGGCTGGCCGAACGGCACGGCGTGGCGATGTACCGGAACCCGCAGCGGGCCCGGGCGCTGGTCGGCGCCGAGCTGTGGCCGTGGATCGACCCCGAGGCGACCGCTCCGCAGCCCACTCTCCCCGAGCCCGTCCTGCGCTCCCTGCTCGACCGCCTGGAAGCCCTGTGACCGGTGGCGCTGCGGCCGGCCCCGCAGCCCGCACACCCGGCCCCGACCTGTGAGGATCCGATCGTGACCAGCCCGCAGCCCACCCCGGACCAAGACATCCTGACACCTCGGCAGGCGGGAGAACGGGCCGCGGCCGTGCTCGGCGAGATGCGCACAGCCGTGGTCGGCAAGGAGGAACCGCTGGCGCTGGTCATGCTCGGCGTCCTCGCCGGCGGCCACGTCCTCATCGAGGACCTGCCGGGACTCGGCAAGACGCTGCTGGCCCGCTCCTTCGCCACCACCCTCGGCCTGGACTTCTGCCGCATCCAGTTCACCCCCGACCTGCTGCCCTCCGACGTCACCGGCGCTCCGTTCTACGACCAGCGGACCGCCGACATGGTCTTCCGGCCCGGACCGGTCTTCACCCACCTGCTGCTCGCCGACGAGATCAACCGCACCCCGCCCAAGACCCAGGCCGCGCTACTGGAGGCGATGGCCGAGTCCCAGGTGTCCATCGACGGAAGCACCCGGCCGCTGCCGGAGCCCTTCGTGGTCGTCGCCACCGCCAACCCCATCGAGTACGAGGGCACGTACGCCCTGCCGGAGGCCCAGCTCGACCGGTTCCTGCTGCGAGTGCGGATGGGCTATCTGACGGAGTCCCAGGAGGCCGGCATGCTGCGCGCGCGTGTCGATCGGGCGGCGCCCGAGGCCGTGCTGCGCACGCTCAGCGGGCCGGGCGAGGTGCTGGCCATGCGGGCCGCCGTCGAACGCGTCGAGGTGGACGACGACCTGCTGGATTACGTCGTCGCGCTGGTCGGCGCCACCCGGGCCCACCCACACATCCAGGTCGGCGCCTCTCCGCGCGGCGGCCTGGCCCTGGTGCAGCTCGCCCGAGCCCGTGCCGTCCTGGACCTGCGGGACTACGTGACCCCGGAGGACGTCAAGTCCGTAGCAGTGCCGGCCCTCGCGCACCGCGTCACCCTCAAGCCGGAGCTGTGGGTCCGGCAGATCGACGGCGACGACGTGATCCGCGAGATCATGCAGTCCGTGCCCGCCCCGCAGACCCTGCCGCGCACGCCGGTCGCGTCATGACGGAGCCGGTGCCGGCTCGCAGAGCGGCAGCCGCCGTCCAACGGGCCCTGGACGGCCGCCAGGACGTGACCGCCGAACCCCCGCCGCCGCCCCCGCCCGGCTGGCGCACCGGTGAACGCGCGCTGCGACTGGGCACGCTGGCCGTTGTCGCGCTGGCCGCCGCGCTGGTCACCGGGCGGCCCTGGGTGCTTGCTCTCGCCGCCGCGCCCCTGGTGCTGCTCGCCCTCGCCCTGCCGAGCGGGCCGCGCCCGGACGCGGTGACGGCCGAGGCCGAGGTGGAGCCGCGGCGGTGCTTCGAGGGCGAGCAGGTGACGGTGCGGATCGCGGTGGCCTACGACGGCGAGACCGGCCGCCTGGACCCCGGCGTCACCCTCGGTCACGGGGTCCGGCTCGACCACCTCGCGGTCGGCCCGCACCGCGTCGATCTCGTCCTGACCGCGCAGCGCTGGGGCCGCTGGACGCTCGGCACGGTCGACGTCGACGTCTACGACCGCGGCGGGCTGGCCCGCCGCACCGTGCGGGCCGAACTCGGCGAGATCGCCGTCTTCCCGGTGCCCGAACACGCCAGCCTCACGCCCATCCCGGTCCGGCTGCCGCAGCGGCTCGGCGAGCACACCGCCGTGCAGCGCGGCGAGGGCGTCGAGGTCACCGGCGTGCACCCGTATCTGCGCGGCGAACGGCAGCGCCGGATCCACTGGCCGGCCACCACCCGCCGCGGCACCCTGCAGGTCCACCAGTTCGCCGCGGAGCGCACCGCCGACACCGTGGTGCTGCTGGACGTGCTCAGCGACGTGGTCGACCCGGTCACCGGCGCGTCCTCGCTCGACGAGACCTTCCGGGCCGCTGCCGGGCTGGTCCGAGCCTACCTGCGCACCCACGACCGGGTCGGCGTCGTGTCGGTCGGTGGCGCGACCCGCTGGCTGCAACCGGGCAGCGGCCAGGGGTACTTCTACCGCATCGTCGAGAGCGTGCTGGAGGTCCGCAAGGACCGCGCGTACCGCACGGCGGGCCTCAGCCTGCTCCCACCGCCCGCACTGCCCGGAGGGGCGCTGGTGTACGTCATCACGCCGCTGACCGACCAGCGGATTTTCGACGTCCTGCACCAGGTGCGCAAACGGGCCAACCCGATGGTCGTGGTCGAGATCCCCATCGGCGACCCGGTCGTGGAACCCGGCGACACCGAGGGCGAACTCGCGCTGCGGCTGTGGCGAGCCGACCGCGACGCCATGCGCTTCGCCCTCGTGGAACGCGGCATCGCGGTCGTCGCCCACCGGCCCGGCGAGACCCTCGACCTCGCCCTTGCGCCGCTGCTGCGCACCCGCATCCACGGAGGGACCCGATGACCACCGCCTCCGCCCGGTTCGCCCGGCCGGGCCCGCGCCCCGCCGGCAGCCGAGCCACCCGGCTCATGACACGTCTCACCTCCCGCATCACCGACCGACTGCTCGGAACGGCCCTCGCCGTCGCCGCCTGCGACCCGCCGGCCGCCCTGCACGCGCCGCTGCCGGTCAGGGTGCTGGTGCTCGGGGCGGCGGCGGCCGCGTGGTGGGCCGCTCCGATGGTCGACGCGCGCCCCGTCCTGACCTCCATGCGCTGGTGGACCGTCGCGGCCCGCCGCAGGACGACCGTGCTGCCGGCCGCGGCGATCGCGGTCGCGGCGGCCACCGGCCCCGCGCTCTGGCTGGTCGTCTGCATCGCCGCCCTGCTGCTCGCCTACCTGCTCGTCACCGACGCGTGGACAGCCGGTGTCACCGCCCCGCCCGGCCGGCCGCGGGCGACACCCGCACTGGCGGCCGCCGCCGCGACCGCGGTGGTCCTGCTTGCCGCCCAGGCGCCGGTCGCGGGTACCTCATATGCACGGCTGCCCGCCGCACTCGCCATCGCCGCGACCACGGTCTGCCTGGTACTGGCGCTGCGCACCCGCCGCCGCCCGTCCGGCTGACCGCCGAACGCCCGGCCGGCCGAACGGCACGGCGTGGCGATGTGCCGGAACCCGCAGCGGGCCGGGCGCGGTCCTCGTGGGCATGACACGGCGAACGGCCATCGACGACTCCTGAAGAGAACAGGCACGGATCCAGGACTGTCCAGGGGTACTACGGCCCCGCACTCATGACGAAGGCATCATCACGCACGGCACGGGATGAGGAGCCCGAGCGGTCAGTGACCGTGGCGGACACCGGCAACGCCGAGGCCTCCGGCGATGAGATGGCCGTGACCGGCTACCGCGGCCCGGCCCCGGGAAGCGGTCCTGAGTCCCCCGCCTCGGTACGCCTGTCTGGCACCGGAGACGCGGTGGCCACCAACGGCGGAACCGCCATCAGTGGCTACGTTCACACGCTGACTGTGCAGCGCGCGCCGCGGGAACCGGCTTCCTGGCCGCACCAGGTCGGTGTGATCCCGTCCCCGGCACGGTCCTTCCAGCACCGCGCCGAGGCAGATCGGCTGCGGGCGGCGGTCGAGAACGGGGGCACCGCCGTGCTGTCCCAGGTGCTGACCGGGATGGGCGGCGTCGGCAAGACCCAGCTCGCCGCCGACTACGCCCGCGCCGCCTGGGATGACGGCGGTCTGGACGTCCTGGTCTGGGTCACCGCGAGCGCCCAGTCCCCCGTGGTGAGCGGATACGCGCAGGCCGGCGTCGAACTGTGCCGGGCCGACCCCGACGACCTCGAACAGGCCGCGAAACAGTTCCTGGCCTGGCTGGCCCCCAAGCCTGGGCAACGGCCGTGCCGGTGGCTGATCGTCCTGGACGACGTCACCGACCCCAACGACCTCATCGTCCACCCCGACGACCCCGGCAACCGCTACAGCTTGTGGCCGCCCGCCAGCCCGCACGGCCGGATACTGCTCACCACCCGCCGCCGCGACGCCGCCCTGTTCGGAGACGGCCGCCGACGGATCGAGGTTGGACTGTTCACCCCTGCCGAATCGGTCGCCTACCTCACCGCGGTCCTGAACGCCCACGGCCGCATTGAGCCCGCCGACCAGCTCACCACCCTCGCCTCCGACCTCGGGCACCTGCCCCTGGCCCTGGCACAGGCCGCCTCCTATCTCATCGACTCCGGCGAGACCGCAGCCACCTACCGCGACCTGCTGACTGACCGTGCCACGACACTCACCGACCTCGCTCCCGACGCCCTGCCTGACGAGCAGGCCACCGCCCTCGCCGCCGCCTGGTCTCTGTCCATCAACCGCGCCGACACGCTGCGCCCCGCCGGCCTGGCCCGGCCCATGCTCCACCTGGCCGCCCTGCTCGACGCCAACGGCATCCCTCAGTCCGTCTTGACCGGTGAGCCGGCCCGTGCTCACCTGGCCGCACACCGCGCCGCAACCGGCCCCACCCCGGAACCGGCCCCCGTCTCGCCCTCGGACGCGGTACGCGCCCTGCGCGCCCTGGACCGGCTCAGCCTCATCGACCACCAACCGGGCACCCCTCATCAGACCGTCCGCGTCCACCAACTCATCCAGCGCGCCACACGCGAGGACCACACCCCCTACCAGCACGACCAGGCCGCGCGCACCGCCGCCGATGCCCTGGTTGCCGTCTGGCCTGAGATCGAACGCGACACCGACTTCGCCCAGGCCCTGCGCACCAACACCGATGCCCTCACCCGCCACGCCGACGACGCTCTGTACCGGCAGGGCGCGCACGCGGTGCTGTACCGCACCGGCTTCAGCCTCGGCGAATGCGGTCAGGTCACCGCAGCCATCGAGCACTTCGATCGCCTAACCACCAGCACCCGCAGCCGCCTCGGCACCGATCATCCCGACACCCTCACCGCCCGGGGCAGCCTCGCCATCTGGCGGGGGGAGGCGGGGGACGCGGCCGGGGCGGCGCAGGCGTTCGCCGACCTGCTGGAGGACATGGTGCGAGTGCTGGGCCCCGACCACCTCAACGTGCGCATTGTTCGACACAGCATCGACCAACTGGTTGAAGGAAGCGGAGAGGAGGCTCGGGACATCGGGTAACGATCGTTCTCGAGATGCCCGGACCAGGCGCCGCGTCCCCGCAGTCACGACTGTCACGCATGCCGTGTACGCACCTACGTAATGATCACTGTCTTGTGCGGCTGGTGATAGCGTTCTTACCGGCACCCCTACCCCTGCCCCCGCTGCAGAGTCCAGCCCGGCTCGCCGTGCCGCTCGCGCGGCGGCGCGGTCGCCGGCGCCTACCACACCGGCCGGTTCACCAAGGTGTCCCGACTTGCGAAGCTGCTGCGCGTGCCCACCCCGGCCGACCGCGGCCCGGGCAGGCCGTGGCGGCCCGGCACCCCGCCCCCGGCCCCGGTCGTCGAGGACACCCCGGGCGCGGACATCCGCATCGGCTACGCCCGCTGCTCGACCCTCGGCCAGGAACTCGACTCCCAGCTCGACGCGCTCACCGCGCACGGCATCCCCCGGGACAAGATCTTCAGCGAGAAGATCAGCACCCGCGTCCGGGTCCGCCCCCAGTTCGAGGAGGCGCTGAAGACCGCGCGCGAGATCAAGGCGCACGCCCCGCACTGCCGCGTCATCCTCACCGTCCACGAGCTCAAGCGCCTCGGCCGCGACGCCGCCGAACTCACCGCGCTCGCCGACCACCTCACCGCCCACGGCCTCATCCTGGAGATGCTCGCCGGGCCCCTGCCCGGCATCTACGACCCCACCGGCCCGGGCAAGCTGCTGTTCGCGTTCTTCGCGGCGATGGCGGAGACCGAGCGGGAGAGCATCCGGGAGTCGACGCTGGAAGGGCTCGACACCGCCTCCCGCAAGGGCAAGCACGGCGGCTGGCCGCCGGTCGTCACCGACGACATGCTGCACACCGTCCTCCGTCGGAGGGCGAACGGCGAGTCCGTCGAGCAGATCCAGCCCGACCTGATCATCCCCACCGGCAAGCGCAAGGGACAAAGCCCGTCCGTTGCCAGCGTCTATCGGGCGCTCGCCGAGAACGCCAAGCGCGAGGCGTACCCCGAGGCCCTCGAGCAGGCCCACGACGACTTCGCCGTCCTCCAGGCCAGTGAGGTTCCCGGACCCCGTCCCTCTCACCGTGACCAGGTGTCACTCTGACTACAGAGAGCTACTTGTCGGGTGGCGGCAGCTATACGAGAACAGGGCCGTGTCCGGGGGCGAGGCGACCGTGCCCTCGCCAAGGCGCTGGCGGGGGGGCAGCGATGAGCCCCGGGAAGCAGCTCCCGCCCCCGAGCAGCGGTCAGGACCTCACGGAACTTCTGCGGTCCCGCCACGCCCGCACCGACGACGACGCCCCGGCGTCGCAGGCTCCCGCTCCGGCCGCTCCTGCGCCCGTGCAGCAACCCACACGCGCCAAGAGGTCGGCCATGGACCGCCGGTCCTGGTACATGCCGAAGGAGTCCGCCGACGTGCTCGCCGCGGCCCTCGAGGAGCTGCACTTCACCACCCGGCAGCCCAAGCACGTCATCATGGCCGCCCTGGTCGCCATTGCGCTCGAGCAACTCCCGCCGTGGAGCAGCGCATCCGGGGCCAGTAGTCGCACCTCTCGCACTCGTGCGAGACGCCCGGCGAGCCAGGAGCAGAGCCGGGCAGGGCCTACCAACACAGGCCGGAGCCGCTACACGGCCCGTCGGCGGCGCCTCAGGGCGCGCCAGCGGGCCGCGGGGGCTGGCGGCTCCAGGGCAGTGCGCAGCACCCCGTGGAAGTTCTCCAGCGCCTGGGTCATCCGGTCGCCGTCCCCGTGGCTCTCCACTGCCGGCGTGAACACCGCATCGGCCGCGGCCGCGAGCCCGGGCTCCTCCCGCTGGAAGAAGGGTGCGACGGCTGCCCCCGGCAGTGCCAGTAGCGTCGTCACGCCGCTGGCACGCATTGTCAACCAAATGGCGCTAAGGGTCATCGACATCCCGATCATCACCCCAGACACTCGGAGTCAGTTCGCGGGGCGGCCGGGAGGCTTAGAGGTCCTAACAGAGTGCTCGGACGCGCCGGTGCAGGATGAGGCAGACAGCCAACTGCAGGAAGGCGTCATGGATGTCG
>NZ_QFDQ01000041.1 GCF_003270085.1 Streptomyces triticisoli | reverse complement strand
CGCCGCCACGCCGCGAGCCGCTCGTGCGCGATCCGCGGGTCGCCGAGGTCGCCGGCCGCGCCGACCGCCCGCGCGCTGGTGTCGTCCGTGCCCAGGCCGCAGCCGACCGGGGAGGACCTGCCGACGCCCCGCGGGTCGAAGGAGACCACGTCGTAGCCGTTGGTCAGGTCCATGAACCGCTTGCCGTCGACGGCCAGTTTGGAGACGCCGGCGACGCCGGGACCACCGAAGTTCAGCAGCACCGAGCCGCGTGAGGGCCCGGTGGCCCGGTAGCGTGCCAGGGCCAGGTCGAGCGTGCCCGCGCCCGGGTGCGCGTAGTCGAGGGGGACGGTGACCTTCCCGCACTCCAGGTCCTCGGGGGCGCCCGCCTCGCACGCCGACCACGTCACCTTCTGGCCGTGGAACCGGCCCAGGCCGGGCTGCCCGCCGTCGTCGGCCGCCGCGGGCAGCCCCGCGCCGAGCAGCGTCAGCGTGGCGGCCCCGACGCACGCGAGGCGCCGGGCCGCGCGCCGTACGGACGGTTTGGCCGGCATCGGCGCCTCCAGCAAGGCTCGGCTGCGGATCGGCGACAGCGCCCTCGCCCACGATAAGCGGCACCCGTGGGCGGCGCCTGTCGGCGAGTGCCCCGCTCGGTGCCGTACCCGGGCCCCGCCGCCGGTCGTACGAGGCACTGCACCGCGTTCGATAACCGGACCCCTCGATGGGGTGAAAGGCCGCCAAGCCATAACCCGGATCCTCCACCAGCGTTTTACCCGGTGCGGGCGAGCGCCCGCGACCATGTCTGGAAGGCAGGGAACCGATGAAACGGGTTACCCGGAACAGTGTGATCGCCCTCGCCGCCGCCTCCGGCGCGATGGCGATGACCGCCCCGGTGTCCGCCGCCTTCGCGGCGGACGGCGGCGCCGTGGCGGAGGGTGCCGCGGCAGGCTCGCACGGTGCGATCTCCGGCAACACCATTCAGGTGCCGGTGCACGCTCCGGTGAACGTGTGCGGGAACACGGTGAACGTGGTGGGGCTCCTCAACCCCGCGGCGGACAACCACTGCGCCAACGTGTCCGCAGGGAGGGACCGGGCGTCGTCGGCCGACGAGGCGGTGAAGCACAAGAAGGCCCGCACGGCAGAGGGGCACGAAAGCGGCGGAGCGGTGGCACACGCGAGCGGAAAGGATTCATCCGGTGTGCTCTCCGGCAACGAGATCCAACTGCCGGTGCACGCCCCGGTGAACGTCAGCGGCAACAGTGTGAACGTGGGGGGCATCGGAAACCCGGCCGTCGGCAACTCCTCCACGAACGGCTCGCTGGAGGAGATCGGCGAGCCCGTGCCCGAGGCGCCCGAGCCGCCCGCACGGGCCGTGCCGCACCCGATGCCGAGGCCCGTGACACACCCCGCGCCCGAGCCGCGGACGCAGGAGACGCTGGCCCACACCGGCGCGGACCAGACCGTGCCGATGGTCGCCGCGAGCGCGGCGCTGCTGCTCGGCGGGGCCGCCCTGTACCGACGCCACCGGCCCGGCGCGACGCGCTGACGCCTCGGACGCCACCACGGCGGAAGGCCCACCGGACCCCCTGACCGGTGGGCCGCACCCGTAATCCCGTTGCCCCGTGCCCGCGCGGTCTGCTGGAGTGGGCGTGTGGATCACACCGCGGTACTCGCCCTCTACGACCGGGACCTGCGCGAAGGCGCCCGTCCCGACGGTCCCGGCACGCGCGTGGAGCGAGTGGGAGGCGTGGTGCGCCAGGTCGGCTCCCCGAGGGACTGGAACGGCGTGCTGTGGTCGGACCCGGACGCCGCGGGAGCGGACGCGATGATCGCCGAACAGGTGGCGTTCTTCGGCGTGTTGGGGCACGGCTTCGAGTGGAAGCTGTATGGGCACGACCGGCCGGCGGACCTCGGCCGACGGCTCCGGGCAGCCGGCTTCACGCCCGGGCCCGAGGAGACGCTGATGGTCGCCGAGGCCGCCGCTTTGGACCTCGACGCCGAACCGCCCACGGGCGTACACCTTCGTGAGGTCACCGACGCGGCAGACGTCGACCTGCTGGTCGGCGTGCACGAGAAGGCGTTCGGCACGGACGGCTCCGCCCTGCGCCACCGCCTCCTCGCCCGGCTCGCCGCCGACCCGGACACGGTCGTTGCCGTCATGGCCCTCGCCGGTGGCGTTCCGGTGAGCGCGGCCCGTATGGAACCGGTACCCGGCACGGGCTTCGCGGGCCTGTGGGGCGGCGGCACCGTGGCGGGCTGGCGCGGCCGGGGCCTCTACCGCGCCCTCGTCGCCCACCGTGCCCGCCTCGCCGCCGACCACGGCTACCGCTACCTCCAGGTCGACGCCTCCAGCCTGAGCCGCCCCATCCTCGAACGCCTCGGCTTCACCCCACTGACCACCACGACGCCGTACGTCCACGAGCCGTAGGGGCCCTGCGCGCGCCCGCCGCCGGTGGCGGGCGCAGGTGGCGGCTCAGCGGTTGCCCGCCTTCGCCCGGTCCAGTGCGGCGACGCCGAGCGCCGCCAGGGCGATCTGGATGAGCCACTCGATCCAGTCGACGCCCTTGGTGTCGGCGACGCCGAGCGCGGAGGCGATCGCCGCGCCGATCAGCGCGGCCACGATGCCGATGAGGATCGTCCAGAGAACGCCGATGCGCTGGCGGCCCGGGACGACGAGCCGTCCCAGAACACCGATGATGATGCCGATGACGATGGCACTGATGATGCCGCTGATCTCCATCTTCGCCCCTCTGCGTCGCAGTCCCCGCGCCGTTGTCTGATGCCCGCTGAAACCGGAGGCACACCATGACCGGCAAGCCGGACCATGTGTACGTCACGTACGTCGGGAGCACACCCGAGGCGGTGTGGGACGCCCTCACGGACGCCGACCCGACCGTCGCCCCCTGGGGCACGGCAACGTGTCCGACCGGCGGCCGGGCTCCCGCCGGAAACACGCCCGCACGGACGGTTCCGGCATCGCGGACGTGGTCGGGAAGGTCGTGGTGGCCGAACGCCCGGCCCGGCTCGTGACCACCTGGGCCGCACCCGGGGACGAGGACCGCCCGGACCGGCACCCCAGGGTCACCCCCGACATCCGGCCGCACGGCGACGACGTCCGCCTGACCGTCACTCACGAGGACCTCGCCGAGGGAGATCCCGCCGACGTCCCGGACGGCCGGCCCGCCGTGCTGTCCCACCTCAAGTCCCTCATCGAGACCGGCGGTCCGCTCCCGCAGGAGCCGTGGCTGGTGCCGGGCCGCCGATCACGACGTCGTTGGCCGCCGCACCGGCGTCCGGGCGGCTGCCGGCGCTCCACCGCCGCATCACGACCACCGGGCGTGCGGGCGCGGCGTGCCCGCACGCCCGAGACAACGGGGTGGGTGGCGACATCACCTCTGCCGTGCGAGACGCCGGCCGTGGTCGTCTCCTTCCGGCTGCGCGGACCTGGCCGCGGCCTGCGCGATGTTGCGGGCCATGCCGCCGAACACGACGGCGTGGAAGGGCGAGACGGCCCACCAGTAGGCGTGGCCGAGCAGCCCGTGCGGATGGAACAGGGCACGCTGGCGGTAGCGGGTGCGGCCCTCGGCGTCCGTGCCGGCGCACATCTCCAGCCAGGCCAGGCCCGGCAGCCGCATCTCCGCCCGCAGCCGCAGCAGCCGCCCCGGCTCGATCTCCTCGACCCGCCAGAAGTCCAGCGAGTCACCCACCCGCAGCCGCTGCGCGTCCCGGCGTCCGCGGCGCAGCCCGACCCCGCCGGCCAGCCGGTCCAGCCAGCCGCGCAGCGCCCAGGCGAGCGGGAAGGAGTACCAGCCGTTGTCGCCGCCGATGCCCTCGATCACCCGCCACAGGGCCTCGGGCGGGGCCGCCACCGTCCGTTCCCGGTGGTCGGTGTAGAGGCTGCCGCCCGCCCAGTCCGGATCGGTGGGCAGCGGATCACTGGGCGCCCCGGGCACCGAGGCGGACGACCAGCGCGTGGTGACCTGGGCGTCGCGGACGCGCTGCAGGGCCAGCCGCACCGCCTCGTCGAAGCCGACCGGGTGCCCGGGCGGGTCGGGCACGTACCGGGTGATGTCGTGCTCACGGCAGACGACCTCGTGGCGCAGCGACTCGGTGAGCGGCCGGGCGATGGACGCCGGTACGGGCGTGACCAGACCGACCCAGACACTGGACAGCCGGGGCGTGAGGACCGGGACGGGCACGATCACCCGGGGCGGCAGGCCCGCGACCGCCGCGTACCGCACCATCATCTCCCGGTAGGTGAGGATGTCCGGCCCGCCGATGTCGAAGGCGCGGCTGACGCCGTCCGGCATCCGCGCGCTGCCGACGAGGATGCGCAGCACGTCCCGTACGGCGATCGGCTGGATCCGGGTCCGCACCCAGCGGGGGGTGACCATCACCGGCAGGCGCTCGGTGAGGTAGCGCAGCATCTCGAAGGACGCCGAACCCGATCCGAGGATGACGGCGGCCCGCAGAACGGTGGTGGGCACCCCGGAGTCCAGCAGGATGCGGCCGACCTCGGCGCGCGAGCGCAGATGCGGCGAGAGGTCCCGCTCGGGCACGCCCCAGGGCGTGAGCCCGCCCAGGTAGACGATGCGTCGCACGCCCGCCGCCCGGGCCCGCTCGCCGAAGACACGCGCGGCCCTGCGGTCGGCCTCCTCGAAGTCGCCGCCCGTGCCGATGGCGTGCACCAGGTAGTACGCCACGTCGACGCCCCGCATCGCCTCGGCCACCGACGCCGAGTCCATGACGTCGCCCCGTACCACCTCGACCTCGCCCGCCCACGGATGGTCGCGCAGCTTGCCGGGGGAGCGGGCCAGACAGCGCACCCGGTACCCGGCGGTCAGCAGTTCGGGCACCAGCCGGCCGCCGATGTACCCCGTCGCCCCCGTGACCAGAGCGAGCGGCCGCGCCCCCGGGTCGTCAGCGTTCATCGTCCCCGTGCCTTCCTCTCGACGCTCCAGGCACCACTGTCCCTCACCCGGGGCGGAACCGGGCGCGCTCCTTGCGCCGACCGGACGCCCACCGCATGGCCGCGCCCGCAGCGGGCAGCCGGAATGTGTGGACCGCACGGTGCCGGACGCGGTGAACGGTCGCATACGGAGGTGTCAGCCGGGTGGATGCGAAGGTGCTGGAGAGGTTCCCCGCGGGAGCTCCGCGCGGGTCCTGGCCGGCGGAGGAGTACGCGGCGCGCCTGAGGGCCGAGGGCCGGCCCGCCACGGTCGTCATGGACCTGAAGGCGGACGACTTCCTCGTGGTGGTCCCCACGGACGAGGAGGACTGAGCGGCTGCGACCGCCGTCAGGACGCGAGGGCCCCGGAAGCCGCCGCCGGCCCACCGGAACACCGCACGCGCCCTCGGCGCGGGTGCCGTTCGCGAGCCGGGCCTCAGTGGCCCAGATGACCGAGGTGGGCCCGGCGCACCTCGGCCGTCTGGCCCTGGACCAGCAGGAACATCCCCTCACGGAACAGCCGCTGGGCCCGGCTGCCCAGGTCCAGGGACCGGCCGCCCCCGGCCACGACCGCCGCGGTCGTCGCGGCACGCATCAGGTCGTACGACCGGGTCTTCAGCGCCAGCCGCTCCTCGACGCGCTCGTGCGGCACCGGGTGGTCCCACAGGGCGTACGCCCGCTCGCGTGTCTCGTCCAGACGGGTGCGCAGGGAACGCGCCGTCCCCTCCGCCTCGGGGACGCCGTCCAGCAGGGCGAGCGCCGCGTCGGCCACGCCGAAGACGGCCGGGGAGGCGTTGGTGTTGCGGGGGCGGTCGACCACGGCGAACTCCTTCTGCGGGGTGTGCAGGACGACCGCTTCCCCGGGCAGCCACAGGCCGTCCAGGCGCAGCGACACCGTGCGGGAGGCGGTGAGCGCCGCCAGCCGCATGGGCGGCGACGGGCGCAGACCCGGCTGCTCGCGCGCCTCGGCGAACGCGAACACCACCTCGGCCGCCTCGGTCACCCCGGCCAGCAGCATCACGTCGTTCAGCCCCCACCCCGTGTACCAGGGGACGGTGCCCTCGAAGCGCCAGCCGCCGCGCTCGGGCACGGCACGCACGGGCACCCGGGGGAAGGCGCGGACGTGCGCGTAGGCGATCCCCGCGAGCAGTTCTCCGGACGCCAGCGGACGCAACAGCCGCTCACGGACGGGGAGTCCGCCTGCCGCCAGCAGCTTCACCGGCGTGTGGTGCTGCGTCGTCACGAACCAGGTCGAGCAGCAGGCCCCGGCCAGGATCTCCGCCGTCCGCCGGGCCACGGCGGCGGGCGCCGCCGCCCCGCCGTACTCCGCCGGCGCGCTCACCCCCAGCAGGCCCGACCGCTTCACCGCCTCGACATGGCTCAGGGGCACGCCCTCCTGGTCGACGCGCTCGGCGTCCGGGGCGAGCAGATCGTCCGCGAGCAGGCGGGCACGGGCGACGAGGGGATGCGTTGCGACGGTCATGGAAATGATTCTCCCGGCACCGTCGGGCGAGGTGCCGGTCCGGGGGCGCGTTCGTGCAGGAGGGTGGGCAGGCAGGCGGGACAACGGCACGGCGCCAAGGAGAACGTCATGGAGTACTACCTGCTCAGCGTGGTCCAGCCCAGCGGGGGCACCCCGCCCTCGGCCGAGGTGCTCGCGGAGATCATGGCCAGGGTCGAGGCCTTCCACCAGGAGCTGCGCGAGGCCGGGGCCTGGGTCTTCGCCGGCGGGCTGCACGGCCCGGAGACGGCCAGGGTGCTGCGCCCCGAGGGGGAGGACGTGCTGATCACGGACGGGCCCTGGGCCGAGGGCAAGGAGTACCTGGGCGGGCTCTGCCTGATCACGGCGCCCGATCCGGACGCCGCCCTGGAGTGGGGGCGCAAGGCGACCCGGGCCACCGGCCTGCCCGTCGAGGTACGCCCCTTCCAGCACCCGGCCGGAAACTGACGCCCGGCCGTCGGCGGGCGAGCAACCCCGGTGCGAACACGGGTGGTTGACCGGTCTCTGCGCTTGACTGGTACAGACCAAACGCGGTTGAGTGGGCCTCCACACCCCCCACCACGGCCGCCCCCACCCCCGTGGCCGGTACCACCGGCGCGTGCGCACGAGGCCGGGCCCCGCCCTGCTCTCGTACGGGTGCGGCCGTGCCGCACAAAGGAGTTGACCCTGTGTCGAGGCGTCGTATCGCCGCAGTCCTGACCTCGCTCGCCGTCTCGGGTGCCGCCCTGGTGCTCCAGTCGGCCCCCACCGCCTCCGCCGCCGGATTCGTCGTGAGCGAGACGCAGTTCAACCAGATGTTCCCGAACCGGAACTCGTTCTACACCTACAACGGGCTCACCGCCGCCCTCGGCGCGTACCCCGGCTTCGCCAACACCGGCAGCGACACCGTGAAGAAGCAGGAGGCCGCGGCGTTCCTCGCCAACGTCAGCCACGAGACCGGCGGACTGGTGCACGTGGTCGAGCAGAACACCGCCAACTACCCGCACTACTGCGACTGGAGCCAGTGGTACGGCTGTCCGGCCGGCCAGGCGGCGTACTACGGCCGCGGTCCGATCCAGCTCAGCTGGAACTTCAACTACAAGGCCGCGGGCGACGCGCTCGGCATCGATCTGCTGGGCAACCCCTACCGGGTGCAGAACGACGCCGCCGTCGCCTGGAAGACGGGCCTGTGGTATTGGAACACCCAGTCCGGCCCCGGCTCCATGACCGGTCACAACGCCATGGTCGGCGGTGCGGGCTTCGGCCAGACCATCCGCAGCATCAACGGCTCCCTGGAGTGCGACGGCCGCAACCCCGCCCAGGTGCAGAGCCGCGTCGACGCGTACCAGAGGTTCACGCAGATCCTCGGGGTTTCACCGGGCGCCAACCTGTACTGCTGACGTGCGGGTGCGCTGCGTGATGTCATGCACCTGACTATCCGCACGACGGGTCGCGGCCATCGCGTCACCGCCATGCGTCACGACCACGTCCGGACGAAGGGCACACCGCCATGCGCACCCCCCACGCCCTGCTCGCCACGGCCGCGGCACTGGCCGCCGCGGTCGTGGCACCCCCCGCCTCCGCCGGCGCCGCGGCGGACGTTCCACCCGGCGGGACGTACTACGTCCAGAGCGCCACGACCGGCCTCAACGCCGCCGCCTACGGGGGCGCCGTGGAACAGCGCAACCCCAAGGGCGACGAGGACCACCAGCAGTGGAACCTCCGGGCGAGCGGAGCGTCGTACGTCCTGGAGAACGCCGACACGGCGGGCAGTTGCCTCGGCCGCTCCGGCGACCAGGCGCGCACCGTCGCCTGCACGAGCGCCGACGCGGCCTGGGAGATCGCACCGGCCGGAGACGACCGGTACACCCTCAAGGCCCCCGGCACCGACCGTCACCTGACCGTCGCCGCCAGACCGGCCGGCGCCAACCACCCGGCCCGGCTGGCCATCGGCTCCGCGGGCGACCTCGCCCGCTGGTACCTCACTCCGGTGCGACCGGCCACCCGGCCCATGCCGCCGGCCGACCAACGCACCCTCGACCAGATCACCTTCCTGACCGCCCACAACGCCTACGCCAACGGGGTCGACGGCGGCTTCGCCCCGCCGTTCGTCAATCTCGTGCCCAACCAGACCCGCGGCATCGACCGGCAACTCGCCGACGGAGTACGCGGGTTCATGCTGGACATCCACCAGACCCGGGACGGCGCGATCCTCTGCCACAACAGCTGCACACTGGTCAGCAAGCCGGTCGCGCTGTGGGTGGACCTGCAGCGCATGGTCGACTTCCTCAAGGCGCACCCCGATCAGTTCGTCGCCGTCTTCCTCGAGGACTACGTCGACCCCGGCGTCCTGCGCGGTGAACTCGCCCGCGTCAACGGCCTGTCCGACGTCCTCTACCGGCCCGACCGGACCGGCGTGCGCCAGAACGGCTGGCCGAGGATGGCCGATCTGATCGAGGCGAACCAGCGGCTGCTGATCCTCACCGACCACAGCCGCTCCGCCGACGAGGCCGCGGGCCTGACCCGGGACAGCTTCGGTGTGATGTACCAGCGCGAGTGGACGGTCGAGAACCACTGGTCGATGGGGTCCGGCCTGGGCTCCTCCGACTGGTCCTGCTACAGCCGCTGGTACGGCGCCGACCTCAACATCCCACTGACCCGCACCGAGCCCGGCTTCCGCCCGCTGTTCGTGATGAACCACTTCCGCGACACCACGATCTCCGGTACGGCGCGGACCGACAACGGCAAACTCGCCGACCGCGCCGAGCGGTTCTGCGGGCCCGCCGCGCGCAAGAAGCCCAACTTCCTCGCCGTGGACCGCTACGACCTGGGCAACCCGGCGGACGCCGTCGACTCCCTGAACACCTACACCTATCCATGAAGGACAGCCGCCCGCGGCGCACGGGGTGTGCAAGACTCCGCCGATGAGTTCCGAGACGATCACCGCGGACGCCGCGGGCACCTTCACACTCGGCGACCTGACCGTCAACCGCGTCGGCCTGGGCGCGATGCGGCTGACGGGCAGCGCCGCCTTCCACCTCGGCACACCGAGCGACCGGGCGCGCTCGATCGCCGTACTGCGCAAGGCCGTCGAACTCGGCGTCAACCACATCGACACGGCGGCCTTCTACTTCTCCGCGCGCCGCTCCGCCAACGAGCTGATCAACAGCGCGCTGTCCCCGTACCCGGAGGACCTGGTCGTCGCCACCAAGGTCGGCCCCTTCCGGAACTACTCGGGGGAGTGGGGCACCTCCGCGCGCCCCGACGACCTGCGCGGCCACGTCGAGGAGAACCTGCGCCAGCTCGGCCGCGACCACCTCGACGTGGTCAACCTGCGCCGGATGCGGCAGGACTCGATCGCCGAGCACTTCGGCGCGCTCGCCGAGCTGCGCGAGGAGGGGCTGATCCGGCACCTCGGCATCTCCGACGTCGAGCCGCGCCACCTGACCGAGGCCCGGGCCATCGCACCGGTGGTGTGCGTGCAGAACCGCTTCGGACTCGACTGCCACGACCCGGCGACCGACGAACTGCTGCGCATCTGCGGCGAGGAGGGCATCGCCTTCGTGCCGTTCTTCGCGATCGCCGGCGAGGGCGGCTCACAGGGCGCGAAGAGTGATGACGACGACGAGGAGGTCACGGCCGTCGCACGGGCCCACGGCGCGACGCCCGCCCAGGTCCGGATCGCCTGGACCCTGCAGCAGGGACCGCACGTGCTGGCCATTCCCGGCACCGGCAACCCGGACCACCTGGTGGAGAACGTGGCCGCGGGCGCGCTGCGTCTCACCGGCGAGGAGATGGCCCGTCTCGACGCGCTGCACGCCAGGAGCGAGTGAGGAACCGTTCCTAGAGGCTGAGCGGGAGTGAGTCCTGGTGCCAGGGCTCGTGCTCAGCCGTGTGCCCCGAACGGTTGTGGGCACACTGGTCGCCCGCTTTCGCTCCGCGTCCGGCGCCGGCGGATCGTGTCCGTGGTCCGGGAAGGCGGGGGCGGGGTCCCTCACGCCCCGGGGCGCCCGGTCGGGCCTGGACGGTTACGCCCAGCTCGGCGGCCATCGACACCAGCCGGGCCCGCAGGCTGGCCACGGGCAGGCCGGAGAGCAGCTTGCGGAACCGCTTGCGGCGGCCGTGTTTCTCCCGGGTCTTCTCCGCGGCGAAGTCGAGGTCCTCGATGGCCAGGGCCAGGCCGTGCCGCTTCACCCAGTGCAGCAGGCGGATCAGGGCATGGCGCACCTGGGCGTCGCGGTGCTGGGCGGTGCCGGTCAGGGTGTAGTCGAAGCGGCGGGGGTCGCCGACCGGGTTGCCGTGGCGGTCCAGGCGCCAGGCGGCCAGGTGGTCGG
>NZ_QFDQ01000040.1 GCF_003270085.1 Streptomyces triticisoli | reverse complement strand
GGGCGCGGCCCCGGGCCGCCCGGCCGCGGACGCCGGACCCGACCCGGCGGAGCAGCGTCGCCGGGCCCGGCTGTCCCGCCGCTGGCAGCGGGACGTGCGCTTCAGTCCGTACGCGTTCGTCTCGCCGTTCTTCCTGCTCTTCGTCGCGTTCGGCCTGTTTCCGCTGATCTACACGGCGTGGGCCTCGCTGCACACCGTGGAGCTGACCGCGCCGACCGACATGGAATGGGCGGGCCTGCGCAACTACACCAGGATCTTCGACGACGACTTCTTCTGGAACGCGGCGAAGAACACCCTGACCATCGGCATCATCTCCACGGTCCCGCAGCTGCTGATGGCGATGGGCGTGGCGCACATCCTGAACTACAAGCTGCGCGCCTCGACCTTCTACCGGGTCGCGATGCTCGCGCCGTACGCGACCTCGATCGCCGCCGCCTCGCTGGTCTTCATCCTGCTCTTCGGACGCGACTACGGCATGATCAACTGGTTGCTGAGCACGGTCGGCGTCGACCACGTCGACTGGCAGAACGACAAGTGGCCCTCGCAGATCGCCGTCTCCACGATCATCATCTGGCGCTGGACGGGCTACAACGCGCTGATCTACCTCGCGGCGATGCAGGCCATCCCGCAGGACCTGTACGAGTCGGCGGCGCTGGACGGCGCCAACCGGTTCCGGCAGTTCTTCCACGTCACGCTGCCGCAGCTGCGTCCGACGATCCTGTTCACCGCGGTGGTGTCGACCATCGGCGCCAGCCAGGTCTTCGGTGAGCCGCTGCTGTTCGACGCCAACAGGGGCGCCTCCGGCGGCGCCGAGCACCAGTTCCAGACGCTGGGCCTGTACCTGTACGAGCAGGGTTGGGTGAACCAGCACCTGGGCCGGGCCTCCGCGATCGCCTGGACGATGTTCCTGATCCTGATCGTGATCGGCATCGTCAACTACGTCATCTCGCGCCGGCTGCGCGCCAGTGGTTAAGGAGTACCGGCCGTGACGACGACCCTGACGACACCCGAGGCACCGGCCGCCGGGCCACGCCGGACGCGCCGGTCCAAGGCCGCCCGCGCGGGCGGGCAGCTGCACGCCGGCCCGATCGCGTACGTGATCCTGGCCCTGTTCACCATCGGCTCGCTGTTCCCGCTGGTGTGGACGGCGATCGCCGCCTCCCGTGACAACAACCGGCTGGCCCAGACCCCGCCGCCCTTCTGGTTCGGCTCGAACCTGATGCACAACCTCCAGGTCGCCTGGACGGACGCCAATCTGGGCAAGGCGTTCCTCAACACCACGATCGTGGCGGGGATCTCGGCGACGACCATCGTGTTCCTGTCCACGATCGCCGGCTTCGCCTTCGCCAAGCTGCGCTTCAGGGGCCGGGGCGCGCTGATGCTGATCGTGGTCGGCACGATGATGGTGCCGCCGCAGCTCAGCATCATCCCGCTGTACATGATGGTGGCCAAGCTGGACTGGACCGACCAGCTGCAGGCGGTGATCCTGCCGTCGCTGGTCAGCGCGTTCGGTGTGTTCTTCATGCGGCAGTACCTGCTGCAGGCGCTGCCGGACGAGATCATCGAGGCCGCCCGGGTGGACGGCGCGAGCAGCTGGCGCGTGGTGTGGCACGTGGTGTTCCCGGCCGCGCGGCCGGCCATGGCCGTGCTCGGGATGCTGATGTTCGTCCAGACCTGGAACGACTTCCTGTGGCCGTTCCTGGTGCTGACCCAGACCGGCAACCCGACCGTGCAGGTCGCCCTCGCGGGCCTGGGCCGCGGCTACACCCCCGACCAGTCCCTGATCATGGCGGGCGCGCTGCTGGGCACGCTGCCGCTGCTGCTGGTCTTCGCGATCTTCGGCAAGCAGATCGTGGGCGGCATCATGCAGGGCGCGGTCAAGGGCTGATCCTCGCGCCTCGCCCTCGTACGCCCTCGTACGCCCTCGTACGCCCTCGTACACCGGCGTACGTCCTGCGGGGGCCGGGTCACCACCGTCCCGGTCCTCCTCTTCCTTTCCCTGCCCGTCCCCCTTTTCCTCCCCCTACCCGTCAGCCTTCCCGACCTCCTATGGGAGCGATTCCATGACTGAGCCCACACAGCCGGGGACCCCGGTGACCTTTCCTCCTGCCTTCCTCTGGGGCGCGGCGACCTCCGCGTACCAGATCGAGGGGGCGGTGCGGGAGGACGGCCGTACGCCCTCGATCTGGGACACCTTCAGCCACACCCCCGGCAAAACGGCAGGCGGCGACACCGGTGACATCGCTGTCGACCACTACCACCGCTACCGCGACGACGTGGCCCTGATGGCGGATCTGGGCTTGAACGCCTACCGCTTCTCGGTCTCCTGGTCGCGAGTGCAGCCGATCGGCCGGGGCCCCGCCGTACAGGTGGGCCTGGACTTCTACCGGCGGCTGGTCGACGAGCTGCTGTCGCACGGGATCAAGCCGGCGATCACCCTGTACCACTGGGACCTGCCGCAGGAACTGGAGGACGCGGGAGGCTGGCCGGAGCGGGACACCGCACTGCGCTTCGCCGAATACGCCCAGATCCTGGGCGAGGCGCTCGGGGACCGGGTGGAGCAGTGGATCACGCTCAACGAGCCGTGGTGCAGCGCCTTCCTCGGCTACGGCTCCGGGGTGCACGCGCCGGGCCGTACCGAGCCCGTGGCCTCGCTGCGCGCGGCCCACCACCTGAACCTGGCGCACGGGCTGGGCACCCAGGCGCTGCGGTCGGTGATGCCGGCCCGTAACACGGTCGCCATCAGCCTCAACTCCTCGGTGATCCGCACGGTGTCGCAGGATCCGGCGGACCTGGCAGCGGCACGGAAGATCGAGGACCTGGCCAACGGCGTCTTCCACGGCCCCGTGCTGCACGGGGCCTACCCGGCCACGCTGCTGGAGACGACCTCGTCGATCACCGACTGGTCGTACGTCCTCGACAACGATCTGCGGACCATCCATCAGCCGCTGGACGCCCTCGGGCTCAACTACTACACGCCGACGCTGGTGTCGGCGGCGGACGGGGCGCCGCAGGGCCCGCGGGCCGACGGCCACGGGGCGAGCGAGCACTCGCCGTGGCCGGGCGCGGACGACGTGGCGTTCCACCAGACGCCGGGCGACCGCACCGAGATGGGCTGGACGATCGACCCGACCGGCCTGCACGAGCTGATCATGCGCTACTCCCGGGAGGCGCCGGGGCTGCCGCTGTACGTCACCGAGAACGGCGCGGCCTACGACGACAAGGTGGACGCCGACGGCCGCGTGCACGACCCGGAGCGCATCGCCTATCTGCACAGCCATCTGGCGGCGGTGCGCCGGGCCATCACGGACGGCGCGGACGTCCGCGGTTACTACCTGTGGTCCCTGATGGACAACTTCGAGTGGGCCTACGGCTACGGCAAGCGGTTCGGCGCGGTCCACGTCGATTACGCGACCCTGGAGCGGACGCCGAAGTCGAGCGGGCAGTGGTACGGGCAGGCGGCGCGGACCGGCGTCCTGCCCGAGGTGCCGGCGGTCTGACCGGGCTGCCGGGAGGGGCACGGTGTTCCGGGGAGAACGCCGTGCCCCGTGCCGTGTCGGTCAGGGATCCCCGCACACCCCGACGACCGGTTCCCGGGCGGCGGCATGGTCCGAAAGGCCCCTGGGGATCGAGGAGCGGTGGCGTTCCGCGCTCGCGCCCCGGCTGATGAAGCCGAGGTCCGACCGCCACCACCGCAGCCGGCCGGCACCGTGGTGCCGGCCGGCGGGATACGGCGGCGCGCAGTCCCGCAGAGCCCCCGTGGTGACCGCCGGGAGCCCTGCGATGTCGCCCTGGGAGCGGCTCGGACCGAAGTCGCCGGCGATCGGCGCGGGCAGTCGTTGCTCCGAACGCCGTCGGTCCCCCTGCCCCGCGTGACACGGCACACCGGGTCCAGCCGCGGCCTGCCAACGCTCGGCCTTGAGACTCCGGCCCGGGGCCCGGGGCGCGCCGTCCCGGCTCACAGGAATCGCAGAAGCCGCAGGAGCCGCGGGTCGGGGCCCGTTTCGGAGGGGAGTCCGGAACGGGCCCCTGGTCACCTCTCGTTCGCCGGAGCGCCGGGCCGGCCCCAGGGGCTGCCGTCCCCCCCGGCGTCGATCAGTCTGGCCGCGGTGGCCTTGCGCAGGGCATCCACTCGCGACACGGCGTCGAGTTTGGCGTAGATGTTGGTGAGGTGCCGCTTCACCGTGGCTTCCGTGATGAACAGCCGGGCCGCCACCTGGGCGTTGCTCAGGGCCTCCGCGACCAGCCGCAGAACCTCCAGTTCACGGGCCGTCAGCTGGACCTGCCGGGGGCGTGACCTCTGCCGGTCGAGTTGTTCCACCGTCTGGCGGGAGACGACCAGGACCACGCTGTCCGAGGTTCGGCGCACCACCGAGTGCACCGCGGCGAGCAGCTCCTCCCGCGGGACGGTCTTGAGCAGGTAACCGGCCGCCCCGGTCTCCAGCAACTCGCGGACCATGTCCGGGTCGTCGTGCATCGTCAGTACGAGCACCCGTGTCTCCGGCACGGTCCGGATGATGCGCCGGATGACCTCCGGGGCTCCGGGGCCGGGCATCTCCACGTCCAGCAGGACCACGTCCGGACGCAGGCTCGTCACGAGGGCCACCGCCTCGGTGCCGGTCGACGCCTCACCCACCACGGTGAAGCCCGGGTCCGTGCGCAGCATTTCCTTCAGGCCGTCCCGCATCAGGGTGTGGTCGTCGGCGAGGCAGATGCGCACCATGGGCGTGCCCGGGACGCTCACAGAGAGCGTCCTCCGAGCGGGATCCACGCCTCGACGACGGTGCCGACAGAGGGGGCGCTGGACAACGACAGCTGCCCGCATAGGAGCTGGGCCCTCTCCCGCATCGACGGCAGGCCGCCGCCGACCGGAAGGGAGCCGACCTGAAAACCGCACCCGTCGTCGGTCACCGTCGCGTGCAGGACCCGGTCCGTCACCTCGACGGTGATGTCCAGACGGGACGGCGAGGCGTGCCGCAGGGCGTTGCGCGCGGCCTCGCGCAGGATCAGGTAGACCTCCTCGCTGACGTTTGCGGGCAGCGCGAGGAGGTTCCCCTTCGTCCGGACCGCGACCTCCACGGCCGGATCGGCATGCGCCTCCAGGTAGGAGCGCAGCGCTCGTTCCAGACCACCCTCTCCGACCGATCTGCGTAACTCCGAGGTGAAGTGCTGAAGAGTGTGGGCGGTCTGACGCAGCAGGCCGGCCGCCCGGTCGAGCTTGGCGCGGGCCAGCGCGGGGGACGTCTCCGCGTGGTACTGATGCATGTCGATCCCCTGGAGGGCCAGACCGATCCCGTGCAGCACACGGTCGTGCAACTCCCGGGCGATGTGCCGGCGTTCGTCCCGACGCGAGGCCAGGGCCCGGTCGGGCAGGAAGGTCATGCGCGCCAGCGAGCCTCGGGTGACGCGGGACAGGACCGCCTGGTGGAGCACCACGCTGATCCGGGTGGCGGCCGCCTCGTTCGCCGGTGCCAGCTCCCGGAGAACCATGGGCAGCATCACTTCGAACAGGGTGGTCCCGGCTCGCAGCGAGTGTGCCCAGTCGAGACCGCGTCGGGGGTGGTCGTCACCGCAGGCCGGGGCAGCGGTGCCGTTCACGGTCACCGTGTCGAGCGGTTCACTGCGCGCCACCGCGGTGATGACCTCGTCGAAGACGGCGCACGCCTGGGCGGTCAGTTCGTCGACGGCGTCGGGCCGATCGGCCAGTTCATTGCCGTCCCTGCGCAGGGCGTGGCGGATCGACCTGCAGATTTCTTGATGGACGGTGGAAAGATCACGGTACGAGTCAGCCTGTGCCGTGTGGATCAACAACGGTGAAATCCCCCTCAGCTCCGAGCCACTCTTTATTGGGAGCGCTCCCAGTCATGTGCGCACGAACACATCGGCCAGGCGGTCTCCAGGCGCGGCCGGCCGGCTTCCGCCGTACGGCCCACTGGCCGATCCAGTGACGTTGTCGATGGTTTCGTCGCGGCTCCGGAGCCGCCGACATGGTCAGGACTCCGGCGGCTCCCGGCCCCCGTTGATCAAAGCCCGATCGTACTGTGCAGACACGTACCGACCCCCGTTGTCGGAAACCCTTCAGGAAGCAAGGGATCACACCCGAACCGTTACATTAGAACTTCAGTCCGGCTTTCGCCAGGGTGTTCTGATGACGGTGGCGCGACACCGTGCAGCGGTCCGGCCGCGCAGACGACACGACGCCACCGCGCTCCGCCCCGGCCCACCGGCCCCGTCCCGCCCCGGCCTCCTCCCGCTCCCGGGCCGCTCGCCGCTACTTCCCGTGCACGCGTCGTGCGCCCTAAGTCGTAGTGCCGCCCTGCACTTTCGCCGACAAGGGAGGGGCTACGGCCCTTGCCACTGTCGCGGCTCCCCCACCCGTCCTTATGTTTCACACGAGGTGACACCCTCCACACCCGTCCGCATCGCCCCATTCGCCGAAACGGACAGCACATGACCACGGATCAGCCGACAGTGTCGGTGATTGTCCCCAACTACAACTACGAGAAGACCCTCGCCGCATGTCTGGACGCGGTGTTCGCCCAGACCCACCGGCCGCTCGAAGTGATCGTGGTGGACGACGCGTCCACCGACCGCTCCAGGGAGATCGCCTCTTCCTACCCCTGCCGGCTCGTCGAGGGCGGAGGCAACAAGGGCGTCTCCGCGGTACGCAACCGGGGCGCGCGCGAGGCGCGGGGCGACATCCTCTTCTTCGTCGACTCCGACGTGGCCCTGCGCCCCGACGCCATCGCGAACGCCCTGCGCGTGCTGGACGAGGACCCCGACTGCGGTCTGGTGCACGGCACGTACGACACCCGCCCGCTGTTCGACGACGGACCCGTCGAGCACTACCGCGTGCTGCACGCGCACTGGTGGCGCAGGCGCAGTGTGGGCCGGGTCGGTACGGCCGTCTTCGCGCTGGCGGCAGTGCGCCGCGAGGTCTTCGCCGCCGCCGGCCCCTTCCACGAGGGCCTGCGCGACGCGGAGGACGTCGAGTACAGCGACCGGCTGACACGGGTGGCGGGCATCCGGCTCACCGACACCGTCGTCGGGAAGCACGACGACTGCGCGGCGCTCGCGGACATGCTGCGGGAGCAGTTCCGGCGCTCCCTTCCGCTGGCCGGCTTCGCCGGCGCCCACCGCATGCGCTCCGGTGGAGTGGTGGTCAATCCCCTGCCCGGGGTGGTGGGTGCCACGTTGTCCGCCGCCTCACTGCCCCTCCTGTTCGCGGTGCCCGCCGTACCCGCGCTCGCCGCCGTGCCGCTGCTGTTCCTCGTCCTGTTCCTGATGTCCGATCCGGGACTCGCGGGATTCGTCCGCCGGGAGCGCGGGACGCGGTTCCTGTTGTACTTCCTGGCCGTGCACCTGCTCGCCCAATGGGCCATCGTGGCCGGGCTCGTCGTCGGCACCGCGCGTCGGCTGGGCGGGCGCAAGGCGCTGCCCTCCGCGCTGCCGCCGGAGACGAGCACCTGATGAACGTCGCGTGGCGCCGCGCACTGACCGTGCTGTTCGCCGTGGCGATGGTGGCCGGTGTCGGACTCACGCTGCGCGACCAGGACTGGTCCGTGCTCTCGCCCCTGCTGCACCCCGGCTCGGTACCGGCCCTGCTGGGTGCCGTCCTGGTCACGGCGGCCGGCCTGCTGTGCGGCACTCGAGCCTGGCTGCTGACACTGTCCGCGATCGCGGTCCCCGTCCCCGCGCGCACCGGGATACGGATGTTCTTCGTCGGCTTCCTCGGCAAGTTCGTACCGGGCCGGGTGTGGGGTCTGATCGCGCAGATGCGCATGGGCGGGCAGGCAGGTGCCAGCAAGGCCCAGATGGCCGGGACCTATGTGGTCAACCTGGTGATCGTGCTGCTCACGGGCGGCGCGGTCGGCATGCTGGTCGCGCCGGCCCTGTTCGACGACGGCGTCTGGTGGATGCTGCCTCCCTTGGTCCTGCTGGCGGTTCTGCTGGCCCGGCCGGACCTGGTCCACCGGTCCGCGGCACTGGCCGCCCGTGTCGCCCGGCGGCGCCCGCCCCCCTCCCCGGGGCGACCTCGGGATCTGCGCCGCTCCATCCTCTACCAGACCGCCTCCTGGGTGCTGTCGGGTCTGCACGTGTGGGTGACGGCGCTGCTGCTGGGCGCCGACCCGCTGCCCGCGCTGCCGGCCGCGGTCGGCGGGTTCGCCCTCGCCACCGTGGGCGGAACCCTCGTGGTGTTCGCACCCGATGGCGCCGGTGTCCGCGAACTGATGCTCGTACCCGCCCTCGCCACGGTCCTGCCCCTGCCCGCCGCCATCGCCACCGCCCTGGTCAGCCGGGTGCTGACCCTCGTAGCAGAACTCGCCACCTCCGGCGTCGCCCTGGGGACGGCCACCCTGTGCGGCCGCCGCGCCCTTTCCCCCTCCCTCCGGAAGGAGACTGTCGCATGACGGAACTCATGAGCATCGAGGACGCCGAAGGGCTGTCCGTCGACAAGGTGCACGACCTGTACCGCCAGTACGTCAACAAGAGCCAGGTCACCCTGATGACCTCGTTCGGGTTCGGCCGTGAACTGGTCGACCGGGCCGAGGGCGCGTACGTCCACACCCGTGACGGCCGCCGCATCCTGGACTTCACCGGCGGTGTCGGCGTCCTCAGCCACGGCCACAACCACCCGCGGATCATCGAGGCCCGCCGGAGGTTCGCCGAACAGCAGCGGATGGAGGTCCACAAGACCTACTTCTCGCCCTACCTGGCCGCGCTCTCCCACAACCTCGCCGCCGTCCTCCCGGGCGACCTCGACATGTCCTTCCTGCCCAACTCGGGTGCGGAGGCCGTCGAAGGGGCGGTGAAACTCGCGTACAAGTACCACAACGGGCGACGCAACACCATCCTGCGCAGCGACATCAGCTTCCACGGCAAGCTGCTCGGCTCCGGCAGCCTCACCGGCGGCTCGCAGAACCACTTCTCCTTTCCCGGCATCCCCGGCGTGAGTACCTTCACCTACGGTGACCTCGACTCCGTCCGGGCGGCCGTCGAGGCGAGCCGTGACGGCAAGGGCCGGTCGGACGTCTACGCCCTGCTCATCGAGCCGTTCAGCGCCTCCACCATCCGCTGGTGCTCGGAGGAGTTCCTGCGCGGCCTGCGGGAGCTGTGCACCCGGGAGGACATCGTCCTGATCTTCGACGAGATCTACACCGGCTGGGGCAAGACCGGGACCATGTTCCACTTCATGCGCCACCCCGGCCTCATACCCGACGTGGTGACGACGTCGAAGTCCTTCGGCGGCGGCAAGTCCTCCATCTCCGCGTTCGTCGCCCGCCGTCCCGTCTTCCGCAGGGCGTACGACAACCTCCACGACGCCATGCTGCAGAGCACCAGCACCACCTACTACGGCTTCGGCGAGGAGTGCGCCACCGCCATCGAGGCCATCAACATCGCCGTGGAGGAGGACTTCCCCGCCCGCGCCAGGGCGATCGAGAACGTCCTCGGCCCCGGCCTGGAACGCATCGCCAAGGAACACTCCGACACCGTCACCGACGTCCGGGGCGCCGGCGCCCTGTGGGGCGTCTTCCTGGGCAGCCCCACGATGCTCGACCTCGTCGCCAAACTCGCGCCGGGCGGCCTGGCGAAGGACCCGCAGTTCGGCACCAAGGTGGTCGCCTGCGCCGTGATCAACGCGCTCTACCAGGACCACGACGTCTACGCCTACTACACCCTCAACGGCAGGAATCCGCTGGTCGTCGGCCCGCCGCTGGTGGCCACCCCGGGCGAGGTGGAGCACTTCCTGGAGCGCCTCGACCGCACCCTCGCGTCCGGGATGCCCCGTCTCGTCACCCGTTTCATCCGCGAGAAGGTGTCGTCACTGTGGTGAGGAAAGTGGTCGTGACCGGGGGCAGCGGCATGCTCGGCGGAAACCTGACCCGGTCGTTCGCCGCGGCCGGCCTGGAGGTACGCAGCCTCGACCTGCGACCGCCCGGGGAACCGGTCCCCGGCGTGGAACACCTGACCGCGGACATACGTGACGGCGCCCGCGTGCGGACCGCGCTCAATGGGGCGGACGCCGTGGTGCACACCGCTGCCGCGCTGCCCAGCTATCCCGAGGACGAGATCCGCTCCATCATCGTCGAGGGCACCCGGACCGTCCTGAGGGCCGCCGAGGCCGCCGGACTGGAACGCGCGGTGCACATCTCCTCCACCGCGGTGTACGGCCTGCCGGACACCGTGCCCACCACGGAGGACCACCCGCGCCGGCCGGTCGACGCCTACAGCCGCGCCAAGGCCGGCGCGGAGGTCGTCGCCGAGGAGTTCCGCGCCCGCGGGCTGTGCGTCCCCGTCCTGCGCCCCAAGACGTTCGTGGGGCCCGGCCGGATGGGCCTGTTCGCGATGCTCTTCGAGTGGGCGGAGGAGGGCCGCAACTTCCCCGTCCTGGGCCGGGGGGACGTGCGGATCCAGATGTTCGCCGTCGACGACCTGGTCGACGCGGTGGCCACCGCCCTCCGGGCCCCGGCGGAGACCGCCAACGACACCTTCAACCTGGCGGCGGCCGAGTTCGGCACCCTGCGGGAGGACTTCCAGGCGGTACTGGACGCCGCGGGACACGGCAAACGCCTGATCTCCGTGCCCGCCGCGCCCGCCGTCCTGGCCCTGGACGCGCTGAGCCGGCTGCGGCTGTCACCGGTGTACGGCCGGCTGGTCCACAAGCTGCGGGCCGACTCCTACGTGAGCATCGACAAGGCCCGCGACGTGCTCGGCTGGTCGCCCCGCCACTCCAACAAGGACGCCATCCTCAGCACCTACCGGTGGTGGCGCGAGAACCGAGCCACCGGCGCGACGCCCGCGTCCGCCGGCCGGACCAGCCGGGAGCCGTGGAAACAGGGCGTCCTCGGCCTGGCCAAGGCGTTCTTCTGAACGGGGAGACATCGTGACGACGAGTGCCGATCGGCCTCTCGACACCGGTCTGGCGGCGCTCCCGCCGAGCCGGTCCCGGAGCCTGCCGCGCGATCTGACGACCCTGGTCCGGCCGGGCCAGTTCCCGAAGAACCTGCTGGTCGTGCCGCTCGCCCTGCTCGACACCCAGACGGCGCCCCCGGGACTGCTGGGCCGCACCGCCTGGGCCGTCCTCCTGTTCACCCTCGCGTCGTGCCTGGTGTACGTCTGGAACGACCTGTACGACCGTCACCGCGACCGGGCCCACCCCACCAAGCGCGACCGGCCGATCGCCTCCGGGCGGGTCGGGGTGCCCACGGCCACCGCCTTCGGGACCGTGCTCGCGCTCCTGCTGGCAGGGGCGGCCCTGTTCGGGCCCGTCGGCCAGTGGTGGCCGGTCGTCGTCTACCTCGTCCTCAACTTCGTCTACAGCCGCGGCCTGAAGCACGTACCACTGCTCGACGTCTTCGTCGTGGCCTCCGGTTTCGGCCTCCGCGTGGTCCAGGGGCACCTGGCGGCCGGCACGGAGATCCGCAGCTGGCTGCTGGTCTCGGTGTTCTCGCTCTGCCTGGTGTTCGTCCTCGGCAAGCGCAGGCACGAGATGGCGACGGGCGGCGTCGCCCACCGCCCGGCCCTGCGCGGCTACTCCGTCCCCTACCTCGACCACCTGATCGGGCTGTGCGCCTGTGTGACCGTGGTCGCCTTCCTGATCAACCTCCAGCAGTCGGTCGGCACCCCGTACGCCAACCTGGCGGTGCTCGGTTCGACGCCGTTCGCGCTCTTCGCCATGGCCCGGTACCTGCAACTGCTGCACGTCCACGGCAAGGGCGGCGAGCCCACCCGCATCCTGCTGCGCGACCGCGCCATGGTCGTCACCACCCTTCTCTGGGCGCTGCTGCTCGGCGGCACGCTCCTCGCCATCCACTACCGGTAACGCCCCGTCAGGAGGCCCCCGTGTCCCGACCCCTCGTGTCGGTCGTCATCCCGAACTACAACTACGGCAACTCGATCGGGCTGTGCATCGACGCGGCGCTGCAGCAGACGTACGCCCCGCTCGAAGTGATCGTGGTCGACGACCACAGCACCGACGACTCCCTGCAGATCGCCCGCCGCCGGGACGTGACCGTCCTGCAGACGCCCCGCAACAGCGGCGTCGCCGTGGCCCGCAACACCGGGGCCGCCGCGGCCCGTGGGGAGATCCTCTTCTTCGTCGACTCGGACGTGGCGCTGCGCCCCGACGCGGTGGAGAAGGCCGTCGACGAACTGCTCGCGCATCCCGAGTACGGCGCGGTGTGCGGCATCTACGAGGACGAGCCGCTGATCCGGGACAGCATCGTCGAGGAGTGCCGCGTACTGCAGGCCTACTGCTGGCGGATGGACTCGCTCGGCACCGTCAGCTTCCTGTTCTCCTCGCTGACCGCGATTCCGCGCAAGGTCTTCCAGGAGGTCGGTCCCTTCAATCCCCGGCTGCGGCAGACCGAGGAGGTGGACTACGGTCAGCGGATGTCCGCGCGCTACCAGATCAGGGTCACCCCCCACGTGCTGGGACGCCATGACGACGACGACAAGCTGCTGCCCCTGCTGCGCAAGCTCTACCGCCGGGCCCGGCTGAGGATCCCGCTGTTCGTCCAGCGGCGGCGCTTCGCCAAGGGCTTCGAGACCGCGTCCCGGTCGATGGCCGCGGTGGCCGCGTTCGGCGCGGTGGTCACCCTGCCGCTCGCACTGCTCGGTCCCGCATGGCTCGCGGTGCCGGTGGTCCTGGCCGGTGCCTCGTTCACCGGCGACCTGGCGATGTACCGCTACGTCCTCAAGCGCCGCGGGTGGCGTTTCCTGACGGTCTTCGGCTCGGTGGCCTTCGCCACCAACGTCGCCATCTCGACGGGCATAGTGGTGGGTACCGTCCACTGGCTGCTGTCCGGCCGCTTCCGCAGGCTGTACGAGCCGCAGTGGGCGGACGCCGGCGAGCAGGTCGTCGGCGCGCCGCGGCAAAGGCCGGGGACGGCGGCATGAGCACACCTCTCGACGAGGAGACCCGGGTGGCCGGGACTCCCGGAGAGACCCCCGCACCGCAACGCCCGGGGCGGCCGCCCGGCCGCCGGGCGGCCCGGCTGCTCACCATCGCCCTCGGCCTGTGGACGGTGTTCCTCGCCGCGTTCCATGCCCTCACCGGCGGGCACTGGTGGTGGCGGCCGCTGGAACTGCTGCCTCCCCTGACGTTCGCGGTGGTTCCGCTGCTCCTGCTGGTGCTCACACCGCTGGCCCGCGGCGCCCGTCTCCGGCTGGCCGCGGCAGCGCTGTGCTGCGTGCTGCTCGGTCTGCCCCTGGTCGGACTGAACCTCTACGCCCTGCCGGGCCTGGGCGGCGGACCGGCCGCGCCGGCGGGGGCGGTCCGGGTGTTCTCGTGGAACACCGAGTACTGGAACGACGGCGACGACCCGGAGGCCTTCTACACCTTCCTGAAGGCTCAGCGGGCCGACGTCTACCTGCTGCAGGAACACGTCTCCTGGGACGTCCCCGGGCACCGCCCGGTCCGCTCCGACCACGTGGCCGAACTCCAGGCGCACTTCCCGGGTTTCCACGTGGTGGCCGTCGGCGAGATGCTCACCATGTCCCGCTACCCCATCGAGGACTGGCGCGGTCTGGACAGCTGGCCCCACCTGTCCGAGGGCGGCACCGGGATGCCGCCCGACGGAAGTTTCCCCGACTACTACCGGTACAAGGTCCTGCGCACCGACCTGCGGATCGACGGACGCGTGACCACGTTCTACAACGTGCACGTCCCGGTGCAGCTCGACATCTCGATGGATCCGGCCTCGGCGCAGTTCACCGAGTTCATGCGGGCCCAGGAGGACCGGCGGAAGGCCAACTACCGGGCCCTGGAGGACGATCTCGACGACAACCGGCTGCCCGTGGTGGTGGCCGGCGACATGAACGGCACCGCGGCCATGGGGGAGTTGCGTCGACTCGGCAGCCGGCTGCGGGACGCACTCCCGGCCTGCGACGACCTCTACCCCGTCTCCTGGCCCGCGGGCGGACCGTCGCTGTGGCGGCTGGACTGGGCGTTCACCAGTGAGTCGGTGAAGGTCCACACCTACCGGATGGTGGACAGCAAAGGGATGTCCGACCACCGGGGACAGGCGCTGACCATGACACTGCCCGGCGACTGAGCGCGGGCCGCGCACTCCGGTTCCCCGGCCCGGCACCGGGGAACCGGTGCGTACGACTTTCGTCGTACGACGGCCTGTCCGAAGATCACAGATCACTGCGAAGCACCCCGGCACGCACCCCCGTTCGCCTACGGTCGCGGTGGGGAGAGCCCACTCGCGGGACACGGGGGTGTGTGCCCTCCCCTGTCCCCACGACGCAGGAGCTCGGAGGAACAATGCAGCAACGCACCCTCGACGCCGCCACCGGAACCAAGGTCAGCAGGCTGTGCCTGGGCGCCATGCCGTTCGGTACCACGGTCGACGAGAAAACCGCGTTCGCCGTCCTGGACCGGTTCGTGGAGGCCGGCGGCACCACGATCGACACCGCCAACTGCTACTCGTTCTGGGTCCCCGGCGGCACCGGCGGCGAGAGCGAGAGCGTGCTGGGCCGCTGGCTGAAGGACCGGGGCGGACGGGACACCCTGACCATCGCTTCCAAGGTCGGCTCGGGGCCGGGGCCCGACGGGCAGGCGGAGGGGCTCGCGCCGGCCGTGATCAGGGAGCAGCTGGAGGGAAGCCTGCGCAGGCTCGGCACCGACCACCTGGACCTGTACTACTCGCACCGCGAGGACCGGACCACACCCGACGAGGAGACCCTCGCCGCCTTCCACCAGGCGGTGACCGACGGGAAGGTCCGGGTACTGGGCGCGAGCAACCACACCGCATGGCGGCTGGCCGAGACCCGCTGCCTCGCCGAGCAGCGCGGCTGGACGCCGTACACCGCGGTGCAGCAGCGCTACTCCTACCTCCAGCCCCGGCCGAAGACCGTACTGCCCGAGGGCGGCCACGTCCACGCGAGCGACGAACTGCTGGACTACGTGAGCAGCCGCGGCCTGACCCTGTTCGCGTACACCAGTCTCCTCTGGGGCGCCTACGGCCGCCCGGACAAGCCACTGCCGGAGCACTACGCGCACCCCGGCACCGAGCGCCGGCTCCAGGCTCTCGCGAAGGTCTCCGGCGAACTGGGCGTCACGCCCCTCCAGGCTGTCCTGGCCTGGCTGACCGGCGGTGAGCCCGCCGTGGTGCCGATCATCGGCGTCAGCTCGGTGGCCCAGCTGGACGAGTGTCTCGCCGCCGCCGACCTGGACCTTCCCGAGGAGCTGCGCAAGGTTCTCGACGAGACCGTGTGACGCGATGCCCGGCGCTCCGGGCGGAGTGCGAAGTGCGCAGGCCCGGCGCTCACCCCGACCGCGGGGTGAGCGCC
>NZ_QFDQ01000004.1 GCF_003270085.1 Streptomyces triticisoli | reverse complement strand
GAGCAGGCCGCCGGTGCCGAGCGCGTCGGTGAACCCCGTATGCCACCGATCGCGCGTCAGCAGCCACTTGCCCGTGGCGGGGTTCTGTTCCCAGCGCGGCCGTCCGCGCCGGGTCTCGTCGATGCCCAGCACCTGCACCTCGGGCAGCGGTGCCTCGGTGACCTCGCGGGCGGCGGTGCGGAAGGCGTCCATCACGGTCGGCCAGGACAGGTGCAGGTCGCGGGCGGCCTGGATGACGGTGGAGCCGGCGTCGCGTATCCGGTGCCCGGCAGCGCCGCGCAGCCGCATGGTGATCCGAGTGCCGGCCGGTAGCTGCTCGATCTGCTCGGTGAACGACCGGCGCGGGCAGCCGGGCTCCTGGCAGAACCAGCGGCGCTTGTGCCAGCGGAACTCCAGCCCGCTCTCGCCATGGGGCAGATCGCGGGGCCGGGTGATGGCGGAGCCCTTCACCCGGGTGGCGAAGACCCCGCAGGCCGGGCAGGCCCGGGCCGTCTCATCGGCCGTGACCAGGTGGACTCGGCGGGTTCCGTCGGCCAGCCGCTCGACCCGCACGACGGACACCCCGTCGAGGCCGAGCAGCAACGTCGTATCGTTGAGCAAGCCCGTGGCTCCTGCATGATCGTTCTGCCTGGAGAACAGAAATGATCACGCAGCACCACGGGCACCTTGCGTCCCGGACCGAGCTATCCGGCCCGCCGCCACGGAGCGTGACGTCACATCAGCAAGCCGAACCAGTGCACCGTTCAACTTCGAAGACCCGGTATGACGCTGCTCATAGACTTGACTGTCCTGTCCGGCCAGGATGTGTGAGATTTCTCCCGCCACAGCACAGCGACGAACGGGGCCGCAGGATGCCGTACGAAGCCGAACCCCCGAGATCTGACCGGCAGTTGGATCCCCCGCCGCCGCACGGTCCGGATTCTGCTGAGGCGTACGGATGGCAGGAGCCCTCGCCGGTCCCAGCGCCGCGTGAGTCCGAGTCTTGGTTCCAGCCCCAGCCCCAGACTCAGTCTTCGTACCAGTACCCGTACGCCTATCCGTACCCGCCCGCGTTCCAGTCTCCGGAGCCTTCCGGAACCAGCGGACTCGCGGTCACCGCCTTCGTCCTGGCCGTGACCCTCATCCTCAGCCCGGTGGGCCTGGCTCTCGGCATCGTGGCCCTCGTCCGTCTCGCCCGCCGGGCCCGGGAGGGCCGGCCGCTGCGGGGCAAGGGCCTTTCCGGAGCCTTCCGGAACCAGCGGACTCGCGGTCACCGCCTTCGTCCTGGCCGTGACCCTCATCCTCAGCCCGGTGGGCCTGGTTCTCGGCATCGTGGCCCTCGTCCGTCTCGCCCGCCGGGCCCGGGAGGGCCGGCCGCTGCGGGGCAAGGGCCTCGCGGTGGCCGCGGTCTCCGTCTCGGGGGCGGTGGCTCTCGTCGCCGTCCTGATCCTGACCGGCGTGGTCCGGGTGTGGACCTTCTCCAGCGGTGTACAGCGCGATAACGACGGGTCCGTCGGGCAGAAGACCAGCGCCACCGTCATCGACCTGCGCAAGGGTGACTGCTTCACCCCGCAGAGCGGACTGCCCGACGGCACCAACCGGAATCCGGGTGTCCTCAAGGTGGACATCGTCCCCTGTGACCAGCCGCACCAGGGTGAGGCCTACGGCGTCGCCACGGTCCACGGCCCGGACCGTTACCCGGGCAAGGCTGCCGTCACCCGGCTGTCCCGCGAGGCCTGCGTGGACCCCCTCTTCTCCTACGTCGCCGACCTGTACGCCATGCCGCCGGTCCGTACGTATTTCTACCAGCCGGACCAGGCCGGCTGGACGGCCGGCAGACGAGGCGTCGTGTGCTGGATCGGTGACCCCTCCGGCACACTGCGCGAGTCGGTCCGCCAGTCCGCCACCGACCTGGACCCCGACCAGCGCGCCTTCGTCGAGGCCCTCCACCCGCTCAACGCCGCGAGCCTGTACATGCCGGTCGA
>NZ_QFDQ01000039.1 GCF_003270085.1 Streptomyces triticisoli | reverse complement strand
CTCCAGCCCCAGGATGCGACGAGCCGACATCGAGGTGCCAAACCATCCCGTCGATATGGACTCTTGGGGAAGATCAGCCTGTTATCCCCGGGGTACCTTTTATCCGTTGAGCGACGGCGCTTCCACAAGCCACCGCCGGATCACTAGTCCCGACTTTCGTCCCTGCTCGACCCGTCGGTCTCACAGTCAAGCTCCCTTGTGCACTTACACTCACCACCTGATTGCCAACCAGGCTGAGGGAACCTTTGGGCGCCTCCGTTACCCTTTAGGAGGCAACCGCCCCAGTTAAACTACCCATCAGACACTGTCCCTGATCCGGATCACGGACCCAGGTTAGACATCCAGCACGACCAGACTGGTATTTCAACGACGACTCCACCACCACTGGCGTGACGGCTTCACGGTCTCCCAGCTATCCTACACAAGCCGAACCGAACACCAATATCAAACTGTAGTAAAGGTCCCGGGGTCTTTCCGTCCTGCTGCGCGAAACGAGCATCTTTACTCGTAGTGCAATTTCACCGGGCCTATGGTTGAGACAGCCGAGAAGTCGTTACGCCATTCGTGCAGGTCGGAACTTACCCGACAAGGAATTTCGCTACCTTAGGATGGTTATAGTTACCACCGCCGTTTACTGGCGCTTAAGTTCTCAGCGTCGCCCCACCGAAATGGAGCTAACCGGTCCCCTTAACGTTCCAGCACCGGGCAGGCGTCAGTCCGTATACCTCGCCTTACGGCTTCGCACGGACCTGTGTTTTTAGTAAACAGTCGCTTCTCGCTGGTCTCTGCGGCCGCCCCCAGCTCGGGGTGCAAGACCCGTCACCGGAAGCGGCCCCCCTTCTCCCGAAGTTACGGGGGCATTTTGCCGAGTTCCTTAACCATAGTTCACCCGAACGCCTCGGTATTCTCTACCTGACCACCTGAGTCGGTTTGGGGTACGGGCCGCCGTGCAACTCGCTAGAGGCTTTTCTCGACAGCATAGGATCATCCACTTCGCCGTGGAGGGCTCGATGTCTGTCGCGGCACGGCGGGTACCGGAATATCAACCGGTTGTCCATCGACTACGCCTGTCGGCCTCGCCTTAGGTCCCGACTTACCCTGGGCAGATCAACTTGACCCAGGAACCCTTGGTCAATCGGCGCACACGTTTCCCACGTGTGAATCGCTACTCATGCCTGCATTCTCACTGATATCGCAATGACACGACTTCGGCGGTACGCTTGAGCCCCGCTACATTGTCGGCGCGGAATCACTAGACCAGTGAGCTATTACGCACTCTTTCAAGGATGGCTGCTTCTGAGCCAACCTCCTGGTTGTCTGAGCGACTCCACATCCTTTCCCACTTAGCGTACGCTTGGGGGCCTTAGTCGATGCTCTGGGCTGTTTCCCTCTCGACCATGGAGCTTATCCCCCACGGTCTCACTGCCGCGCTCTCACTTGCCGGCATTCGGAGTTTGGCTAAGGTCAGTAACCCGGTAGGGCCCATCGCCTATCCAGTGCTCTACCTCCGGCAAGAAACACGCGACGCTGCACCTAAATGCATTTCGGGGAGAACCAGCTATCACGGAGTTTGATTGGCCTTTCACCCCTAACCACAGGTCATCCCCCAGGTTTTCAACCCTGGTGGGTTCGGTCCTCCACGAAGTCTTACCTCCGCTTCAACCTGCCCATGGCTAGATCACTCCGCTTCGGGTCTTGAGCGTGCTACTGAAACCGCCCTGTTCGGACTCGCTTTCTGACGTTTCGGCTACGGGGGTCTTACCCTCTGCGCCGGACCTTTCGCATGTCCTTCGCCTACGCCAACGGTTTCTGACTCGCCGACCAGCCGGCAGACTGGTCACAAGAGATCCCACAACCCCGCCTGCGCAACCCCTGCCGGGTCTTGCACGCCTGCGGTTTGGCCTCATCCGGTTTCGCTCGCCACT
>NZ_QFDQ01000038.1 GCF_003270085.1 Streptomyces triticisoli | reverse complement strand
CGGCGCCCGATTTGCGCGGCGGCACCGCGCAGCCGGGCGGCACCCGCCTCGCGCCGCCGGAGCGTATCCGCCTTGCGCGGCTCGGCCGCGCCCCCCCCGCACCGGCGCCCCCGGCGGAAACCACCCCCTTGATCCGCACAGTAGCCTCGTTGCGTGAGTAACGAAGACATCACGCTGACCGCGGGAGACGCGGAGGCGATCGTGCGGCCGGGCAACGGAGGGCGCGTCGCGGGGCTCCGCGTCGGGGGGCTGGAGCTGCTCCGTCAGGGAGAGCGGTTCGGCTGTTTCCCGATGGTCCCCTGGTGCGGACGCATCCGCGACGGCCGGTTCCGGGACGGTGCCGTCGTCCACCAGATGCCGCTCAACTCCCCGCCGCACGCCATCCACGGCACCGCCCGCGACGGCGTCTGGCGCACGGCCCGCACCTCGGCGGACGAGGCGGTGATGACGTACGACCTGGTCGACCCCTGGCCCTACCCCGGCCGCGTCACCCAGGTGGTCACCCTGACCGGGAACGCCCTGACGCTGACGATGTCCGTGGAGACGTACGAGTCCTCCTTCCCGGCCCAGGTCGGCTGGCACCCGTGGTTCAACCGCAACCTCGGGCGGGACGACGTACGGATCGACTTCCAGCCCGCCTGGCAGGAGGAGCGCGGCGAGGACCACCTGCCCACCGGTCACCGCATCGACCCCAAGCCCGGCCCCTGGGACGACTGCTTCGGCATGCCCGGAGGCGTCGACGTCACGCTCACCTGGCCCGGGCAGCTGGAGCTGAGGGTGACCAGCCCCGTGGAGTGGGTCGTCGTCTACGACGAGCAGCAGGCCGCCGTGTGCGTGGAGCCGCAGACCGGTCCGCCGGGCGGCCTGAACACCCTCCCGCGCCTGGTCACACCGCTGGAACCACTGGAGGCCACGACGACCTGGACCTGGCGCGGCGCTTAAGCTGGCCGGCATGAGCGACGTTCGCGGCGAGCTGCTGCAGCAGATCAAGGACAAGGCCGTGGTGCACGGCAGGGTGACGCTGTCGTCCGGCCTGGAGGCCGACTACTACGTCGACCTGCGCCGCGTCACCCTCGACGGCGAGGCGGCCCCGCTGGTCGGCCAGGTGCTCCTGGACCTGACCGCCGACCTCGGGTTCGACGCGGTCGGCGGCCTGACCATGGGCGCCGACCCGGTCGCCGCGGCGATGCTGCACGCCGCCGCCGCGCGCGGGCGCAGGCTGGACGCCTTCGTGGTGCGCAAGGCCGCCAAGGCGCACGGACTGCAGCGGCGCGTGGAGGGCCCGGAGATCAAGGGCCGCCGGGTGCTGGTCGTCGAGGACACCTCCACGACCGGCGGTTCCCCGCTCGCCGCCGTGGAGGCCGTGCGCGAGGCGGGCGCCGAGGTCGTGGCCGTGGCGACGATCGTGGACCGGGCGACCGGCGCGGCCGAGAAGATCCAGGAGGGCGCCGGGGTGCCGTACCTGTTCGCGTACTCGAAGGACGAGCTGGGCCTGGACTGAGCCGGTGGGCGGACCGGGCGCCCCGTCCCGGACGACCCGGTTCATCCACAGGTTGGACTGGGTGTCCGACACTTCCGGCAACGTCTGCGAAGATGGGGCCGACAATGACGTCACTCCCTAGGTCAGGGCCGTAAGCACGCAGACGCACCCCGCAGATACAAGGAGCGGACAGATGCCCATCGCAACCCCCGAGGTCTACAACGAGATGCTCGACCGGGCGAAGGCAGGCAAGTTCGCCTACCCGGCCATCAACGTGACGTCCTCCCAGACCCTGCACGCGGCCCTGCGCGGTTTCGCGGAGGCGGAGAGCGACGGCATCGTCCAGATCTCCACGGGCGGCGCCGAGTTCCTGGGCGGCCAGTACAGCAAGGACATGGTCACCGGCGCCGTGGCCCTGGCCGAGTACGCGCACATCGTCGCCGAGAAGTACCCGGTCAACATCGCGCTGCACACGGACCACTGCCCGAAGGACAAGCTCGACGGGTACGTACGTCCGCTGCTCGCGATCTCCGAGGAGCGCGTCAAGGACGGCAGGAACCCGCTGTTCCAGTCCCACATGTGGGACGGCTCCGCGGAGACCCTGGCCGACAACCTGAAGATCGCCCAGGAGCTGCTCGCCCGTACCGTCGCCGCGAAGATCATCCTCGAGGTGGAGATCACCCCGACGGGCGGCGAGGAGGACGGCGTCTCCCACGAGATCAACGACGAGCTGTACACCACGGTCGAGGACGCGATCCGCACCGCCGAGGCCCTGGGCCTGGGCGACAAGGGCCGCTACCTGCTGGCCGCCTCCTTCGGCAACGTGCACGGCGTGTACAAGCCGGGCAACGTCGTCCTCCGCCCGGACCTGCTGAGGGAGCTCAACGAGGGCGTCGCGGCGAAGTTCGGCCGCCCGGCCGACAGCAAGCCGTTCGACTTCGTCTTCCACGGCGGCTCCGGCTCCACGGAGGAGGAGATCCGCACCGCGCTGGAGAACGGCGTGGTGAAGATGAACATCGACACGGACACCCAGTACGCCTTCACGCGTCCCGTGGCCGACCACATGTTCAAGAACTACGACGGCGTCCTCAAGGTCGACGGCGAGGTCGGCTCCAAGAAGACCTACGACCCGCGCACCTGGGGCAAGCTGGCCGAGGCGTCGATGGCCCAGCGCATCGTCGAGGCCTGCGGCAACCTGCGCTCGACGGGCACGAAGATCAAGTAACGTCACGGTGCCTTCCGACGGGCCGGTGCCGCAGCCGCGGCACCGGCCCGTCGCCGTCCGTCCTCCGTCTTCCCGCCCGCCCGCCTGGCTCCGGACCGGCCGGCGCGGGATGATCCCACCATGGCTGTCACCGCACAGCACACCCCGGCCGTCCGGATCTCCAGCCCCACCGGCCGCTGGATCCTGCTCACCACCGTGCTCGGCTCCAGCATGGCCCTGCTGGACTCGACCGTCGTCAACGTCGCCCTGCCCCGCATCGGCCGCGACCTGGACGCGAGCCTCGGCGCCCTGCAGTGGACGGTCAACGCGTACCTGGTCACCCTGGCCGGCCTGATCCTTCTCGGCGGCTCACTCGGCGACAGGTACGGCCGTCGCCGCATCTTCGTGCTCGGAGTCGTCTGGTTCGCCGCCGCCTCCCTGCTGTGCGGCCTCGCCCCGAACCCGGCCGTCCTGGTCGCCGCCCGCGCCCTGCAGGGCATCGGCGGCGCCCTCCTCACCCCCGGCTCCCTCGCCCTCATCCAGGCCTCCTTCCACCCGGACGACCGGGGCAGAGCCGTGGGCCTGTGGTCCGGTTTCGGGGGCATCGGCGCGGCCGTCGGCCCGTTCCTCGGCGGCTGGCTGGTGGCCGGCCCCGGCTGGCGCTGGGTCTTCCTGCTGAACATCCCCCTGGCCCTGGCCTGCGCGCCCATCGCCGTACGCCACGTCCCCGAGTCCGCCGACCCCGCCGCCCACGGCCGCTTCGACGTCCTGGGCGCGGCGCTCGGCGCGCTGTCCCTCGCCCTGGTGACGTACGCCCTGATCGAGGCCCGCGGCGGCTCCCTGGCCGTAGCCCTGACCGCGACCGCTGGGGTGGCCGCCGCGGTCGCCTTCGGGTACGTCGAGAAGCACCGCCGGGACCCGATGATGCCGCTGGACATCTTCGCCTCCCGCCAGTTCACCGCGGTCAACCTGGTCACCCTGTGCGTGTACGCGGCCTTCGGCGGCTTCTTCTTCCTCACCGCGCTCCAGCTCCAGGTCGTCGCCGGCTACTCGCCGCTCGCCGCGGGCACCGCCCTGCTCCCGACCACCGTCCTCATGCTTCTCTTCTCGGCCCGCTCGGGCGCCCTCGCCGACCGCATCGGCCCACGTATCCCGCTCACGGCCGGACCACTGCTCTGCGCGGCGGCGATGCTGCTGATGCTGCGGGTCGGCGAGGGCGCGGACTACCTGACCGACGTCCTGCCGGCCCTGCTGGTCATGGGCGCCGGCATGGTCACCCTGGTCGCCCCGCTGACCGCCACCGTCCTCGCCTCGGTGGACACCTCCCGCGCCGGCCTGGCCAGCGGCATCAACAACGCCGCCGCCCGCGCGGCCGGCCTGATCGCGGTGGCCGCCCTGCCCCTGCTGTCCGGGATGGGCCCGGAGGCGTACCGCTCCCCGCCCGCCTTCGACGCCGCGTTCCACCGTGCGATGCCGGTCTGCGCGGGAGTGCTGGTGGCGGGGGCGGTGCTGGCCTTCGCGACCGTCCGCCGCCCGGCCCCGGACTGCCGTCACCCGGAATGCCGCACCCACGGCTGGGTGACGGCTCCACCGCTGGACACAGGGCGCGGGTCCACGGCTTCCAGCGCTGGGTCGGCCTCGTGATCGTGTCGTCGTCCTTCACCTTGCAGTGTGCCCGCGGAACCGGCCGTTCCTGAGGGGCCGAAGGCAACTGTTGCCGATCACGGGCAATGCAGCAGACCGGATCCCATGACCTCGCCCGCCGAGGTGGCCGCGCGGTATCCGGCGTCGTCGCCGGCGTGGGGCAGTTGGTCGATGACGGCTCGGGCGGGGCCCGGTCCGTGATCGGATCCTCCGTGCTGCCGCTTCTTGAGGAGCGGCAGCACGTTCTTTCGAGCCGCTGTGGCTGTTATCGCTTCAGCTCGGCGTACGCCTCGGCGCTGCTGTCCTGAAGGAACTGCCAGCAGCGCTCCGTCTCGTCCTTTTCGTTGATCGCGCCGGCCGCGCGGGCCAGGGCGGCGAGGCAACGCAGGAAACCGCGATTGGCCTGGTGGCTCCAGGGGACGGGGCCATGCCCCTTCCAGCCGGCCCGGCGGAGCTGGTCGAGTCCACGGTGGTAGCCGGTGCGTGCGTACGCGTACGACTCGACCACTCGCCCGGCCTCGAAAGCGTCATCGGCGAGCATGGCCCAGGCCAGCGAGAACGTGGGGTGCTTCGCCACTACCTCGGCCGGCGGCAACGAGTCCTCGCCCAGCAGGCGGTACGCCTCTTCGTTTTCCGGCAGGTACGTCGGCTCAGGGCCGCTGAGCAGGTTCTTGTGCGTGGTCATACGTGCAGTCTGCCAGTTGCGCACCGGCGCCAGGCAGTGCGTCGGCCCGCTCTCCGGCCGCGCTCGCCCCCGGCCACCCGGACGCGACGGGCTTGAGGTAAGTACGCGAAGTACTTGACGTACTTACCCCCGTGGTGCACGGTGGAGCCCTGAATCCAAGGAGGTCCCATGTCGGCCGTGCACTACGAGAGCTACACCGAGGCGCGCGCGCACCTGAAGGACCTCCTGGACGCGGCTGACGAGGGACGGGTCGCCACTGTGCGCCGCGACCAGGGCCGGGCCGCCGTCGTGGACGTCTCCCGGCTGCTCCGGTACCTGGCCCTGGTGTGTCCGTCGAAGGCGCGGGTGGTCCCCGAGGCGGGCGGTTGGTCGGTGTTCATTCCGGGGCTGCCGGTGGCCGCGGACGGCGCCACCTTCGACGAGGCCATAGGGGAAATGGCCGATGCTCTGCGCGAGTACGCGGAGGACTGGCAGGAGCGACTGCGGACGGCACCCAACCACCAGGACAACTGGGGACTGGTACAGCTGATCGCGCTGAGTGACGACGCGGAACTGCGGGACTGGATCGTGGGGGCCCCGCGTTGACGTGGCCCCAGCCGGGCCGCCGGCGTCACGACAGCTTCTGCCACATCGAAGGGTGGAAGCGGGTGCGGGATGCACGGGGCCGCACCGGCACGCATCATGTGACGTACGAACTCACGCTCCACGACGGCCGGGTGCTGCGCACCCGGATCTCCCACCCAGTGGACCGCACGGTCTATGGGGCCGCCATATGGGCGCACATCCTGCGCGACCAACTGGACGTCACCGAAGACGGGTTCTGGACATGCGTGCTGGACGGCACGCTCCCGGACCGTGGGGCCCCCGAGACGCCGAAGGAAACCCTCCCCGCCGATCTGGTGTTCCTGCTGATCCACCGCGCCGGGCTCGCCGAGGAGGAGGTCGCAGCCCTGACCAAGGAAGAGGCGATGGCGCGGCTCCAGCGGTACTGGACCGAGGAGACCTGACAAAACCGCCGGTCGGGTGCGGTCCGGCCTGGCCTCGTGAACCTGGGAGCACGAGCCGAACCGCGGCTTCCTGCGCGTCCTGCACGCGGGCCCGCCCGAACGACCGGGCGGGCCTTGCGCTCCGTGCCCGGGGTGCGCAGGATGCCGGTGGGGACCGGGGCCCCCGTGCCGGCATCGGCAGGGGCGGACCGCTACCCGGAGTACAACAGGAGACAGCGATGTCCCAACAGGCTCACCCGACCCCTCAGCACACCGAGGCCGCTGAGACCAATGAGCCCGAGACCCCGCATCTCGACTTCGCGGGCACGACGCCGTACGAGGACTACGTCAGGGCGGACGTGCTCACCCACCTCCAGCAGCCCCTCTCGGACGATCCCGGAGAGATGGTCTTCCTGGTCACCACCCAGGTGATGGAGCTGTGGTTCACCGTCATCGTGCACGAGTGGGAGACCGCCGCCCGCGCCCTGCGCTCGGACGACGTACCGACGGCGACCGCCGCGCTGAAGCGGTCCGTACGGGAACTGGAGGCGCTGAACGCCTCCTGGAAGCCGCTCGGACAGCTCACCCCGGCCCAGTTCAACAGCTACCGCGGCGCCCTCGGCGAGGGCTCCGGCTTCCAGTCGGCGATGTACCGCCGGATGGAGTTCCTGCTCGGCGACAAGTCCGCGTCCATGCTCGTCCCGCACCGCGGCGCCCCCCGCGCCCACGCGGAACTGGAGAAGGCGCTGCACGAGCCGAGCCTGTACGACGAGGTGCTGCGGCTGCTCGCCCGGCGCGGGCACGCCGTCCCGGACGCCGTCCTGCACCGTGACGTCTCGCTGCGCTACGAGCCCTCGGAGGAGGTCGAGGCCGTCTGGACGGCGCTCTACTCCGGTGACCCTGACCACGAACTCGCCCGCCTGGGCGAGGCGTTGACGGATGTCGCCGAACTGGTCTGGCGCTGGCGCAACGACCACCTGGTCGCCACCCGCCGCGCGATGGGCGCCAAGCCCGGCACGGGCGGCTCCGCCGGGGTGGCCTGGCTGGAGAAGCGGGCCCGCAAGAACGTCTTCCCCGAGCTGTGGACAGCGAGGTCCCATGTCTGAACCGATCGCAAAAGCAGAGAAGCTGGACGCGGCGGACGAACTGGCGGGGCTCCGCGACCGGTTCGTCCTCGACGAGGGCGTCTACCTGGACGGAAACTCGCTCGGCGCGCTCCCCGCGCACGTCCCCGACCGGATCGCCGACGTCGTCCGCCGCCAGTGGGGCGAGCTGCGCATCCGCTCCTGGACGGAGAGCGGCTGGTGGACCGCGCCCGAGCGGATCGGCGACCGGATCGCCCCGCTGGTCGGGGCGGCGCCCGGCCGGATCGTGGTGGGCGACTCGACCAGCGTCAACGTGTTCAAGGCGCTGGTGGCGGCCGTACGGATGGCCCGGGAGCCGGGTGACGGCGGCAGCGACCGGGACGAGATCCTGGTCGACGCGACGACCTTCCCCACGGACGGCTACATCGCGGGCTCGGCGGCCCGCATGACGGGCTGCGCCCTGCGCCCGGTGACGCCGGCCGAGGTGCCCGGGGCCCTGTCCTCCCGCACCGCCGCGGTCCTGCTCAACCACGTCGACTACCGCACCGGCCGCCTGTACGACCTGCCCTCCCTCACCGCGGCCGTGCACGCGGCGGGCGCGTACGCCGTCTGGGACCTGTGCCACAGCGCGGGCGCCCTGCCGGTGGGGCTGGACGAGCACGGCGTCGGCCTGGCGGTCGGGTGCACCTACAAGTACCTGAACGGCGGCCCGGGTTCACCGGCGTTCCTGTACATCCGCCGCGACCTCCAGGACCGCTTCGACTCCCCGCTGCCCGGCTGGAACTCGCACGCCGAGCCCTTCGGCATGCGGGACGCGTACGAGCCGGCGGCGGGCGCGCTGCGGGGGCGGGTGGGCACGCCCGACATCCTCTCCCTGCTCGTCCTGGAGGCGGCGCTGGACGTCTGGGACGGGGTGACGGTCGAGGCCGTGCGCGCCAAGTCCCTCGCGCTGACGGACTTCTTCCTGGAGTGCGTCGCCGAGTACGTCCCCGCCGGACGCGTGCAGTGTCTGACCCCGGTGGCCCACGAGGAGCGGGGCAGCCAGGTGGCCCTGCGCTGTCCGGACGCCGGGGACGTGATGAAGCGGCTGATCGAGCGCGGCGTGGTCGGCGACTTCCGCCACCCCGACGTCCTGCGCTTCGGCTTCACCCCGCTGTACGTCGGCTTCAGGGACGTGGAGCGGGCGGCGCGGGTACTGGCGGAGGTGCTGCTCGGCTGACCCGCCGCCCACCCGGCCGATTCCGGTGAACGGTCCTGCCGCACGGCCCCCACGCCGTGTGGCAGGACCGTCCGGCCTCACCGAGCGTGACATCCCCGCCTCCGCGCACATGATCGGCCTGGTACCGTCCCGGCCAACGGCCGAACGATTTTCCTCCGGTCCGCTCATACCGTTACGTCGCTGAGAGGTTGGAGCATGCCGGACGCCGCCGCACCGGGCGATGCCGCAGAACCGGAGAACACCGCCGGCCGTGACGCGGCCGCGCGTGCCGCCGCGGAGGAGGAGTCGGCCTTCTCGCACGCGCCCGTCGACCCCGACGCCACGGCCGCCTACGGCGACCACCCCGACCAGGTCGTCGACTTCTACGCCCCGCGCGGCACCCCCGGCTCCCCGGCGTCCTCCTCCCCGGCTTCCCCGGCCCCGCTCGTGGTGGTGCTGCACGGTGGCGCCTGGCGGTCCCCGTACGACCGCCGCCACATCACCCCCTTCGCGGACTTCCTCGCCCGCCGCGGCTTCGCCGTGGCCAACGTCGAGTACCGGCGCGGCAGCACCGCCCCGGCGGCCGGGGACGAGGTCCCGGTCGCGGGCCGCTGGCCGGACACGTTCGACGACGTGGCCGCCGCCCTGGACGCCCTGCCCGCGCTGGTACGGCAGGCGCTTCCGCAGGCCGACACACGGCGCACGGTGATCACCGGTCACTCGGCGGGCGGCCACCTGGCCCTGTGGGCGGCGGCCCGTCACGTCCTCCCGGCCGACGCCCCCTGGCGCACGGACGGCCCCGCACCGCTGCGCGGCGTGGTCGCCCTCGCCCCGATCGCCGACTTCGCCGTCGCCGAAAAACTGGACGTGTGCGGCGGAGCGGCCCGCCAACTCCTGGGCGGCGACGAGGGCTTCGTGGAGCGCCGGCCCTACGCCGACCCGGCCCTCCTCCTGCCGACCGGCATCGCGACGACCCTCGTCCAGGGCCGTGCCGACGTGGACGTACCCCAGGCGGTCGCGGAGTCCTACACGGAGGCGGCGGCGAAGGCGGGCGAGCTGGTGGGCCTGACCCTCCTGGCGGAGGTCGGCCACTTCCCCCTGATCGATCCGGCGGCGGACGCGTGCGCGGTGGTGGCGGAGGAGATCGCCCAGCTGGCGTGGTGAGTCCCGGGGCCGGGGGCCGGGCCGTGCTGCCGGTAGTACCTGAGACGGACCGTGGAAGACCCCTCTCACTGGGGACGACCGCGACCCCGCCTCCCCTCTACCGTTCTCACCGTGACTGAGACGACCCAGACGCAGCGGACGGCGCCGGGCGGCGCGTTCGGCGCGTACAAGCCACGCAGCCCCGAGTACGAGCTGGCCGCGAACGCCTCGCGCGGGCTGCGGCAGGATCTGTTCCAGGGCGCCTTCGCCTACCGTCCGCTGCGCCGCATGAGCGTCGACGGCCCGCTGACCCGGCGGCTGCCCGGCCGTCTGCGGGAGTACGCGGCCTGGACCCCGCACGCCGTGGTGGTGGGGGCCGGTCTGTTGGCCATGCTCCTCGCGTGGGCGAGCGCCCACGGCGGCCCGGCACCGGTGTACGGCCTGCTGGCCCTGGTCCCGGTCCTGCTCACCCTGGTTCGCCCGGTCGGAGCCTTCTGGCTGTCCCTGGTGGCGACCGCGGCCTCGTGGGTGGTGTTCGGCAACCTCAGCGGCTGGCCGTGGTCGCCCGGCAGCTTCGTCGCGCACCTGACGGTGCTCACGGTGGTGGCCATACGTACCCGGCCGCGCACGGCGGCGTGGACCTGGATGGTCACCGCGTGCTACGCCTTGGCCGCCCAGGCCGTGATCGGCTACCACCACAGCGACAACTCGGCACCCATGCTGGTCATCTCCGCGCTCCTCCTCCTCGTCGTCACCCTCTGGCACATACGCCGCGACGCCGAGCAGGAGGTGACCGCCCAGCAGACGGTGACCGCGCACGAGCGGTCCCGGCGCACCCTGCTGGAGGAGCGCACCACGATCGCCCGCGAGCTGCACGACGTCGTGGCCCACCACATGTCCGTCGTCGCCATCCAGGCCGAGGCCGCCCCCTACCGGGTGGAGAACCCGCCGCCGGAGCTGGAGAAGGCGTTCGCCACGATCCGGGAGAACGCGGTGGCGGCCCTGACCGAGCTGCGCCGCGTCCTCGGGGTCGTCCGCGCCGAGGACTACGAGGCTCCCCAGGCCCCGCAGCCCACGCTCGCCGACCTCGACACGCTGCTGGCGAACGTGCGGGAGGCCGGTCTGAGCGTGGAGAAGACGGTGATGGGCGCGGTGCGCGAACTGCCGCAGGGCGTGGAGCTGTCGGCGTACCGGATCGTCCAGGAGGCCCTGAGCAACACCCTGCGGCACGCGCCCGGCGCGAGCGCCCGGGTGGAGGTCGGCTACGTCCTCGGCGGGCTCGCCCTGCGCGTGGTCAACGGCCCGCCGCCCGAGCCGTCGCTCATCAAACCCTCGCCCGGGGCCGGACACGGCGTCACCGGCATGCGGGAGCGGGTGTCGATGCTGGACGGCGAGATGACGGCGGGCCCGGCCGACGACGGAGGGTACGAGGTGGCGGTGTTCCTGCCGGTCGCCACGGTGACGGGGCGCACGGACGGCGAGCGCGCGGACGGTGGCCGTACGGACGGTGGCCGCACGGACGACGACGGAGCCGGAGCATGACGACCGGCACGACGATCCGCGTCCTGATCGCGGACGACCAGATGATGGTGCGCGAGGGCTTCTCGGTCCTGCTGAACGCGATGCCCGACATCGAGGTCGTCGGCGAGGCCGTCAACGGACGCGAGGCGGTGGAGCGGGTACGCGAACTGGCCCCGGACGTGGTGCTGATGGACATCCGCATGCCGGAGCTGAACGGCATCGAGGCGACCCGGGAGATCGTCGCCGCGGACGGCACGGCGAAGGTACTGGTGCTGACCACCTTCGACCTGGACGAGTACGTGTACCAGGCGCTGCGGGCGGGAGCCTCCGGCTTCCTGCTCAAGGACGCCTCGGCGCGGCAGCTCGCCGACGGGGTGCGGGTGGTCGCGGCCGGCGAGGCGCTGCTCGCGCCCTCGGTCACCCGGCGGCTGATCACGGAGTTCTCCAGGATGACCGAGCCCCCGCGGCCGGCGGCCACCGGGCAGGCGGCGTACGGGGAGCTGACCGAGCGGGAGACGGAGGTGCTGGTGCTGATCGCGCAGGGACTGTCGAACGCGGAGATCGCCGAGCGGCTGGTGGTCGCCGAGTCGACCATCAAGACCCATGTGAGCCGGATCCTGGTGAAGCTGGGGCTGCGGGACCGGACCCAGGCGGCGGTGTTCGCGTACGAGGCGCGGCTGGTCACGCCGGGGTGAGCCGCCCCGGCCGGGCGGTGTGAGGTGCGGCGGCACCCCTGGTCAGACCGGGGCGGGCCGGGCTAGCGTCCGGGCATGGCAGCTGTCTCCGACCTCGCTTTCGACCCGTGGGACCCGGCGTTCGTCGCCGATCCGTACCCCGCCTACGCCGAACTGCGCGGGCGGGGCCGCGTGCTCTACTACGAGCCCAGCGACCAGTGGCTGGTCCCGCACCACGCGGACGTCTCGGCGCTGCTGCGGGACCGCGGGCTGGGCCGGACCTACCAGCACCGGTTCACGCACGAGGAGTTCGGCCGTACGGCGCCCCCGCCGGAGCACGAGCCGTTCCACGTCCTCAACGACCACGGGATGCTCGACCTGGAGCCGCCGGACCACACCCGGATCCGGCGCCTGGTGTCGAAGGCGTTCACCCCGCGCACGGTGGAGCAGCTGAAGCCGTACGTGCACCGGCTGGCGAACGAGCTGGTCTCCGCCCTGGTGGAGGCGGGCGGCGGCGACCTGCTCACGGATGTCGCCGAACCGCTGCCGGTCGCCGTGATCGCCGAGATGCTGGGCATCCCCGAGGCGGACCGGGCCCCGCTGCGGCCCTGGTCGGCGGACATCTGCGGGATGTACGAGCTGAACCCGTCCGAGGATGCGGCGGCCAAGGCGGTGCGGGCGTCGGCCGAGTTCTCCGACTACCTGCGCGAGCTGATCGCCGAGCGCCGCAAGAAGCCGGGCGAGGACCTGATCTCGGGGCTGATCGCCGCGCACGACGAGGACGACCGGCTGACGGAACAGGAGATGATCTCCACGGCCGTACTGCTCCTCAACGCCGGCCACGAGGCCACGGTGAACGCCACGGTCAACGGCTGGTGGGCACTGTTCCGCAACCCGGACCAGCTGGCGGCCCTGCGCGCGGACCACTCCCTGATCCCGTCCGCGATCGAGGAGCTGATGCGCTACGACACCCCGCTGCAGCTCTTCGAACGCTGGGTCCTGGACGAGATCGAGGTCGCCGGCACGACGATCCCGAGGGGCGCGGAGATCGCCATGCTCTTCGGCTCGGCCAACCACGACCCGGCGGTCTTCACCGACCCCGCCCGCCTGGACCTCACCCGCCGGGACAACCCCCACATCTCCTTCAGCGCGGGCATCCACTACTGCATCGGCGCCCCCCTGGCCCGCATCGAACTGGCGGCCTCCATGGGAGCCCTGCTGGAGCAAGCTCCCACGCTCGCCCTGGCGGCGGAGCCGCAGCGCAAGCCGAACTTCGTGATCCGGGGGCTGGAGGGGCTGGGCGTGGTGGTGCGCTGACGTCCGTGCCCGGCTCACCCGTTCGGCTGATGACGGATCATTTCCGATCATCGACCACCCGCCGCTCGGCATACTGGCCGTGACCCGAGAGGGGGTGCACCATGACGGTTATGGCAGAGCGCACGACGCACACGTCCCAGATGTCCGTGGAGGAGTTCGAGAGGATCGCCGAATTCGCGGCCAGGGAGACCGACGACGCCGTCAGGTTCGAGTTCATCGACGGGCGGATCGGGGTCAAGAACGTGCCTGATGGCGACCACAACACCATCGTGATGTGGCTGATGCGGCGCTGTATGCAGTCGCGGCCCGACCTGGACCTGTATCAGGGGCAAGGGCTGAGGGTGGAGAAGTACCGCAAGGGACGGGCGCGTCCGGACGGGGTGCTGGTGCCCGCAGCGCACTTCGCAGGGCATGGTGAGTGGGCGCCGACCGAGGGGGTGCTGCTGGTCCTGGAGGTCACGTCGTACGACTCGGACACCGATCAGCGGGACCGCAAGGAGAAGCCCTTGGCCTACGGTGACGCGGGCATTCCGTTCTACCTGTTGGTCGACCGCGACGACTCCTCCGTCACGCTCTACAGCGACCCCGCCCCGGGAGAGGGGTACCGCAGTGCCGCCAGGAAGTCTTTCGGCGTCAAGCTCTCGCTGCCGGAGCCCCTCGGTATCGAACTCGACACCGAGGAGCTCAAGCAGTACGCCGACTGAGCCGCGCACCCCGTCGCACGCTCAGCCGCCGATGTCCCGCCTGCGCAGTCCCGCCAGCCCTCCGGCCACCAGGAGCACCGCGAGCGCCGACAGGACGCCGACCGGCCCCCACTCCATCCGCCCGCCCGGCAGCTTGGGCAGGTGCCCGAAGGGGGAGAGGTCCAGCACGAGCTGTGGGACGTCCAGCGCGGGGCCGATCCAGCCGATCAGCAGCACCGCCCCGGCCACGCCCCACGCGGCCACGGCCCCCCGCGGCAGGACGCCGTGGAGCAGGACGGCGACACCGCCGACCACCCACACCCCGGCCACCTGCACCAGGCACGCGCCGAGCACCGGCCCGACCTGCTTGCCGTGGCCGACCGCGAGGCCCAGCCCGGCCAGGAGCATGATCAGGACCGAGCCGCCGAAGGCGAGCAGCAGATGCCCGGCGGCCCAGCGCAGCCGGCCCACCGCGCCCGCCAGCACCGGCTCGGCGCGGCCGGAGCTCTCCTCGCCGCTCAGGCGCAGCACGGAGGAGACGACGTGGAGCGCGGCGACCAGGCCGAGCATCCCGACCATCGCGGCGAGGAAGGCGTCCGTCAGGCCGGCCTGCCCGCCCATCCGCTGGAAGATCTCCCGGGCCTTGGCGTTGTCGCCGACCAGCTGGGCCGCGCCGTCCGCCATCCCGCCGTAGACGACTCCCGCGACGAAGAAGCCGACGCTCCAGCCGAGCACGCTGCCCCGCTGCAGCCGCCAGGCCAGCGCGCCCGCCGTTCCGATGTGCCCCCGGGCGGGTCCCGGCCGGGTCGGCAGGAAACTCATGCCGATGTCCCGGCGCCCGGCCAGCTCGTAGGCGACGCCGGCCTGGACGACCGCCGCGGCGGCGAACAGCAGCAGCACCCACCAGCGCTCGCCGGCGAAGGCCCGCAGGTTCTCCAGCCAGCCCAGCGGGGACACCCAGGTCAGCACGGACGACCCTCCCCCAGTGCTGAACGCCTGGGCGGTGCCCCCATCCGTCGCCGAGTCGCCCGCCGCCCGCAGGACGAAGGCCGCGCCCAGGACGGCGGAGGTCAGGCCGCGGGCCAGCCGGGCGCTCTCCGTGAGCTGGGCGACGATCGCCGCCATCGTGGCGAAGACCATCCCCACACCCGCCACCCCGAGCCCGAAGGCGAGAGCACCCGGGGCGCCCTGTCCGGCGAGGCCTGCCGTGATCAGCAGGGCCAGGGCAGCGTTCGCGACCGCCGCCGCGAGCAGCGCCGCCGTCAGCGGGGCCCGGCGGCCCACCATCCCCGACGACACCAACTCCTGCCGCCCGCTCTCCTCCTCGTCCCGGGTGTGCCGTACGACGACGAGCAGGCTCATGACGGCGGCGAGTGCCCCCGCGTACACCCCGACCCGCCAGGCCGTCAGCGCGCCCAGCGAGTCGCCGAACACCGGGCCGACCATGGCGCGCAGGGAGGCGTTCGTCGCCATCTGCCGCATCAGGTCGGCGCGTTCGGCCGGGGTGGCGTACAGGCCCTTGATCGTGTTCGGCATGGACAGGACCATCAGGGCGTTGACCGCGACCCAGACCGGGATCATCACGCGGTCGCGGCGCAGGGCGAAGCGCAGCAGGGTGCCGGTGCCGGCGAGATGGCGGGAGCGGCCGGTCCGCGCGGCAGGGGCGGGGGAGGCCGTGGCGGTCATCGCGTCACCTCCGCGGTCCTGTCGTCCGCCTCGGAACCGGCCTCGTCCTGGTAGTGCCGCAGGAACAGCTCCTCCAGCGTCGGCGGGGTGGAGGTCAGCGAGCGTACGCCCGTCCGGCTCAGCGAGCGCAGCACCTCGTTCAGCTTGTCGGTGTCCACCTGGAGGCGGACCCGCCGGCCCTGTACGTCGAGGTCGTGGACGCCGGGCAGACGGGCGAGCCCGTCGGGGGGTCCGGCGAGTTCGGCGGTGACGCTGGTGCGGGTGAGGTGGCGCAGGTCGGCCAGCGAACCGCTCTCCACGGTGCGGCCCCTGCGGATGATGCTCACCCGGTCGCACAGCTCCTCGACCTCGCTGAGGATGTGGGAGGAGAGCAGGACGGTGCGGCCGCGGTCGCGTTCCTCCGCCACGCAGCGCTGGAAGACCTCCTCCATCAGCGGGTCGAGGCCCGAGGTCGGCTCGTCCAGGATCAGCAGGTCGACGTCGGAGGCGAAGGCGGCGACCAGGGCGACCTTCTGCCGGTTGCCCTTGGAGTACGTCCGGCCCTTCTTCGTGGGGTCCAGCTCGAAGCGTTCGACCAGCTCGTCCCGGCGCCGCCGGTCGAGTCCTCCGCGCAGCCTGCCGTACAGGTCGATGACCTCGCCCCCGGAGAGGTTGCGCCACAGGGTCACGTCCCCGGGGACGTAGGCGATCCGGCGGTGCACCTCCACCGCGTCCGTCCAGGAGTCGCGGCCCAGCACCTGCGCGGCGCCGGAGTCGGCGCGCAGCAGGCCGAGCAGGACCCGGATGGTGGTGGACTTGCCGGAGCCGTTCGGCCCGAGGAAGCCGTGGACCTCGCCGGTGGCGACGTCCAGGTCGAGGCCGTCCAGGGCGTGGGTCCGGCCGAAGGACTTGTGCAGCCCGGAGACGGTGATTGCCTGCGTCATGCTGCGCAACGTACGCTTCTTTCAGAAATTTGTGAAGTTAAGAAAGCGTATGAATCGCGGATAGGCTGGAGGCATGGCGGAGTCGAAGGCGGCGGCGGTGGAGCGGGACCCGGAGGCGGTGTCGCGGTTCGTGGAGCACTTCGCGGCACAGCTCGTCGAGGCGGGCGTGCCGCGCATGCCGGCCCGGGTCTTCGCCGCGCTGCTCGCCTCCGACTCCGGCGCCCTGACCTCCGCCGAGCTGGGCGACCAGCTGAGGATCAGCCCGGCGGCGGTCTCCGGCGCGGTGCGCTACCTGTCCCAGGTGCACCTGGTGTCACGGGAGCGGGAGCCCGGTTCGCGCCGGGAGCGCTACCGGGTGCACAGCAACCAGTGGTACGAGGCGCTGACCAACCGCGAGGCGATCATCAAACGGTGGGAGGGCGCCCTGCGGGAGGGCGTCGCCGGCCTGGGCGCGGAGACCCCGGCGGGGCGCAGGCTGTCCGAGACCCTGGCGTTCTTCGAGTTCATCGAGCGGGATGTGGCGGGGATGATGGAGCGGTGGCGCGAGTACCGGGAGGAGAACCTGGGCGAGTGATGTAGTCGATCGGATACTCTGAGTGGCGGACTGGTCTGTATCAGAGGGAGGGCGCATCATGACGTTGATGACAGAGCGACCGACGATAAGCGGCACCGGATCCGGAAGCCTCGAGGTGATGCTGGACGCCCTCGATGAGCTGATTGCGCCCGTCGGCTTCAAGGCCGAGATCATCAGGGGGAACATCGTCTTGTCGCCGTGGTCGAAGGGGTATTACACCCCGATCATGAAGTCGGTCTGCGACCAACTCGGGCCTTACCTCCCTAAGGGCCACGTCATCGAGCGGACCCCTCAGTTGTTCGTCTTCCCAGGGGATGAGTGCGCGTACGGGCCGGACATTCATGCGGCGCATCAGCGGGTCTTTCAAACGGAGAGCAACCGCTTGGACGGCGAAGCCCTGTCCTTCGTCGCCGAGCTGACTTCTCCCCCCACACGGAACGACGACCTGACCGGCAAGGTCGAGGTCTATGCCAGGGCGGGCGTTCCCGTGTACCTGCTCCTGGACATGCAGGAGCAGGAGGCCATCGTTTACGGGTCTCCGTCGGCGAGGAAATACCAGGTCCGCATCAGCAAGCCGTTCGGCGAGAAGCTGCCCATCCCGGACCCCTTCGGCTGCACCCTCGACACAAGCGAGTTCCACCGGCCCAAGACTCAAGCCTGACGTCACCCCGCCGAAACCGGCACCGTGAGCCCCCAGGCCCCCTCCACCACCCGCCACGTCCGCGTCCGCACCGGCCCCGACACCACCGCGTCCGCCCGGTACCGGAAGTCCGCGCCCGAGACGGTCACCGTGCGCCCCTGTGCCAGCAGGGGCGAGGCCTCCGCGCCGGGCCCCGACAGGGGCCGTACCTCCACCTCCGCCCTCCCGGAATCCCCGGGCGTGACCGAGACGGCCTCCACCGGCTGGTCCAGGTCCACGACCATCTCCCCGTCGACCTCCACGCGCAGCCGGGAGGCACCCGGACCGGCCACCGCCGTCGCCCTCGGCGGGCGGGTCACCAGTGTCCGTACGAGGGACTGGCAGGTCCGCAGCCACGGGTGCCCGACGGCCCCCGCCGAGACCGCCGTGGCCCCCACCGGAGCCTCCCGCGGGGAGACCGGAGGAATCCGCAGCGCCCCCAGCACCACACCGTCACTGTCGTCGACGAGCAGGTCCAGCCGCCGCTCGGCACCGTCCAGCACCGCCCGTGCCGCCGCCACCGCCCCCGCGGGCACGCCCAGCGAATGGGCCAGGGACGTGACACCCCCGACCGGCACGACCGACAGCACACATTCGGCCAGTTCCCGCTGCCGGTGCAGCACCGACACCGCCCGCAGCAGCGCCCGGTCGTCGCCGACCACCACCGGCCGCCGCGAGCCGCGCCGCACCAGCGCGCGGGCGAACTCCTCCGGCCCGTCCGGCAGGCACACCTTGGTGGTGGCACCCCCGCTGAGCACGTCTTTCGCGATCCGTACGGATTCCCCGTCCGTTCGCCGGGCGACCGGGTCGATGACCACCAGCAGCTGATCGGACGTGGGATGAGTCGCCACCTCGGTCCTGCCTCGCTTCCTCGGGTAGCATCTTTGTGCAAGAGCCCCTTTGCGCGATTGCGCGGGGGCTTCGTCTATTCCGGGGCATCCGGTCCGACGGGTTGTGCGACCGACCACGGTCGCGGGGATACGTGGCTGCGAGCCCGCGTACGCCCCTGACCTTGGACATGCCCCGCCCGGAAGGGGTGTACGCGCGTGCCCGCACTTGTGCTGCTCGGTGCTCAGTGGGGTGACGAGGGCAAGGGAAAGGCCACCGACCTGCTCGGCGGCTCGGTGGACTATGTGGTGCGTTACCAGGGCGGCAACAACGCCGGCCACACCGTCGTCGTCGGTGACCAGAAGTATGCACTGCACCTCCTCCCTTCCGGAATCCTGTCGCCCGGTTGTACGCCGGTCATCGGCAACGGTGTCGTCGTCGACCCGTCGGTCCTGCTCTCCGAGCTGAGCGGTCTGAACGAGCGCGGAGTCGACACCTCCAAGCTGCTGATCAGCGGTAACGCCCACATCATCACGCCGTACAACGTCACTGTCGACAAGGTGACGGAACGCTTCCTCGGCAAGCGCAAGATCGGCACCACGGGCCGGGGCATCGGCCCGACCTACGCGGACAAGATCAACCGCGTCGGCATCCGGGTGCAGGACCTGTACGACGAGTCGATCCTCACCCAGAAGGTGGAGGCGGCCCTCGACGTCAAGAACCAGATCCTCACCAAGCTCTACAACCGGCGCGCGATCACCGCCACCCAGGTGGTCGAGGAGCTGCTGGGCTACGCCGAGCAGATCGAGCCGTACGTCGCCGACACCGTCCTGATCCTCAACCAGGCGCTGGACGACGACAAGGTGGTCCTCTTCGAGGGCGGCCAGGGCACCCTCCTCGACATCGACCACGGCACGTACCCCTTCGTCACCTCCTCCAACCCGACCGCGGGCGGCGCCTGCACGGGTGCCGGCGTCGGTCCGACGAAGATCAGCCGCGTCATCGGCATCCTGAAGGCCTACACGACCCGCGTCGGCGCCGGCCCCTTCCCGACCGAGCTGTTCGACGAGGACGGCGAGGCGCTGCGCCGCATCGGCGGCGAGCGGGGCGTGACGACGGGCCGTGACCGCCGCTGCGGCTGGTTCGACGCGGTGATCGCGAGGTACGCCACCCGAGTGAACGGCCTGACCGACTTCTTCCTCACCAAGCTCGACGTCCTGAGCGGCTGGGAGCAGATCCCGGTCTGCGTCGCCTACGACATCGACGGCGAGCGGGTCGAGGAGCTCCCGTACTCCCAGACCGACTTCCACCACGCGAAGCCGGTCTACGAGTACCTCCCCGGCTGGCAGGAGGACATCAGCGAGGCCAAGACCTTCGCCGACCTCCCGAAGAACGCCCAGGCCTACGTCAAGGCCCTGGAGGACATGTCCGGCGCCCCGATCTCCGCGATCGGCGTGGGCCCGGGCCGCGAGGAGACGATCGAGATCAACTCGTTCCTGTAGGCGCGTCGCCCCTCCGGGAGATTTGACAGGGCGGCCGGTGCGGTGAACCGTACCGGCCGTCCCACATCGTCGAAAGCGGTGACAGGGGGAGCTGCCCGATGCCCGTCCGAAAGCCGTCCACCGAACGGCAGCGTCGTCTGGGTGCCGAGTTGCGCAGAATGCGCGAGCACATCGGCATGTCGATCAACGAGGCCGCCGCCCTGCACCGCACCGACCGGACGACGGTCAGCAACACGGAGTCGGCCCGTTCAGGTGTGAGCAGCGATCGGGTCCGGGTGTGGGCCGCCAACTATCGCTGTCCCGACGCCCAGTACATCGACGCGCTGGCCGAGATGGCCCGGGAACGCGGGCCGTACTGGTGGGACGAGTACCGGGACGTGCTGTCCGCTGGCCTGCTGGACATCGCGGAGATGGAGCACCACGCGGCGGCTTTGCGCTCCGCGCAGATCATGCATATGCCCGGCCTGCTTCAGCTCCCCGACTACATGCGCGGCATCTTCGCGGAAGCGGTTCCGGCCATGTCGCCCACCGACCTGGATCGGCACGTGGCTTTTCGATCGAGGCGGGCGGAGCTGCTCGACCGCTCCAACCCGCCACTGTGCGAGTTCCTGATCCATGAGTCCGCGCTGCGGATGCGGTTCGGAGACCGTCATGTCCTGCTGCGGCAGATCGAGCACTTGCTGAAGCAGGCCGAACGGCCCAACGTCACGCTCCGGGTGGTGCCGTTCAGTGTGGGGGGCTTCGCGAACGCGGGCAGCTCGACGCTGTACGCCTGCGGCCCCGTAACGCAGTTGGACACGGTGCAGATCGACGTACCCACGGGCGTGAGTTTCCTGCACGCCGAGACCTACCTGGCGAACTACCGCGCCGTTCTCGACCGGATGCGTGAACGTGCCCTGGAGCCCAGCGAGTCCATCAACTTCATCCGGCAGGTAGCGGAAGAGATCTGAGGCAGGAGCAGGTGGAACTTCACTGGCGGAAGTCGTCCTTCTCGGCGGACACCGGAAGCTGCATAGAGATCGCGGAACAGGGCGATCGAATCTTCCTGCGGGAGGGTGACGACCCGGAGGTGGTCGTGCAGACCACTCGCCGCAAGTTGCGGGCCTTCCTGGAAGGGGCGAAGGCCGGCGAGTTCGACCGCTTCGCGACGTAGCGTCCGATCACTTGATACGACTTCGCACAACATGTTGTCTGACGCATCACGCTGTGCGTACGCTGTGTAGCGCTTGCCGGGCACTCGGTAACGGCCTGGCGGGCAGTGCACAGAAAACGCCCCGGAGGTGAGCCACCACCCCGGGGCGGAGCCAACGCTGCGAAGGAGCATCAGCATGACCAAGTCTATCCGGCTTGCCCTGGAACGAACGCTTGCCCTAATCCTGTCCCTCTTCCTCCCGGCCACCGGCCGGCGCCGCGGGCTGGGGCGGCCGGGACACGTACCCACACCCCCGCGCACCCTGTCCGGACTGCGCCTGCTGATCCACCGCACCGCCGTACCCGGACTGTGCGCCGCCCCTCCGGCGAAGTCCCGCACCCGGACCGGGACCGGAATCCCCACCCCGCTCCACGACACCGGCCCCCTCGTACGCCCCTACCTGCTCGCGCACGAACGGTGGCAGCGGCAGGCGGAGCGCCGCGCGGCTCTCGTGCTCGCGCTGGAGGGGGTCGACGTCGGACCGTGGGTGATCCACGGCCACCGCGTCGGCGCTCCCACGGGGGTGGCGGCCTGATGAGCACGACGCCGAACGCGCGGATTCAGGTGAGCCGCGTCCCCAGCAAGCCGGTCCGCCGGCAGGACGACGGCACCCTCGCCATCGACCTGTGGCTGCGCCGCGACGGGGTCTTCGACGCGGACGCGGCACTGCGCCTCACGATCGCCGAAGCCGAACTGCTCCACGCCCAGCTGTGCTACGCGCTCGCCGACGAGCCCGTGACCACACCGGCGAACCGCACCCCGGACTGCCGCAGGCCTTCGGTCGGCAGTCCGGGTGTCGACTGGCCGTAGGCATCAGGCGCACGCAGCCCTGAGTCGTCAGTCTCGTCGTGGCCTGCCCCGGACTCGCGATGCGAGCGCGGGGCAGGCCCGCACTCGATACCGTCGGCCCTGGAACCGATTCCCGATCGCATCGGAGATCGCACGTGACTGTGCGACCTGTGGGGCCGCACGACGGCGACCCGCTGATCCCCCTGCCGGACAAGACCCCGGCGGCCCTCCGTGTCGCAGTGACACGCCTCGACCCCGCCGGTGCCCTCCCGCGGTTCGACAGGCACTGGGAAGAAGCCACGCCGGAGGCCCGCGACACGTTCATACTCACCCCCTGCCGGGCTTTTCTCGAACATTGGTTCATGTGGGTCGTCATCCACCGTCTCCCCACCCTGGCGACCCGTCTGGCCGAGTGCGAACGGATCGTCGCCACCTCCGACGACCGTGCCGAGCGCCGCGCTGCCGCTGCCGAGATCAACCGCATCCTGGCCACCACTCAGGAGAGCGCCCGGTGAGTGAATGAAGTGGGAGTACAACCCCCACGGACCTACGCGGAAGATGGCGTCCCGATGCCTTGACGTAACGGTGTTGCACGTCGTGGGACACGACCCCTCGACCGCCCGGCCAGGAGGCACACACCCCTTCTGAAAAAGGGGGAGCATCTTGGCCTCCAGTGTTCACATGCCGCTCATGTGAGTGCATGAATGACATTCACCTGCCGGGTGTTCACCCTTTCAGCAGGAGGGGTGTCATGAGTCCCCACCGGAAGATCGTGTCCCGCCGCCGACGCCTCCGGCCGCTTCGGGCGAGCGCACCGCGCCCGAGGAGGCCGGTCGCATCCGCCGCTCGGCAGCGAAGGCGGCCCCCGGCCAGTGACCAGCGCATTCAGGGGGCCACCCTGGCAAGCAGACTGGACGAAGGAAGCGGAGAGCAACAGAGACGCTCTCCCTGTTCCTGCCCGTGCGCTGGTCGATGCCGCCCGCGCCGAGCTCGTCACCGCCAAGGATCCCTACTTCCGTGGCATCGACAGCGACCGCGACCTGCCGGCCGGAATGTCGGATTTTCTTTCCTCTCGGTCCCACCCGAACGACCGGCCGGAGAACATTCACGGTCATCGCCCATGGCGGGTGGCAGCCGCGTCGTCCGGCCTCGGCTGAAGGCGATCATCGAGCCCCGCGCCAGGCTCCGTGTCGCCGCCGCGCGCAGGTTCAGTCAGACGTGGCGTTCGCGGGCGAAGGGGGCTGGAACTGCGAGTGGGGAGCTGACGTACCCACCGCCGATCAACCGCCGATGGAGCTGTAGTCCCATGGCTGGGCATGTCCCTCCGGGCCGAGTGCGGTGACGATGTGGCGGAAAACTGTGCGGTGTTCTGTTGTCGCTTCGGCTCGTACGAGGACGCCCGTCGTCGGGTCCACGGTGAAACGGCATGTCAGGCTCTCGTCCGGGGCCCAGGCGCTGAATGGGAAGGTGCGCAGAGGGCGGACGGCGGCCTCGACGGAGGTCGGTGACGTGGCCGTGACGTGTGCGAGGTGGGAGACGATACGGGCCGGGGTGAGCAGTTCCGCCAGGCGGGCGGCCGCCGGGCTTGTCCGGTCCGGTTCGTAATCTCCTGTCATCGTGAGGATTTCCCTGCCGGACGAGATGGTCCAGGAGCGGGCCGAGGGCACAGGCGTGAAGGAGTGGTCGTCGTGCGGGTCGGCCTCGATGCGGACTTCTGCTGTCAGGCGGGCGGGCTCCAGCAAGGTTCTGGCCATACGGGCCAGGGTCGTGCCCGCCTCGGCCGAGAACCGTGCGTCCAGGACGTCCAGGCCCCTGACCTGGGCCGTAGCCAGCGGGCCTTGCCTGTCGTGGAGCGCGGCGGACCGGAGGAAGCCAGTGGCCGGGTCGAGCCGTACGGTCAGGCTGTGGGCGCCCGGCGGCAGCCAGGGGTCGGTGGGGGCGGCGAACAACGCATGTGGGATGAGGGTGAGTTCGACCCACTCTCCGCTTCGATGTGCCTCTGACACTGTTCCGATGCCCCGGATCAGGCGTGCCGGATCGAGCAGTGCGGCCCACGGTTCGTCGCTGTCCTCCTCCCTGAGACGGAGGGGGGAGATTCCGTCAAGGTGGAAGCTGCGCCTTCCTCCTGGCCGCCGGTTCGACGGTCCGCCCACCACGCCGGCGCCGAAACGGCCGCCGAGGTCCGCCTCGATGTCGCGTGCTGCGTACTCGATGTCGACCATCGCGTCCACGCGCGCGTCCTCGGCGGCCGCGGCCGCGATCCGGGACAGTGCCCAGGGCGCGAGCCGCTCACGATCCGCAGGCGGGTCGCCTAGCCAGTGGGTAGCTGCCATGAGGCCCAGATCTCCTCAGCGCCGGGACGGTTCGGTGCCCACTGTACGTACAGGACGCGATACGGGTGGTCCGGCGGCAGCGCGCCCACGACCTCGATCGTGTACGAGCCGTCCCTGTGGTCCGTGATCCGGCAGCCCGGGTCGGTGATCCCGTCTCCGCAGGCCAGAACCTTCTGTCGCCGTGTGTCCTCGTCCGGGATGCCGGACTCGTTGACCGTGCTGTGCAGCATGAAGGAGACGTACGAGGGGGCCGAAGCGGCCGTGACCGTAACCCTGAGGGGCTGCTCGACGTCCGCCCGTGGGTTCTTCCCGGCGGGACGCCTCCATTCGAGTCGCTGCGGTGGTTCCTTGTGCCGGCCGTTGCCCCACTGACCCGCCACCAGCGACAGGGCGGTGCCGCCGCTCTCCCGGGCGGTCGGAGGCGCCGGGGCATGGGACGACCTGGGAGACCGGCGGGACGTTCGCCCAAATCCTTTGCTTCTTGGGGGACTTGATCTGGAGTGCGGTGCGCTTGGGAGGTATCGGACGTGCGTGCGGATTTGGCTCGTAATCGTCTTCGGGGCCGGGCCCTCAGCTGAAGACGATCATCGACCCCTGCGCCAGGCTCCGCGTGGCCGCCGTGTGGAGGCCCAGCCAGACGTGGCGTTCGCGGGCGAAGGGGCTGGGGTCGTAGGGGGCGGGGGCGGCCGGCTGTTCGAGTTCGGTGGGGGCCGACGGAGGGTCGGGGGCCGCCGGGGGGTTGGCCGGGTCGATGCCCAGGGACGGGGCGACGTACTCCAGCTCGCGCAGGAGGGTCTGGGAGGATCCGAGGGGGCCGCCGCCGGCGAGGAGTTCGTCGTTGGACAGGGGGTGCGGGAAGTCCAGGGGGACGTAGGCGCCGGCGTGGTCGTAGTGCCAGACCAGGTGGGACTGCTGGGCCGTCGTCTCGAACATCTCCAGCAACTGCTCGTAGTCGCCGCCCAGTTCGTCGACCGGGGTCAGCGGCAGGCCGCAGATCTGCAGGAGGTAGGCGCGGCGCAGGAAGTGCAGCGCGTCGTAGTCGAAGCCGGCCACCGGCGCCACCTCCCCGGACAGGCCGGGCATGTACTGGTACACCGGCACCGGTGGGAGCCCGTTCTCGGCGAGCACCTTGTTGTACTGCGCGAGTTCCTCGGCGAACGGGTTGTCGGGGGTGTGGCACAACACGTCGACGAGCGGTACCAGCCACAGGTCACAGGCCAAAGAGGGCTCCTCGGGGAGGGCAGGGCTTCCAGCGCGTTCGGTGGTCGGGTGGTCAGGGAGTGTAGAAGCGTAGTCGGTAGTGGTGGGTACGGCACCGCTCACGCGTCGGCCGCCAGCCGCTCGACGAGAGCGAGGGAGTCCGCGTTGTACGCGGCGACGATCGCACGCGCGGCCGTGGCGTCGCCCGCCGACAGGGCGTCGACGAGTTCGGTGTGGCCGGACCACAGCTCGCCGCGCAGATCGGTGCGGCGGCGCAGGTGCTGCACCGCGCACACCCAGGACTGCACGCGCAGCCGGTGCAGGAAGTCGGAGAGGTAGGGGTTGCCGAACAGGGCGGCGAGTTCCCGCCAGAAGCGCAGGTCGTAGCCGATCAGTACGGTCAGGTCGCCCGCGGCGGCCGCGCGCTGCGCCTCCTCGCCGCGCCGGCGCACCCCGGTGAGTACGGCCCTGAGGCGCGGGTCGTCGGGACGGCGGAAGGACTTGGGGCCCCCGGCCACGATCCGGAACATGCCGTCGGTGACCAGGCCGCGGGCCTCGATCATCGCGCGGAGGTTGTCCAGGGAGTACTCGCGCACCCGGAAGCCGCGGTGCTGGTCGGCCTCCAGCAGTCCCTGCGCGGACAGGTCGACGAGCGCCTCGCGGACGGGGGTCGCGGACACCCCGTACTGCTCGGCGATCTCCTTGACCGTGCACTCCTGCCCCGGCTGCAGCCGTCCGGCCAGCACCTCGTCCCGGAGCGCGTCCGCGATCTGCTGCCGCAGGGTGCTGCGCGTCACGGCGCCGGTGCCGCTGTTGCCGGGCATGGTCGGGGCGTCTCCTTGCGCGTGCGGGTGGCGTACTCGCGTGCTCTCGTACTCGTACGCCCATGTCTACGAGCACGCCACCTTACGCGTTCGAATTTTCCCGATCCCGGCACTCCGGGTGCGGGCAGGGGTGTCAGTCGGTGTACTCGTCGGCCACCGACAGCGCGGCGTCCAGCGCCGCCAGGCCCTCCTTCAGCTCGGCCGCGGTCGCGTTGCACGGCGGGACGACGTGCGTGCGGTTCATGTTGATGAAGGGCCACAGGCCGTTCGCCTTGGCGGCGGCGCCGAAGGCCGCCATCGGGGCGTTCGCCTCGCCGGCCGCGTTGTACGGCACCAGCGGCTCGCGGGTCTCGCGGTTCCTCACCAGCTCGACGGCCCAGAACATGCCGACGCCGCGCACGTCGCCGACGCTCGGGTGCCGCTCGGCCAGCTCGCGCAGCGCCGGCTCCACGACCTCGGCGCCGAGCCGCTCGGCGTTCTCGACGATGCCCTCCTCGGCCATCACGTTGATCGTCGCGACGGCCGCCGCGCAGGCCAGGGGGTGCCCGGAGTAGGTCAGGCCGCCGGGGTAGACGCGCTTGCCGAACGTCTGAGCGATCTTGTCGGAGATCGCGACGCCGCCGAGCGGGACGTACCCGGAGTTCACGCCCTTGGCGAAGGTGATCAGGTCCGGTACGACGTCGAACAGGTCCGCCGCGAACCACGTACCGGTGCGCCCGAATCCGGCCATGACCTCGTCCAGCACGAAGACGATCCCGTACTTGTCGCACAGCTCGCGCACGCCGGCGAGATAGCCGGGCGGCGGCACCATGATCCCGGCCGTGCCGGGGACGGTCTCCAGGATGATCGCGGCGATGGTCGCCGGTCCCTCGAAGGCGATCGTCGCCTCCAGGTGCTCCAGGGCGCGCGCGCACTCCTGCTGCTCGGACTCGGCGTAGAAGCGGGAGCGGTAGAGGAAGGGCGCCCAGAAGCGCACGACGCCCGCCGAGCCGCTGTCCGAGGGCCAGCGCCGCGGGTCGCCGGTGATGTTGACGGCCTGCTGCGTGCCGCCGTGGTACGAGCGGTACGCCGAGAGGACCTTGGGCCGCCCGGTGTGCAGCCGGGCCATGCGCACCGCGTGCTCGACGGCGTCCGCGCCGCCGTTGGTGAAGAAGATCTTGTCCAGGTCGCCCGGGGTCCGCTCGGCGATCAGCCGCGCCGCCTCGGACCGCGCCTCGACGGCGAAGGCCGGCGCGAACGTGGCCAGGTTCGCGGCCTGCTCCTGGATCGCGGCGACGACCTTGGGGTGCTGGTAGCCGATGTTGGTGTAGACGAGCCCGCTGGCGAAGTCCAGGTAGCGCCTGCCGTCGTAGTCCCAGAAGTACGACCCTTCGGCACCGGCCACGGCCGGCGGGTCGATGAGGTCCTGCGCGGACCAGGAGTGGAACACGTGCGCACGGTCGGCGGCCTTGACGGCTGCGCCGGCTTCGGGATTCGGCTGAGGGGTCATGCGGGCGAGCGTAGACGGAGAGCACGAGGACGTGACATCGGCGGCCTGTCTGCGGTCGCGGGGTTTTCACGACAGGGTGTCGCTGTTACGGAACCGTCGCTGTTACGGAACCGTGGAGACCGGATCACCCGCTCGTGCGGGTCGCCGCACTATCCTCGGTCTGTCGCACAGGGGTGTATCGGGGGATACCGGGGGGAGGCGGTTCGGCCGTGGAGAAGCTGGGGCCTGGTGATCCGCAGGGGATCGGCGCGTACCGGCTGCTGGCGCGGCTCGGGGCCGGGGGCATGGGGCGGGTGTATCTGGCCCGGTCGGACCGGGGGCGGACCGTCGCCGTGAAGCTGGTGCGGCAGGAGCTGGCGCAGCAGGAGGAGTTCCGGGCGCGGTTCCGGCAGGAGGTGCGGGCCGCGCGGCGGGTCGGTGGGTACTGGACGGCGCCCGTGCTGGACGCGGACACCGAGGCCGCCGTGCCGTGGGTGGCCACCGGGTATGTCGCCGGGCCCAGCCTGCAGCAGGTCGTCGGGCACGACCACGGGCCGCTGCCCGAGCGGTCGGTACGGATCCTCGCGGCCGGGCTGGCCGGTGCGCTCAAGGACATCCACGCGGCCGGGCTCATCCACCGCGACCTCAAGCCGTCCAACGTGCTCGTCACGATCGACGGCCCGCGCGTCATCGACTTCGGTATCGCGCGGGCGCTGGAGACCGTCACGGACGGCGGGCTCACCCGGACCGGTGCGCTGGTCGGCTCGCCCGGGTTCATGGCGCCCGAGCAGGTGCGCGGTGACCGGATCACGCCGGCGTGCGACGTCTTCTGCCTCGGCTCGGTGCTCGCGTACGCCGCGACCGGCGCGCTGCCCTTCGGCGGTGCCGACAGCGGGGTGCACGCGCTGATGTTCCGCATCGCCGAGGAGGAACCCGACCTCCAGGCGCTGCCCGAGGGCATCGCCGAACTCGTCCGCGACTGCCTGAAGAAGGACCCGGCGGCCCGGCCGACGCTGGAGCAGATCCTGGAACGCACCGGCGCCGAGGACACAGTGGCCGACGGCCACTTCCGCGACCCGTGGCTGCCGAGCGCCCTGGTCGCCCAACTCGGACGGCACGCGGTCCGGTTGCTGGACGCGGAGAACCCGGAGGAGCCGCAGGCGCAGGGGGAGCGCGGGCCGGACGGGGCGGCCGGTGCCGGCGCGGTGGAGCCGGCCGAGAGAGGGGAGAGGGCGGAGTCCGGGTCCGCCGGGGAGGCGCCCACCGTCGTCCGGCCCGGGGGCCGGCCCGCCACCGCTGCCCAGCCCTCGCCCGAGCACGCGGCGACCGCCGACGCCTCCGATGCCGGCGCCGCCGGTGCGCCGTCCGCCCCGCAGTCCGCCCCGCCGTTCCCCGGACAGCCCGGCGGAGGCACGCACACCCCGGTCAACCACCTCCCCACGATGGCCGCGGGGCAGGCACCCCCGCCGGGTCCGGTGCCCGCCCACCCGGCGTACGGCTCGTACGGCTTCCCCCAGCAGCACCTACCACAGCACCCCCAGCACGCCGCCTACGGCTACCCGCAGCAGCCCGCCGCTCCGGGGCACCAGCCCTACGGCGGCCTGGGCGCGACCCCGCCGTACGGTCCGCCGCCGTACGGCCCCAGCCCCCTGCCGCCGCGGGAACCGCGCCGGGGCGGTGGCTCCACGGCGGCGCTGGTCGTGGTGGCGCTGGTGGTGGCGCTCGGCGCGGGCGGCTCCGTGTACGCCCTGATGCGGGGCGGCGGCAGCAGCGACGACAAGGGGGGAAGGCCCCAGCCCTCACTCACCGTCAGCGCGCCCACCACACCGGCCGCCAAGGAGTCGAACGGCTCCGACCCCGGCCCGGTGACCTCGCCGCCGGACTCCCCGGCACCGGCCGACGGGGCCGTCCCGGCCGCCTACCTCGGCAGCTGGACGGCGGCGATCGACAACGCCCTCGGCGCCCACACCCGCCAACTCACCATCAGCCAGGGGAACGTGGGCGACACCGTGCTCACGCTGGTCGCCGACGGCCCGACCGACGCCGGTGGCAGCTACCACTGTGTGTTCGAGGCCCGGCTCACCCAGCGGCCGGGCGCGAGCGGCCCGTTGGAGATCGGCCCCTCCGCCGTCGCCAGCGGGCCACGTTCGACCTGCAGCCCGGGCGCGGCCACGGAGGTCACCCTGCTGCCGGACGGCACCCTGAAGCGGGTGAACACGAGCAACGGGGAGCAGTTGACCTACACCCGGCGGTGACCGGCGTCACCGCGGCTCCGGCGGCCGCTGCCGGGGCATGTTCGGCCGTGCCGCGCCCGGCGGCAGCGCGAGGCGCCCCTGTCCGCCGCCCGCCTCGGACCGCCCGCCGCCCGACACCGTCGACTGCAGGCCCATCGGCGCCGCCCCGACGCGGAACTGCACCATCCAGTCGGCCGTCTCGGTGCGCACCAGCTCGGTCACGTCCTCCGAGAAGCGCCGCAGCACCGTGAGACAGCGCTCGGCGGCCTCGCCGGCCGTTCCCTCGGCGGGGCCCAGGATCTCCCGTACGTTCTCCGACGCCCAGTCGAACTGCAGGGCCTGCAGACGCCGTTGCACGGCCTGCGCGGTCGCCACGTCCCTCATCCACCCGGAGGTCACCCCGAAGTACCGGTCGATCCCGACGCACGAGGCGGACAGCAGCAGCGCCATGTACCCCCACGGCGCCACTCCGTCCACCGCCCCGGTCAGGTCCAGCAGCGGCAGCACCGCCCCGGCCACCGCCCCGGCCGCGGTCCCGCACCGCAGCGCCCGCGCCCCGCGCCGCTTCCACACCCGCTCCGCCAGGTACCAGGCGACGGTCTGCAGCGCCCCCCGCTCCACCCACCGGTACAGCTCGTCCAGGCACTGCGCCGGCTCGGCCCAGTCGCCGGGCGGGAAGGGCCGCCCGGTCAGATCGCCCGGCCGCAGCCCGGCCGACCCGTCACCCCGCCCGTCCTGAGGCGGACGCTCGGGCTGCATCTCCGGCTGACCCACCCGGCACTCCCTACTGATCACGGTCCGCGACGCTGGCTGACACGCCGGACCCCTTCCTACCCCCCAATGGGTGGCGAAGAAGAGGGAAGCGCGGCTTTTCCGCCCGTAAGGGGGCGTTGATCAGGTATAGGGCTCATCCGAGAGTCACCCGAAAGAGTGGCGGGGCGCTGGCTGCCCGGACCACGTAGGCTCGTGCCAGCGGGAAACCGGAGTCGGTCCCCGCCCGGACAGCCGTACGAAAGCAGGAGCTGATCGTGATTCCCGGTGGTGGCCAGCCCAATATGCAGCAGCTGCTCCAGCAGGCCCAGAAGATGCAGCAGGACCTGCAGCAGGCGCAGGAGGAACTGGCGCGGACCGAGGTCGACGGGCAGGCGGGCGGCGGACTGGTCAAGGCCACCGTCACCGGCGCCGGCGAGCTGCGCGCGCTGAAGATCGACCCGAAGGCGGTCGACCCGGAAGACACCGAGACCCTCGCCGACCTGATCGTCGCGGCCGTCCAGGCGGCCAACGACAACGCCCAGACGCTCCAGCAGCAGAAGCTGGGCCCGCTCGCCCAGGGCCTGGGCGGCGGCAGCGGCATCCCGGGTCTGCCCTTCTAAGACGGGCGCCGGGCAACTACCGTACGTACCGAAGCACGTCAGGAAGGGCGGCAGTCCGTTGTACGAAGGCGTGGTCCAGGACCTCATCGACGAGCTGGGGCGGCTGCCCGGCGTCGGTCCCAAGAGCGCGCAGCGGATCGCCTTCCACGTCCTGCAGGCCGAACCGACGGACGTACGGCGTCTGGCCCAGGCCCTGCTCGAGGTGAAGGCGAAGGTCCGCTTCTGCGCGACCTGCGGCAATGTCGCGCAGGAGGAGCTGTGCGGGATCTGCCGCGACAGCCGCCGCGACACCTCGGTCATCTGCGTGGTGGAGGAGCCGAAGGACGTCGTCGCCATCGAGCGCACGCGCGAGTTCCGCGGCCGGTACCACGTACTCGGCGGGGCGATCAGTCCCATCGAGGGCGTCGGCCCGGACGATCTGCGCATACGAGAACTGCTGGCCCGCCTCGCGGACGGCACGGTCACGGAACTGATCCTGGCCACGGACCCGAATCTCGAGGGCGAGGCGACGGCGACGTACCTCGCCCGCATGATCAAGCCCATGGGCCTGAAGGTCACCCGCCTGGCCAGCGGCCTTCCGGTGGGTGGCGACCTGGAGTACGCGGACGAGGTCACCCTCGGCCGCGCCTTCGAGGGGAGACGACTCCTAGATGTCTGACGCCACGCTGCACGCGACCCACCAGAACCCGGACGACTTCGTGGTCCAGATCGCCGACCAGGTCGAGAGTTTCCTGGTCGCGGTCACCGAGGTCGCCAAGGGCGACGAGCCGGACTCGGCGGTGCCCTTCCTCCTGCTGGAGGTCTCCCAGCTGATGCTGGCCGGCGGCCGCCTCGGCGCGCACGAGGACATCGTGCCCGAAGAGCGCTACGAGCCCGACTCCGGCCCGGAGCAGGACGTGGACGGCCTCCGCGAGAGCCTGGCCCGCCTGCTGGAGCCGGTCGACGTCTACTCCGAGGTCTTCGACCCCTACGAGCCCCGCCGGGCCCCCGTCCCCGCCCGTATCTCCGACGACCTCGCGGACGTCGTGGCCGACCTGCGCCACGGCATGGCCCACTACCGCGCCGGGCGCACCACCGAGGCCCTGTGGTGGTGGCAGTTCTCCTACTTCTCCAACTGGGGCTCCACGGCCTCCGCCACCCTGCGCGCCCTGCAGTCCCTGGTCGCCCACGTCCGCCTCAACCAGCCCCTGGAGGAGCTGGACGGCCTGGACACCGACCAGGGCATGGGCGACGACACCCTCGTGATCGAGGCCGGCAAGGTCATGGCGGAGGAGATCAGCCGGCTGGGCCTGGGCCGGGCGGGTCGGTAGACGTCGGCCGGCCGGGAGGCATCAGCGGCCGGGCGCCCGGTGTGACCCCGGACACGTTTCGCGTGGTGTTCCGCCCGATGGGCATGAGCCGTCCTGGAAAGCGGGCGGCGGGTATCTCACGATGCGGTAGCGCGGAAGAGAAATTCGGACGCTCGATAAACTGAGCCGACCGCACTGCGACCGCGTATGTGCGAGAGACACGGACTGAGCGAGGAGCGCACGTGGGCCTTGTCGTGCAGAAGTACGGAGGCTCCTCCGTATCCGATGCCGAGGGCATCAAGCGCGTCGCCAAGCGGATCGTGGAAGCGAAGAGGAACGGCAACGACGTTGTCGTGGTCGTTTCCGCGATGGGCGACACGACGGACGAGCTGATCGATCTCGCCGAGCAGGTTTCCCCGATGCCTGCCGGGCGCGAGCTCGACATGCTGCTGACCGCCGGAGAGCGGATCTCCATGGCCCTGCTGGCCATGGCGATCAAAAACCTGGGCCACAAGGCCCAGTCGTTCACCGGCAGCCAGGCAGGTGTCATCACCGACTCGGTCCACAACAAAGCCCGGATCATCGATGTCACGCCGGGCCGCATCCGGACCGCGCTGGACGAGGACAACATCGCCATCGTCGCCGGTTTCCAGGGTGTCAGCCAGCGGGGCAAGGACATCACCACGCTGGGGCGCGGCGGCTCCGACACCACCGCCGTGGCGCTCGCGGCCGCCCTGGACGCCGAGGTGTGCGAGATCTACACCGACGTCGACGGAGTGTTCACCGCCGACCCGCGTGTGGTGACGAAGGCCCGGAAGATCGACTGGATCTCGTTCGAGGACATGCTCGAACTGGCCGCCTCCGGGTCCAAGGTGCTGCTCCACCGCTGCGTGGAGTACGCCCGCCGGTACAACATCCCGATCCACGTCCGCTCCTCCTACAGCGGGCTGCGCGGCACGTGGGTCAGCAGTGAGCCACTCGTTCAAAAGACGCAGCAGCAAGGGGACAAGAAGGTGGAGCAGGCCATCATCTCCGGTGTCGCACACGACACCTCCGAGGCCAAGATCACGGTCGTCGGCGTGCCCGACAAGCCCGGCGAGGCCGCCTCCATCTTCCGTACGATCGCCGATTCCGAGATCAACATCGACATGATCGTGCAGAACGTGTCCGCCGCCTCCACCGGCCTGACGGACATCTCCTTCACGCTGCCCAAGACCGAGGGCCGCAAGGCCATCGAGGCGCTGAAGAAGAACCGGTCCGGCATCGGCTACGAGTCCCTGCGCTACGACGACCAGATCGGCAAGATCTCCCTGATCGGCGCGGGCATGAAGACCAACCCGGGCGTCACGGCGGACTTCTTCACCGCGCTGTCCGACGCGGGGGTGAACATCGAGCTGATCTCGACCTCCGAGATCCGTATCTCGGTCGTCACCCGCAAGGACGACGTACCGGAGGCCGTGCGCGCCGTGCACAGCGCCTTCGGGCTGGACTCCGACAGCGACGAGGCCGTCGTCTACGGGGGCACCGGCCGATGACCGGCCGACCGACGCTCGCGGTCGTGGGAGCGACCGGAGCCGTCGGCACGGTCCTGCTCACGATCCTGTCCCAGCGCGCGGACATCTGGGGCGAGATCCGTCTGATCGCCTCCCCGCGCTCGGTCGGCCGCAAGCTGGCCGTGCGCGGCGAGGAGGTCGAGGTGGTCGCGCTCACCGAGGACGCCTTCGACGGGGTGGACATCGCCCTGTTCGACGTCCCCGAGGAGGTCGCCGGGCAGTGGGCGCCGGTGGCGGCGGCCGGGGGCGCGGTCGTCGTGGACAACTCCGCGGCCTTCCGCACGGACCCGGACGTACCGCTCGTCGTGCCCGAGGTCAACGCGCACGCGGCGCGGCGGCGCCCGCGCGGGATCGTCTCCAACCCGCACTGCACCACCCTGTCCATGATCGTGGCGCTGGGCGCGCTGCACGCCGAGTTCGGCCTGCGTGAGCTGGTCGTCTCCTCGTACCAGGCGGTCAGCGGGGCCGGGCGCGCGGGCGTGGAGACGCTGCGCCGGCAGCTGTCCCTGGTGGCGGGCACGGAGCTGGGGACCGGCCCCGGCGACGTACGGCGGGCGGTCGGGGACGACACCGGGCCGTTCCCGGAGCCGGTGGCGCTGAACGTGGTGCCGTGGGCCGGTTCGCTGTGCGACGACGGCTGGTCGTCGGAGGAGATGGCGCTGCGGGAGGAGCCCCGCAGGATCCTCGGCCTGCCGCGGCTGCCGGTCGCCGTGACCTGCGTACGCGTGCCCGTGGTCACCGCACACTCCCTGACGGTGCACGCCCGCTTCGAGGACGAGGTCACCGTCGACCGGGCACGGGAGATTCTCGCCACGGCGCCCGGGGTGGTGCTGTACGACGACCCGGCCGCGGGCGGGTTCCCCACGCCCGCCGATGTGGTGGGCACCGATCCGACCTGGGTCGGGCGGGTGCGCCGGGCGCTGGACGACCCCACCGCGCTGGAACTCTTCGTGTGCGGCGACAACCTGCGCAAGGGCGCCGCGCTCAACACCGCGCAGATCGCGGAGCTGGTGGCCGGCGAGGCGAGGTGACGGCGCGGTGGCGGCGCCGTGACTCCTGTCGCGGAACCGGGTCACCGGCGGAAATCCCGTGGCCACCCCATGTTTTGTTTGTAAGATCCATGTGAAAATCAGAGTTCGGCCAGTGGTCCGAACCAGTTGCTCCGTGCCGTCTCGGCGGCGGAAGATCTCCCTCCCCGTCCCGCGCAACCGTGTCAAGGGCGGGGAGCGTCTTTGCCGTCGCCCTCCGGGGGCGTGGGGACACTGCGGGGCGTGGGGACGTCCCGGTGATTCAGGCATAGGGGATGAGCGGGACGCATGAGGGCATACGAGGCGCGTTCTGACGTGCCGCCTGCCGCGAGATCGGTGTCGGAGGCGTCACACGACGCAAAAGTGATGCCCGGCGCGTACAACCCCGGCGGGGGCAGGCGTGTCCAACTGGCGTGGCAGAGGTTCTCGACTTCTCCCCCAAGCTCTTCGAGCAGGGGACATCTTCAGCAGCGGCCCGCGGCACGGCCCTGCGGCCGCCCCGCGCGGCACTCCGTCCGCGCCTGCCCGGCAGGCCCGGCGGGTTTCCGGTGATCGCGCCGATGCCCGCCGCGCGGCCCGCCCGCATACCCAGTCAGCGTGACGGCACCGAGGAGAGCGTGGCGGCCGGTACCACCGTCGACCACCTCACCGAGACCTACCGTGCGCACTACCGCTCACTGCTGGGCCTTGCCGCCCTGCTCCTCGACGACACCGCCTCCTGCGAGGACGTCGTCCAGGAGGCGTTCATCCGCGTCCACTCCGCCCGCAAACGCGTCCGCGACCCGGAGAAGACCCTCGCCTATCTGCGGCAGACGGTCGTCAACCTCTCCCGCTCGGCCCTGCGCCGCCGCATCCTCGGCCTGAAGCTGCTGTCCAAGCCGATGCCGGACATGGCGAGCGCGGAGGAGGGCGCCTACGACCAGCTGGAGCGCGACTCCCTGATCAAGGCGATGAAGGGCCTGCAGCGCCGCCAGCGCGAGGTCCTGGTGCTGCGCTACTTCGCGGACATGACCGAGGCGCAGGTCGCCGAGACGCTGGGGATCTCGCTCGGCTCGGTCAAGGCGTACGGTTCACGGGGCATTGCGGCGCTGCGGGTCGCGATGGGAGCGCGGGCATGAGCGAGAAGGACGAGAACGAGGGGCGCGACGTGCACGAGCCCCACGCCCGGCAGGAGCCGGCGCGGTCACATGAGCACGAGCACACGCCATCGCACGCTGGGAACGGAACCGTGAACGACAGCCCTGACGAACTGGGCCCCGACGGGCTCGCCTCGGACGAGCTGGAACTGCGCAGGATGCTGCACCAGGCGGTCCAGGACGTCGAGCCGCGCGACGGCGCGCTGGATCACCTGCGGCGCGCGGTCCCGGCCCGGCGCGCCCGCAAGCGCCAGGCCGCCGTCGGCATGGCGGCCGCCGCCCTGTTCGTGTGCACCGCGGTCCCCGCCCTCGTGCACGTCTCCCAGTCCACCGGCTCCGACGCCAACCCGGCCATCGCCGGCCAGGCCTCCGAGGCGCACGGCGGCACGGGCCGGAGCAAGGGCCAGGACGGCGGCGGGAGCGGTGCCGGCGGCCCTTCGGGCAAGGCCACCGACAAGGGCGGAGGCGGCGGCGAGGACGGCCGGAAGGGCGACACGGGCACCGGCGCCGGCCCCGTCGGCGGCCCGGACAGTCCCTCGGCCGACTCCGGCGGCGACACGCCCGCGTGCACGTCCTCCCAGCTCGGCTCCGCCACCGCCACGGTCGAGGACCCGGACTCGGCCGGTGCCGTCCACGGCACCTTCCGCATCGTGAACGTCTCGGCCAAGGGCTGTTCGGTCGGCGGCCCGGGCAGGGTGGACACCCTCGCGCAGGGCGCGGCCGACGACACCAGGATCAGCGTGGCCGACCACGTCCCGGGCGACGCGGCGACCAGGCTGCTCGACCCCTCCACGGAGGCGCCGGGACTGGTTCTGCCGCCCGGTGCGGCGTACGAGGTGAAGTTCGCCTGGGTGCCCTCCCAGACCTGTCCCACCACCGGCGGCGGCAGCCCCGGCGACAGCGAGACCGGCGGGCCCTCGCCCGACGAGTCCCCGACTCAGGGCGCGAGTGCCACGGGCGCGACGGGCACGGCGAGCACCGGCAGCGACTCCGGCTTCACGCCCCAGACGTTCAGGGCGGACGGCCCGGTCGACGGCAGCGTGGTGGTCTCCTACACGGCGGAGGCGGGTTCACCCACGGTGTCGACGACGGTGTCCAACGCGTGTGAGGGGACGGTCTACCGCACGGGAGTGCTGACGGCGTCGTAGCAGGTCGGCCGGACCTCGTAGCAGGCCGCGGACTGCGAGGAGTGGTGTCGCCGGGGTGGGCAGCCGGTCCGGCTCACACCGCGGCGACCTGCTCCTCCTCGGTCCCCAGCCCCAGCTGCGCGTCCCGGACCGCCTCCACCTCGCGCCGGAGCAGCCGGAACCACATGAAGACCACGAACCCGGCGAAGACGAACCACTCACCGGTGTAGCCGAGGTTCTGGAACGCCTTCAGGTCCAGCCCGGTGTTGCTCGGCGCCCTCGCGGGCACCGCCGTCATCCCGGAGTCGCCCTGGTTGAGCGTGACCCAGGCGTCGTAGACGTCGTAGGGCACGAGGTTCACCAGCGAGGCCGCGCTGATCGCCGCGGTCTGTCCGGACGGCAGTCCGCCGCGGGCGCTGACCCCGTTGTCACCCGGCGTCTCGGACGCCTGCAGCGCACCGGTGACCGTGACCTCGCCCGCGGGCGGTGCCGGGGCCTTCGCCGCGTCCGCCTTCCCGGCGGTCCCCGGCAGCCAGCCGCGTACGACCGGCAGCGCCTTGCCGGAGTCGGTGCGCAGCAGCGTCAGCACGTAGTACCCCTGCTTGCCGTCCAGCTCGCGGTCCGGGATCAGCAGCTGCTCGCCGTACCGGCCGGTCGCGGTGGTCTGCATGCCGGAGGTCCGCTTGTCCACCGGCAGCAGCTCCTCCAGTGGGCGCGGCGCCTCGCCGCGGTGGGTGGCGGCCTGCTCGTTCGCGGTCCGGTGGTCCTGCACCCGTGCCTCGAACCGGCCCAGCTGCCAGGAGCCCATGAAGACGCAGAAGGGGATGGCGAGCAGCGCGAAGACGTTGATGCCCCACCAGCGGGGCGTCAGCAGAAACCGGTACACGCCTTCAACGGTACGGTGCCGTGCGCCTCACCCGGGCCGCGGGGGTGGCCCGGAGCGTACTTTTTCCACAGGCTGGGGAGACTGGTCGGCGCGCTGTCGGTGGGACCAGGCAGTATGGAGTCATGACTGAGAGCAACGGGTCCGACTCGCCGCGGAAGCTCGACCGGCGGGCGCTCATCGAGGAGATGCCGGACTGGGAGAAGCGCTTCCGCGCGCCCCGCGTGTCGCTGCCGGACTGGGCGGAGGACGCCCCGGAGCGTTCCCTGTTCGTGTCGAACGCGACAGGGACGTACGAGCTGTACGCCTGGGACCGGGCGACGGGTGAGCAGCGGCAGGTGACCGACCGGCCGAACGGCACGACGGACGGAGTGCTCTCGCCGGACGGACGCTGGATCTGGTGGTTCGACGACAAGGACGGCGACGAGTTCGGCATCTGGCGGCGGCAGGCCTTCGAGGGCGGGGCCGACGAGGCGGCCGTGCCCGGTCTCCGGGCGTCGTACCCGGCGGGGCTGGCGCTCGGGCGGGACGGGCGGACGGCGGTCGTGGGCCGGTCGACGGACGAGGAGGGCACGACCATCCACCTGGCCCGCGAGGGCCGGGCGACGGTGGAGATCTACCGGCACCGCGAGTCGGCGGGCGTGGGCGACCTCTCCCACGACGGCACGCTGATCGCCGTCGAGCACACGGAGCACGGCGACGCGATGCACTCGGCGCTGCGCGTGCTGCGCGCGGACGGTACGGCGGTCGCCGAGCTGGACGACACCAAGGGCGGGACGGTCGAGCTGGGCCTGGAGGTGCTGGGCTTCGCCCCGGTCGAGGGGGACGCGCGGCTGCTCGTCGGCCACCAGCGGCGGGGCCGCTGGGAGCCCCTGGTCTGGGACGTGACGACGGGCGAGGAGACGGACCTGTCCCTGGACCTGCCCGGCGACGTGAGCGCGGAGTGGTACCCGGACGGCACCGCCCTCGTCGTCGCGCACAGCTTCGAGGCCCGCAGCGAGCTGTTCCGCTACGACCTGGCCACCCGCGAGCTGGCGAGGATCCCCACGCCGCCCGGCTCGGTCTCCGGGGCGTCCGCCCGCCCGGACGGCAGCGTGGAGTACCTGTGGTCCTCGGCGGCCGAGCCGTCGGCGGTGCGTTCGACGAGCGGCGGGGTGGTCCTGGATCCCCCCGGCATGAAGTGCCCGGGTTCGGTCCCGGTGGAGGACGTGTGGGTGGAGGGCCCCGGCGGCCGCATCCACGCCCTGGTCCAGAAGCCGGAGGGCGCCACCGGCCCCCTCCCCACGGTCTTCGACATCCACGGCGGCCCCACCTGGCACGACAGCGACTCCTTCGCCGCGGGCCCGGCCGCCTGGGTCGACCACGGCTACGCGGTGGTCCGCGTCAACTACCGCGGCTCCACGGGGTACGGCCGTGCGTGGACCGACGCCCTCAAGCACCGGGTGGGCCTGATCGAGCTGGAGGACATCGCGGCGGTCCGCGAGTGGGCGATCACCTCGGGCCTCGCCGACCCCGACCGCCTGATCCTCACCGGCGGCTCCTGGGGCGGCTACCTCACCCTGCTCGGCCTCGGCACCCAGCCGGACGCCTGGACGCTGGGCATCGCGGCGGTCCCGGTCGCCGACTACGTCACGGCGTACCAGGACGAGATGGAAGCGCTGAAGGCCATGGACCGCACGCTGCTCGGCGGCACCCCGGAAGAGGTCCCCGAGCGCTTCGAGGCCTCCTCCCCCCTCACCTACGTCGACCGGGTCAAGGCCCCGGTCTACATCTCGGCCGGCGTCAACGACCCCCGCTGCCCCATTCGGCAGATCGAGAACTACGTCAAGCGCCTCCAGTCCCGCGGCGCCGTCCACGAGGTCTACCGCTACGACGCCGGCCACGGCTCCCTGGTCGTGGACGAACACATCAAACAGGTCCGCCTGGAACTCGACTTCGCAGACCGCCACCTGCCGAAGTGAGAAACGGGGCGTGAGCCCGGGTCGGGGGTGCGGGGGCTCTGCCCCGCACCCCCGACCCCGCCCGCCCCTATGACCCCTGTGCCCCCGCCCGGGACCGACGGCCCAACAGCTCTGCCAGCCCCCGCCGGGTCGCCGCGAGGACCACGCGGTCCTCCGCCCGCAGTACATACGTGGAGGGAAGGTCCCACACCAGCTCCGATCCCTCGGAGAGGCCCCCGGCCAACCCCCCGGAAGGGTTCCCGGCCGTCACCCCCGCATCCAGCGCCAGCACCCGCCAGGCCCCCGCCCGGAAGGCCTCCGCCACCGTCCGGCCCTCCAACTGCGCGTGGCCGCCCACGTCCACGGAGGCGAACAGCAGCACCCTCCGCTCCACCGGGATCGCCCCCAGGATCTGCCGCCCGAACATCGCCCCGGCGAACGAGGGCGCCGCCAGGTGCGACACGCTCCGGCTGCGCGTCAGGGCGCGCGGGTACGCCGTCCGCAGTGTGCGGTACACCGCCGTCGCGAAGTCGTCGTCGTACAGCCGCAGCACCACCCGCAGATCGGGCCGCACGGACCGCGCGTACAGCACGGCCTCCAGGTTCGTCGTGTCCGCGCTGGTCACCGCGAGCAGCGCGTGCGCGCGGTGGATCTTCGCGGCCTCCAGCACACCCTCCTGCGTGACGTCCCCCAGCACCACCGGCACCCGCAGCCGCCGCGCCGCCGCGATCCCGCGCGCCTCCGGGTCGGACTCCACGCACACCACCGGGATCCGCAGCTCCCGCAGCCGCGTCAGCACCCGCGTGCCGATCTTCCCCAGCCCCAGCAGCACGACATGCCCGCTCAGCCCGCGCGGCGGCTTGCGCAGCGCGGCAGCCGACCGGAACGTGCCCAGCGCCTCCAGCGCCGCCGCCAGCAGCACCGGCAGCAGCAGCAGCCCCACCAGCCCGGACAGCAGTTGCAGCACCTGCCGCCCGACCGGCTCGCCCAGCGCGGGGTCGTCGATGGCGAACAGGTCGAGCAGCGTCAGGTACAGGGCACCCAGCGGATGCACATCCATCACCACCCACAGCGCCACCGCGAGCGCGAACACGCACGCCACCAGCCCCGCCACCGACCACCGCAGCCGCCGCGAGAACAGCGACGCCAGCGGCGGTACGACGGCCGCGACCGCGCGGGCGACGGACAGCGGGGGACCGGCGGCGTACGACACCTGCTCCAGTACCACGGTCCCGCGACCCGTGGCCGCCCGTACCGCCGCCTCGTCCGGCAGCAGCTGCGGCCCCTGCTCCCCGCTGTCCTCGGACCCGTCCGCCCCGGCAGGGTCGCTGCTCGTCGCGGACAGCAGCGCCAGGGTGCACAGCCCGGGGTCGGGGACCCGGTCCGGCGCGGACGGCGGCCGCTCCACCGCGCGCAGCAGCAGCCGGTCGGTCTGGACGACCTTGCTGGTGCCGGCGACGGCGCCGGCGACCAGGGCGGGCGCGGCCGTGTCCGCGTCGGACAGCACGGTCGTGGACGCGTCCGGGCCCAGCATGCCCCCGCCCAGTGCCGCCTCGCCGTCCCCGGTCGCCAACGCGGCGGCCTGGTCGAGGAGTTCCTCGATGTGCTGGCCCAGCCGCCGGTTGTACAGGCGCAGGACGATCCGCAGCCGCGGGTTGAGGCGGCGGGCGGTGAGGGCGGCGCGGATGTTGGTCTCGTCGTCCTCGTACACCAGGGCCAGCGCCGCCGCCCGCTCCACACCGGCGTCCGCGAGGACGGCCTCGGTCAGCTCGGCGGCCTCCAGCTGCCGGTCGGCGCCACCCGGTTGACCGGGCCCACCGCCACCACTGCCGACGCCGGCGCCGTTGCCGCCCGCCCGGTGCACCGCCGCGTTCACCACCCGGTCCAGCAGCGCGGAGGCCGTACGGGCCCGGCCCACCACCGGTGGCCGTACCGTGCGCTCGGACGGCGGCACGACCAGCGTCACGTGCTCGCCGTACACGCCCCGCAGCTCGGCGGCCAGCCGGAGCGCGAGCCCGTCGTCCCCGCACACCACCATGTGCGCGCCCGCGCCCCCCGGCGCGCCACCCTGATACGGAACGCTCCCCACGAGGGGAAAGACTGCCCTACCGGGGCGGGTGGTTCCACGCACCGCCCCGCCGTCCCGCCGTCCCGCCGTCACTGCCGACCGCGCGGCCGCGCGCTCCACGACCATGGCCGCTCCCTCACCGGCCGCCGGAGCGGGCACGGCAGGCGCGAAGGGCGGACCGGCGTAAGAATCGGATTATGGGATTCCGTTTTGATCGGGCAATCCCCGGGCGGGGGTGGGCCGTATATACGGATGTGTCGAAGTTCCGGTTCCCCGTGGGCCGCCTTCCGGACGAGGCACTGCTGTCCGGCCTGGCCACCGGAGACCCGGAGCTCGCCGTCGGTTTCGTCCGCAGGTTCCAGCACCGGGTCTTCGGTGTGGCCGTCGCGGTCACCGGGGATCCGCAGCTCGCCGAGGATGTCGCCCAGCAGACGTTCGAAAGGGCATGGCGCCATGCACAGATCTACGACTCGCGGCGTGGATCGGTCACCACCTGGCTGACCACGATCGCCCACAACCTCGCCATCGACGCCGTCCGCTCGCGGCGTCCGGAGCCGGTCGCGCCGGAGGACCTCGACGCGATCCTGGACGTCGTCAGCGAGACCCCCGAGCGGTACGCGCTGGCCGACGAGGCGTCCTCCCGGCTGCGCGCCGCCATGGCCGAGCTGCCGCCCGAACAGGGCCGTGCCCTGGTGATGGCGGGCATCTACGGCATGACCGCCCAGCAGGTCGCCGAGTGGGAGCACATTCCGCTGGGCACCGCCAAGACGCGGATCAGGACGGGGATGGGAAAGCTGCGGACCACGCTCGCTTCCTTCCAGCGAGGGGACAATGCCCAGTGAGCTCACCTGCGAGGAGCTGCGCGAGATCGGCGCGGAGCTCGCGCTCGGCGTGCTGCCGGGCCGGCAGCGGGCGGGCGCCGTGGCTCACCTGGAGGAGTGCGCGGACTGCCGGGAGTACATCCGTCAGCTGACTCTCGTGGGTGACCGGCTGATCGGGCTGCTTCCCTGCGGCGAGCCGCCGGTCGGGTTCGAGAGCCGGGTCGCGCAGGCGCTGACGCGGGGGGCGGGGCACGAGGGGGCTTCGCGCATCCGCGGGTCCGGCATCCCGCGCCGGAGAGTCCTCGGCCGGATACGGCCGCAGGTCGCCGCAGTCTCGGGCGTGCTCGTCCTCGCCATCGGATTCGGCGGCTGGGCGGTCGGCACGGCGATCGAGGACACCCTGGCCCCGCCGGCTCCGGCCACCGCCGGGACGGGCATGCTGTGGGGCGGGCTCGTCTCCACCGGCGCGCCCGGCAAACCGGCTGGTGAGATCTACGCCCACCGGGGCTCCCCGGGCTGGATCTACATGAGCGTCGACCTTCCCGGGGGCAGCACGTCCCACGACGGGAAGGTCACCTGCGTGCTGGTGCACAAGGACGGCACCACGGTCCGCGCCGGAGCGTTCACCCTGCACGGCGGCCGCGGCTCCTGGGGCGGCCCGGCGGCCATCGACCCCGCGACGCTGGCCGCCGCCCGGGTGACGGCACCCGACGGCACCGTACTGGCCAGGGCCCACTTCGCCGCGGGCACCGACGAGACTTGACGTCCTCTCCTGCCCGAGGGAAAGGGATTCCGGTCCGCACCGCCACGCGATGCCACCTCGGGTTCCTGCTTTGCCGACCCTTGCCGCTCTCCGGGAAGACCGGTCTTACGGGGCCTCCACAGGCGTCGCTTTCCGCTCGTCCGGCGGTGGATCCGACGGCTTTGTCGTCGGACGAGGCCGTCCTGGCCGTGCCGCTGCGGCCCTCCGGGCCACCAGGGGCGAAGGGCAGATGTTGTTCGGTAGCCGGACGACGGGACGTGGTCAGACGGGTGCGGGCAGCAGCGCGCCGAGCGCCGCGGTCAACTCACGGACCGTGGGCCGGTCCGCCGGGTCCCGGCTCAGGCAGCCGTCGATGAGCGCGGCGAGCGGGCGCGGCAGGCGCCGCAGGGAGGCGATCGGCGGGGCCGCCGCCTCCAGTTGCGGATACCGGCGGTCACCTGTGGTGCGGCCGGTGCGGTCGTACGTCCCCGTCTCGCCCCTCTCGCCCCGGTCGTCCCTCTCATCCCGGTCGGCCCGGTGGAAGGGCGCGTCGCCCCCGGCCACCTCGTACAGCGTGGCGCCGATGCCCCACACGTCGGCCGCCTCCGTCAGCAGCCCGCCGCGCGCCTGTTCCGGCGAGAGGTAGCCGAACGTGCCCACCCCGCTCGGGGCGTCCCCGGGCGGCTGGGCCGTGCTGAGGTCGAGCAGCTTGGCATGGCCGCGGTCCACGACGACGTTGGACGGCTTGAGGTCCAGGTGAAGCAGGCCCCGGCCGTGCAGGTAGTGGACCGCGGAGCACAGCTGCACCCCGAGAAGGGCCACGTCGGTGGCGGCCGGCCGACGCCGCAGCCGGCCGATGAGGTGAGCGAGCGTCTCCCCGGTCAGCGTCTCCATGACGACGAGCGGTTCGGGCTCCGTGAAGGTCTCGTACGCGCGGGCCAGGTGCGGGTGGGTGAACTCGCGCAGCCACCGGCCCTCCCGCAGCAGCCGGTCGGCCGGTTCCGGGTCGTCGCGGAGGTCAGGGCGCACCATCTTGATGACACACCGGCAGGCCCGCTCCTCGCTCCAGGAGTCGTACACGTCCATCCACCCGGTGCGGTCCAAGAGCCCGATGATCTCGTAGCCCTCGACCGGGCGGGTGCCCGCGGGCAGTGGCGGTCGTACGGTGGCCTGCGTGGCGGTCATGACAGCCTCACGCCCTGCTGCGGTGGGCCGGCCTGCGTGGTAGAGGCTGTCTGCAGCCGGTGCAGCCGCGCGTACGTGCCGCCGTGCAGGAACAGCTCGTCGTGGGTTCCGGACTCGACCACCCGGCCGTGGTCGAGCACCACGATCCGGGTGGCGTCGCGGACCGTGAGCAGGTTGTGGGAGATGACGACGGTCGTCCGGCCGGACATGAGCCGGCGCAGCGGGTCCATGATCCGGCGGCCCGACTGGGCGTCCAGGCCGGTGGTGGGCTCGTCCAGGAGCAGCACGGGCGCGTCCCTGATCATCGCGCGGGCGATGGCGAGACGCTGACGCTGGCCACCGGACAGCATCCGGCCGCGCTGGCCGACCACGGTGTCGTAGCCGTCCGGCAGCAGCCGGACGAACTCGTCGGCGTCGGCGGCACGGGCCGCCTCGACGATCTCCGCGTCGGTCGCGTCGGGCCGGCCGTAGGCGATGTTCTCCCGGACCGTGCCGTGCAGGACGAGCGTCTCCTGCAGGACCACGGCGACGTTGTTCCGTACGTCGGTCAGGGCCAGCTCCCGCAGGTCGGTGCCGTCGAGGCGGACGGCGCCCCGGTCCGGGTCGTAGAAGCGCAGTTGCAGCTTGGCCACCGTGGACTTCCCGGCACCGCTCGCTCCCACCAGGGCCAGGGTCTCGCCGGGACCGACGCGGAACGACACGTCGGACAGCGCCCAGCGGGAGGTTTCGGGGTAGCGGAAGGACACGCCGTCGAACTCGACCTCGCCGTGCGCCCGGCCGATCCTCCGGGCATTCGCGGCCTCGCGGACCTCGGGCCGCTGGTCGAGCAGTTCCGCGATGCGTTCGGCGGAGGCGGAGGCGGCGTAGAAGGTGGGGGCGAGGCGGGACAGGTCGCGGACCGGGCCGTAGAGCTTGCCGATCAGCGCCAGGAAGACCAGCAGCCCGCCCAGCGTGAGCTGGCCCTGCGCCAGCTTCCAGGTGCCCAGGCCCATGACGGCGAGGCCGCCGCACACCTCGATGAACTCCACCAGGGGCCGGTAGACCGCCCGGATCCGCGTCGAGGCCATCGAGGCGTGGAACCGGCCCAGGTTCTCGCGCTCGAAGCGGCGCTGCTCCCAGTCCTGCCGGTTGTAGGCCTGGACCAGAGTCACGTTGCCCAGCGACTCCTCGGCGACCGCGCTGAGCGAACCGCTGCGGCGCCTGTGCTCCCGGGAGGCCTGCTTGGTCAGCCGGGAGAAGTGACGGGCGGCGCCCCAGAACAGCGGCACGATGACGATCGCGAGGAGGGTGAGGTCCCAGCTCAGGTAGAAGAGCAGACCGACGAAGATGCCCAGCTGGAGGACGAAGTAGAACACGTCCACCACGCCGGAGAGCAGGAACAGTTCGACGGCGTCCACGTCTCCCGTGATCCGCGAGAGCACGTCTCCCAGCCGCCGCCGTTCGAAAAATCCCAGTGACAGTCCCTGCACGTGCCGGAAGACGTCGGAGCGCAGGGAGAGCAGGAAGCGTTCGCTGACGTACGCCGAGGTCACACTGTCGGCGAAGCCCAGGATGCCGGAGACGACGATGAGCCCGAGGTACGTCGGCGCGATCCACAGGAAGGGGGTGAGGTCCCGTGGGACGAGCACCCCGTCCACCACGGTCTTGAACAGCCACAGTTCGCCCACGGAGACGAGCGGCTGCAGCAGGCTGAGCAGTATGAGCGGCACGAGCCAGAGCCGGCGCCCCCGGGTGTAGGGCCAGAAACGCCGGAAGACCTCGCGCGGCGGCAGCGGCGGGGCGCCGGCGACCACGGCGTCGGTGTCCGTGTCCACCGACAGCAGGCGCCGCAGGACATGGCGACGGAGCGGACCAGCGCCTTCGGCCGCCGGTCCGCTCCGCTTCGTGTTACTAGTAACGCCCACCGTGGCCGTGGCCGCTGCGTCCGTGGCCGTGGCCGTGGCCGCTGCGTCCGTGGCCGTGGCCGCTGCGTCCGTGGCCGTAGCCGCTGCGTCCGTAGCCACTGCGTCCATAGCCGTGGCCGCTGCCGTGGCCGTCATTACGGCGCAGGGCAGGGACGAGAGCACTGAAGATCGCCATGGTCTTCCTCCTGCTCGAATGTGTCTCAGTAGTGGATACGGCGCAGAGCCGGAATGGGATGGCGTTTCGGGAAAAATGCAACGAAATTTCTTCCCGGTGAAGGGGCGGCCGGTCGGACGGGAGGCCGCCCGCCACGAGCACCTCGGTGTCCCGCCTCGGTGCGGGACCTCGCCACCTGGCTCCACGGCACCCGGGCCGGGCGTCCGTACCGGTCCTCAGGCGCCCGTTCCGTACGGCCCTTCCGGCGGTGGGACGGGGGCGCCCGGGAGACGTACCGTCGCCACCGTGCCGCCGCCGTCCGCCCGGGTCAGGGCGACCTCGCCGCCCGCCTGCTGGACCGTGCGGGCGACGATGGACAGGCCGAGGCCCGAGCCGGGGAGGGCGCGGGCGCCGGGGGAGCGCCAGAAGCGGTCGAAGACGTAGGGGAGGTCGTCGGCGGGGATGCCGGGCCCGTGGTCGCGGACGGTGAGGGCACCCTGTTCGAGGACGACCTCGACCTTGCCGCCCTCGGGGCTGAACTTCACCGCGTTGTCGAGGACGTTGACGATCGCCCGCTCCAGCGCAGACGGCTCCGCCCGGGTGTACCAGGGGTCCAGGTCCGCCGTGATGGTCAGCTCCGGGCCGCGCAGCCGGGCGCGGCGCAGCGCCGCCTCCACGGTGTCGTGGAAGGCGACGACCTCGACCCGTTCGCCCCGCTGCCTCTCCGAGCGGGACAGTTCCTGCAGGTCGCCGATCAGGGAGGCCAGCTCGGTCATCTGGGCCTTGACCGAGGCGAGCAGCGCCTTGCGGTCGGCCTCGGGGAGCGGGCGGCCGGTCTCCTCGCTGCGGGTGAGGAGTTCGATGTTCGTACGGAGCGAGGTCAGCGGGGTGCGCAGTTCGTGGCCGGCGTCCGCGATGAGCTGCTGCTGCAGGTCCCGGGAGCTGGCCAGGGCGGAGGTCATGGAGTTGAAGGAGCGGGACAGACGGGCGATCTCGTCCTCGCTGTCGTCCTCCACGGGGATGCGGATCCTCAGGTCCTCGGTGCGGGCCACGTGTTCCACCGCCTGGGTGAGCTTGTCCACCGGGCGCAGACCCGCCCGGGCGACCGCGAGGCCGGCGGCGCCCGCACCGAGGACTCCTGTGCCGGAGACGAGGAGGAGCAGCAGGGCCAGGTCGCTGAGGGTGTTCTCGGTGTCCTTGAGGGAGAAGCCGAGCATGAAGGCGATGCCCGGGTAGGCCTGGGCGCCGGGGCCGGAGGCCGTCGGGACGCCGAGGGTCATCACGCGGACGTTGTTGCCGTGCGTATCGGTGCTGGTGTGGAAGGTACGTTTGCGCACACCGGGGGCGGCGGCCACCTTCTTGTCCACGCTCGTGACCTTGATCGCGCCCTCGGACCAGGGGCTCACGCAGAACTTGCCGTGCGACGTCACCAACTGTACGTAGAGGAAAGAGCGCTGCATGTCGCTCGTCGACCTGTCCGTCGTCTGCGCGCAGTCGGCGGCCAGCTCCCTCGCCGTGTCGAGGGTCACCCTGCCGTAACTCGCGAGCCGGCTGTCGACCTCGTCGTACAGCTTCCCCCGCACGACGAACCAGCAGGTCACCGAGACCGCCGCCACCGCGAACGCCACCGCCGCCGCCACCAGCAGGGCCAGGCGGGAGCGGATCGGCAGCGTACGGAACCGGCGGACGACCTTGCTCACTCGGCGCCGCCCTGCCGCAGCACGTACCCCACCCCGCGGACGGTGTGCACCAGACGCGGCTCGCCGCCGGCCTCGGTCTTGCGGCGCAGGTACATGACGTAGACGTCGAGGGAGTTGGACGAGGGCTCGAAGTCGAAGCCCCACACCGCCTTCAGGATCTGCTCACGGGTGAGCACCTGGCGCGGATGGGCCAGGAACATCTCCAGCAGGGTGAACTCCGTGCGGGTCAGCTCCACCTGCCGGCCGCCGCGCGTGACCTCGCGGGTGGCGAGGTCCATGCGCAGGTCGCCGAAGGTGAGGACATCGCCCTCGTCGGCCGCGCCCGCCACGGCCGCCGCGTACGAACTGCGGCGCAGCAGCGCCCGGATACGGGCGAACAGCTCGTCCAGCTCGAACGGCTTGACCAGGTAGTCGTCCGCGCCGGCGTCCAGGCCGGTGACCCGGTCGCCGACGGTGTCGCGGGCGGTCAGCATCAGGATGGGGATGGTGTCGCCGGCGCCACGGATGCGGCGGGCCGCAGTCAGGCCGTCCATCCGCGGCATCTGGATGTCGAGGACCACCAGGTCGGGCTTGTACGTGCTCGCCTTGTCCAGCGCGTCCGTGCCGTCCACGGCGACCTCGGTGTCGTACCCCTCGAAGGCGAGGCTGCGCTGGAGCGCTTCGCGCACCGCCGGCTCGTCGTCGACGATCAGGATGCGCTGGGGGTCACGGTCGCCGTCGGCGGGGCTCATCGGTCGTTGTTCCTCGGGTGACTCGGCTCGTGGCCGGGCCGGCTCGGTCACGGGACCGGCCGGTCCGGGGCGGGACGTTCTCAGCGTCGCACGTTTCCGGGCCGCGGCGTGCGGCCCGGAGCGCGCGTGCCGTCGCTCATGCCGCCAGCGCGGTGAGCTTCCTCAGCGGTACCTTGTGCCGGTGCGGACGCGCGGCGGAGGTGCGTAGGCCCATCAGCTCGGGGACCGCGACGACCCCGGGGGCGCGGTGCGCCGGGCCGTGGAGTTCCTTCGCGACGGTCAGGGCCTGGGCGATGCCGCCGGGGGCGGTCGCGTCGATGGTGTCCGTGGTCTCGTGCACAACCTGCTGGATCATGTCGTACTCCTTGCCGTGGTGGGTGCCGCCGCTCAGCTCCGCGAGCCGGAGCGCGGCGTGGCCAGGTCGGACTTGACGGTGTTGACCGGGATGGCGAAGCCGAGGCCGACGCTGCCGGCACCGGATGCGTCCGAGCCGGAAACAGCCGAGTACATCGCCGAGTTGATGCCGATGACGTTGCCGCCGGCGTCGAGCAGCGCGCCGTCGGAGTTGCCCGGGTCGAGGGACGCGTCGGTCTGGATCGCCCGGTAGGTGGTGCCGGTGCTGCCGGAGGCGACCGCCACCGCCGCCGACAGGGCGAGCGGGCCCCGGGAACGCTTCCTCGACGCGTGCGCGGGGGATGCGGGGAGCGTGGGGGCCGCGGGAGCCGCAGGAGGCGCAGGGGCGTACGCCGGCGGGGGCGGCCACTCCGGGTGCACCGGGGCCCGGCCGTCACTCCGGGGGTCTTCGTGCTCGCCGCTGCGGCGGATGCTCTCGCTCATGACCATGAGAGTGACCCGTGATCATGAAAGGCGCCTGAGTCCCGGCTGAGAAGCCAGACAGAACCTCGTATGCCCGTTATGAGCAAGCGCCGCGGCGGGCGGCTACTCCCCGTTCCCCGGCTCCTTGCAGCCGCAGGACCTCCGTACCACCAGCCGCGACGGGAACACCTTCAGCCGCTCCCGCCGTGAACCGGCGACCCGCAGCGAGTCGTCGAGCACCAGGTCCACGGCGGTCCGGGCCATCGCCGACCGGTCCGAGGCGACCGTCGTCAGCGGCGGGTCCGCCAGCGCCGCCTCCTTGATGTCGTCGAACCCGGCCACCGCCAGCTCGCCCGGCACGTCGATGCGCAGCTCGCGCGCGGCCCGCAGCAGGCCGACCGCCTGGTCGTCGGTGGAGCAGAAGATCGCCGGGGGACGGTTCGGGCCCGAGAGGATCTCCAGGCCGACCCGGTAGGCGTCGTAGCGGTTGTACAGCGCCTCGAACAGACGCCCCTCGGTGGAGAGGCCGGCTTCGGCCATCGCGCGCCGCCAGCCCTCGACGTGGTCGGAGACCGGGTCGCCCACGGCCGGCGTGTCGGCCGTGCCGCCCATGCAGGCGACGTACTCGTAGCCGTGCTCCAGCAGGTGGCGTACGGCGAGCTGGGCGCCGCCGAGGTCGTCGGTGACCACGGCCACGTCGTCGATGGCCTCGGGCCGCTCGTGCAGCAGCACCACCCGGGCGTCCCAGGCCTCGATCTCGGCGGCGGCCAGGTCGTTCAGCGCGTGGCTGACCAGGATCAGGCCGGAGACCCGCATCCCGAGGAACGCCCGCAGGTAGTGGACCTCGCGCTCGGCCACGTAGTCGGAGTTGCCGACGAGCACCATCTTTCCGCGCTCGGCCGCGGCCCACTCCACCGCGTGCGCCATCTCGCCGAAGAAGGGCTGGCGGGCGTCCGGGATGATCAGGCCTATGAGGTCCGTGCGCCGCGAGGCCATCGCCTGGGCGACCCGGTCGGGCCGGTACCCCAGCTCCTTGATCGCGGCGAGGACGCGCTCGCGCGTGGCCGGGGCGACCGGCCGGGGTCCGTTGTTGATGACATAGCTGACCACGGCGGTGGATGTTCCCGCCAGCCGCGCCACGTCGTCCCGAGTCACCTTGGCCACGCGCGGAGTCTACGCGGATGGACCCGCACCGGGCAGGGCGTATCGAAGCATGGACGCGCGGATCGAAACGTGGATGCGCGGACACCATGCCCCGCCGGAGCGCCCCCTACGCCTGCGCGCGGGCCCGGTCGGCCACCGGATCGTCCGTGGCGTCCGGATTGTTCGGCTTTGGTTGTGCGGCCCTGGCCCTGGCCTCGTCCGCGACGCGCTCGGCCTTCTCGGGAGTGACGAATCGATAGCCGACGTTTCGGACGGTCCCGATCAGCGACTCGTGCTCGGGACCGAGCTTGGCCCGCAGCCGCCGTACGTGCACGTCGACCGTCCGGGTGCCGCCGAAGTAGTCGTAGCCCCAGACCTCCTGCAGCAGTTGGGCGCGGGTGAAGACGCGGCCCGGGTGCTGTGCGAGGTACTTCAGGAGCTCGAACTCCTTGAAGGTCAGGTCCAGCGCCCGCCCCTTGAGCCTGGCGCTGTAGGCCGCCTCGTCCACGGACAGGTCACCGGTGCGGATCTCCGTGGGGGAGTCCTCGCCCGCCATCTGCCGGCGGCCCAGGGCCAGCCGGAGCCGGGCCTCCACTTCGGCGGGGCCGGCGGTGTCCAGCAGGACGTCGTCGATGCCCCAGTCGGCGGTGACGGCCGCGAGGCCGCCCTCCGTGACCACGAGGATCAGCGGGCTGCCGAGGCCCGTGGAGCGCAGCAGCCGGCACAGGCTGCGCACCTGCGGCAGGTCGCGCCGCCCGTCGACCAGGACGACGTCGGCACTCGGGGTGTCCACGAGCGCGGGTCCCTCCGCCGGGGCCACGCGCACGTTGTGCAGCAGCAGGCCGAGGGCGGGGAGCACCTCCGCCGACGGCTGGAGGGCGTTGGTCAGGAGCAGCAGGGAACTCATCGCATCCCTCCCTCGGGCGCTCGGCCCCGCCCGGCCAGGGGGGACTCCCCTGCGCAGGTCGTCGTACGTTCGTGCACGGTCCGCTCGTCCATACGTCCGGTTCCTCCTCGGGTCCCTGCGATGGGGGCACCTCCCACGCGTTCAGCGGTGGGGGAGTCCGTGGCTCCGGGGAGCCACTGCGCGATCGACGGCCCCGTACACCCGCGGCTGCCCGCGTCGCACACAACGCTTCCGAAAGCACAAAAGCACAAAAGGACCCGGGGGCTTCGCTGCCCGAGTCCTCTTCGCAGCAGAATAACCGACATGAGCACGGGATCGGCAGGTCATGTGGCGCGTCCGACGAGCGTTCCGGAGCCCGGTACGGCGTCGGGAACGCGCGTCAGGACGTTTCTGCGCACGGCGGACGGGGTGGCCCTCGACGCGGTGTACGAGCCGGGTGCGACCGCGCACGGGGGCGTGCGTGGGGGTGCGTACGAGGGCGTGCACGAGGGTTCCGGCGACCTGGTGTTCGTGATCGCCCACGGTTTCACCGGCGACCTGGACCGGCCGCACGTGCGCCGGGCGGCGCGGGCCCTGGCGCACCACGGCGCCGTCGTGACCTTCTCCTTCCGCGGCCACGGGGCCTCCGGCGGGCGCTCGACCGTCGGTGACCGTGAGGTGCTGGACCTGGCGGCGGCGGTCGCGTGGGCGCGGGGCTTCGGGCACGCGCGCGTGGTGACCGTCGGCTTCTCCATGGGCGGCTCGGTGGTGCTGCGGCACTCGGCCCTGCACGGCGAGGACGCCGCACGGGCCGAGGCGCGCACGGACGCCGTGGTCTCCGTCAGCGCGCCCGCGCGCTGGTACTACCGGGGCACGGCCCCCATGCGCCGGCTGCACTGGCTGGTCACACGCCCCGAGGGCCGCCTGCTCAGCCGCTACGGGCTGCACACCCGCATCCACCACCGCGACTGGGACCCGGTCCCGCTCTCCCCGGTGGAGGCGGTGCCCCGCATCGCGCCCACCCCGCTGCTGATCGTGCACGGCGACCGGGACGGCTACTTCCCCCTCGACCACCCCCGGATGCTGGCCACTGCCGCCGGTGACCACGGGGAACTGTGGCTGGAGCCCGGCATGGGCCACGCCGAGAACGCCGCCGCCGACGAGCTCCTGCACCGCATCGCGCGCTGGACCCTCGCACAGGCGGGCTAGCCTGACCCTGTTCACTGCAGAGGTCCATTGCCGAGTGCAGGGCCGATCGACTCGAGGGACGGGATGGCAAAGGTCACGGTGCGCTACTGGGCGGCGGCGAAGGCCGCGGCCGGGGTCGCCGAGGAGCCGTACGAGGCGGAGACGCTCGCCGAGGTGCTCGACGCGGTGCGCGAGCGGCACCCCGGCGAACTCGTCCGCGTCCTGGCGCGCTGCTCGTTCCTGATCGACGGTGACCCCGTGGGGACGCGCGGACATGAGACGGTACGGCTGACCGAGGGCGGCACGGTCGAGGTGCTCCCGCCGTTCGCAGGAGGGTGAGCGATGACCGATCGGCCGTATGAGGGGTCCTGGAACGAGAACCCCCACGAGAACCCCTACGTCGGGTACGACCCGTACGCGCAGCAGTACCCGCAGCAACATCCGCAGCAGTACCCGCAGGCGCCCGCCCCGCAGCAGCCGTACCCGCACCCCCAGCCGCAGGTGTGGCCCGGGCAGCAGGCGTACGACGATCCGCAGGAAGCCCACCAGTACACGCAGCAGTGGCAGGGGCAGACCTGGGACACCCAGGCGCACACGCGGCCGCCCGCCGCTGCCGCCGCGGAGACGGCGTACCTGCCGCCCGTGGGAGCTCAGGACCCGGCGGCTGCCCACGCGCAGCAGGCACAGCGAGCACAGCACGCACAGCCCCGGCCCGCCGCTCCCGCGACGCCCGCCGCCGCCCCCTCCGGCGACGAGCCCGTCTACGGTCCCGCCACCCTCGCCGGCAACGCCCGCGTCACCGACGCCCAGCGGGCCCGCGCCGAGGGGCGCTCGCCGATCATCGAACCCGGGATGCAGCCGGCCGCGCTCACCGCGCTGCTGGGTCTGCTGCTGGCCGGCACGGCCGAGCTCGGCGTCTACGCGCTGCTCGTGCCGCTGGTCGCGCTCCAGGCCGTGACGGCAGCGGGCTGGTTCCGGCTGAACGGCATGTGGCCCGCCCGCCAGGGCATCGCCCTGGGCTTCGCCGGCGCGCTCGCCGCGGACGTGGCCGTGCTGGGCGCGGGCCGCGAGAACGCGCCGGCGGCGATCCTGGGCACGCTCGGAGTGTGGGTGCTGCTCTCGCTGGTCCTGCAGCTGCGCTCGCACGCCGACCCGGACGAGCGGATGTACGGCCTGATGGCGACCGTCGCCGCGGCGGCGTTGGCCATCGTGGCGACCGGCTACCTGGCCGCCGGCCCGCACGCGGTCGCGGTCGGCGCGGCGGCGGTCGCGGTGGCCGTCCCGGCGCGTGCGCT
>NZ_QFDQ01000037.1 GCF_003270085.1 Streptomyces triticisoli | reverse complement strand
ATGACCGTGCGCAGCGGCTTCGGCAGCGCGTCCATGTCCGGGATGCTGTCGCTCGCCGAGCCGGAACCGGACAGGGCGGCCGCTGCTGGTCGCGGTGGCGGCGGTCGCGGTCCGCCGGCCCCGTACGGCCCGCCGTCCGGCGCACCCCGCGGCGCACCACATCGCCCTGCGCACCCGCCTCCTCGTGCACTCACTGGGGCGGCGCGGACCGCCGTGTCCGGCCTTGGCCGCCGTCGTCTGAACGACAGCGGCCTTCCGAGCCCGGCAGTCCCTCACCCGTATCCCGCGCAGGACAGCTGCGCGTCCCCCAGGAGAACACCATCATGAGCAAGCGGAACAGCCAGGCGGCGAAGACGGCGGCCCGGGAGCGGCTGCGCGCCGAACGCGAGCGCCAGGCCAAGCGGGCCAAGATCAAGCGGCAGATCATCGTCGCCTGCTCGGCCCTGGCCGTCGTGGCGGCGGCCGGCGGCATCGGCTACGCCATCGTCCAGGGCAACAAGCCCACCCGCTGGGAGGCCGCTCAGGACCAGAAGGTCGTCGCACCGGCCAACACCACGGGCAAGGACGGCACGACGGTCGTCATCGGCAAGGACACCGCCAAGAAGACCCTCGCCGTGTACGAGGACCCGCGCTGCCCCGTCTGCGCCCACTTCGAGCAGGCCCTGGGCCCGACCATCAAGAAGGACCTCGACGAGGGCAAGTACAAGCTGCAGTTCGTCGGGGCCACCTTCCTCGACAACAACCTCCAGGGTGAGGGTTCCCGCAAGGCCCTGAGCTCGATGGGTGCCGCGCTGAACGTGAGCCCCGAGGCCTTCCTCGAGTACAAGGCGGCGCTCTACTCGGCCAAGTTCCACCCCGAGGAGACCGACGACAAGTTCAAGGACGACGCCTACCTGATCAAGGTGGCGGACACCGTCGACGCCCTCAAGAACAACAAGGCGTTCCAGAACGACGTCAAGAACGGCACCTTCGACAAGTGGGCGCTGGTCATGAACGACAAGTTCAACGAGGACGGCGAGAAGTACGACTTCCAGGGCACTCCGACCCTCGTGATGGACGGCAAGAAGGTCACGGGCGGCGACGGCCGGAGCGCCCCGATGGTGGTCGACGACTTCACCGCCGCGATCGACAAGGCGCTGAAGGGCTGACCCCTCCAGCGGCGTGACTTCCGCGGCGTAATCCGCGCCGAAGAGCGGGCGAACTTTTGCCGTTCGCCCGCTCTTCGCATGTACCGGTCAGTAATCTGATCGGCCGTGACCAGTCGACACAGATCCTCCGAGAGCCTCAACTCCCTTGCTCCGCGCCGCCGTACGGTCGTCAAGGCCGCGGCGGCCACTGCTGTCCTGGCGGGGCCGTTCGCCGCCGCGCTGCCCGCGCGGGCCGCCACCGGGGCACCCGCCTTCCTGCACGGCGTCGCCTCCGGCGACCCTCTGCCGGACGGCATCCTGCTGTGGACCCGGGTGACCCCCGTGCCCGAGGCGACACCCGGCTCCGGGCTCGGTCCGGACACCGGGGTGAGCTGGGTGGTGGCCACCGACAAGGCGTTCACGAACGTCGTCGCCGAGGGGGCGACCACCGCGACCGCCGCCTCCGACCACACCGTCAAGGCCGACATCCGGGGTCTGAGACCGGCCACCGACTACTGGTTCCGCTTCTCGGCCGGCGGCGCCGACTCCCCCGTCGCCCGCACCCGCACCGCACCCGCCCACGACGCCGCCGTCGCGGGCCTGCGCTTCGGCGTGGTCTCCTGCGCCAACTGGGAGGCCGGCCACTTCGCCGCCTACCGCCACCTCGCGGCCCGCGGCGACCTGGACGCCTGGCTGCACCTCGGGGACTACATCTACGAGTACGGGTCCGGCGCGTACGGAACCCGCGGCACAGTCGTACGGCCGCACGCGCCCGCCCACGAGATCCTCACCCTCGCCGACTACCGCACCCGGCACGCGACGTACAAGACCGACCCCGATCTGCAGGCGCTGCACCACAGTGCGCCGGTCGTCGCGATCTGGGACGACCACGAGTTCGCGGACAACGCCTGGTCCGGCGGCGCGGTCAACCACACCGAGGGCGCCGAGGGTGCCTGGAGTGCCCGCCAGGCGGCGGCCAGGCAGGCCTACTTCGAGTGGATGCCGGTGCGCCCGGCGATCGAGGGCACCACCTATCGACGGCTGCGCTTCGGCAGGCTGGCCGATCTGTCCCTGCTGGACCTACGCTCCTTCCGCTCGCAGCAGGCCACCACGGGCAGCGGCTCGGTCGACGACCCGGACCGTACGCTCACGGGCCGCGCCCAACTCAACTGGCTCAAGGGCGGTCTGAAGGCGTCCGACACCACCTGGCGGCTGATCGGCAACTCGGTGATGGTCTCCCCGTTCGTCGCCGGCTCGCTCCCCGCGCACCTGCTGAGGCCGCTGGCCAAGCTGCTGGGCCTGCCGCAGGAGGGCCTGGCAATCAACACCGACCAGTGGGACGGCTACACCGACGACCGCCGGGAGCTGCTGGCCCACCTGCGCTCGCACGCCATCCGCAACACCGTCTTCCTCACCGGTGACATCCACATGGCGTGGGCCAACGACGTACCCGTGGACGCCGGGACGTACCCGCTGTCGGCTTCGGCCGCCACCGAGTTCGTGGTCACCTCGGTGACCTCCGACAACCTCGACGACATCGTCAGGGCCCCCGAGGGCACGGTCTCGGCGGTCGCCGCGCCGGTGATCCGCGCCGCCAACCGGCACGTGCACTGGGTCGACACCGACCGCCACGGCTACGGCGTACTGGACATCACCGCCGACCGGGCGCAGATGGACTACTACGTGCTGTCCGACCGCACCAGCCCGAACGCGACCGCAGCGTGGGCCCGTTCCTACCGCACGCGCAGCGGCACACAGAAGGTCGAGCGGACCTACGACCCGGTGTAGCCCCGGCCACAGGTTCTCGGCCACAAGCTGCCGGCCACAAGCTGCCGGCTACAGGCTGTCGAGGAAGCCGAGCGCCACCCGCCAGGTGGCCTCGGCGGCCTCCTCGTCGTAGTCCGGCAGTCCGGGGTCGGTGTAGAGGTGGCCCGCGCCCGCATACCGGTAGACCTCCACGTCGGCGCCGATCCGGCCCATCCGCAGATACCAGGCGGTCAGCCAGTCGTCGGTCTCGAAGGGGTCGGGCTCGGCCACGTGCAGCTGGACGGGCAGCTCGTCGGCGCTCGCGTCCGGCGCGATGTCCGAGGTGCCGTGCAGGAGCAGCAGGCCGCGGGCCTTGTCGTCGCCGAGGGCGAGGGTCTGCGCGACGGAGGCGCCCAGCGAGAAGCCGGCGTAGACCAGACCCCGCTCCGAGTAGGGCGCCGCGGCCAGCACGGCCCGCTTGAGCAGCTCGTCCTTGCCGACCTCCTCCTTGAAGGCCATGCCCTCCTCGACCGAGTCGAACGTACGGCCCTCGAAGAGATCCGGCGTCCACACCTCGTGCCCGGCGGCGCGCAGCCGGTCGGCGGCCTGCCGCACCGCGGGTCCGAGGCCGTAGGTCGAGTGGAAGAGCACGATGTTCATGAGGCCATGGTGCCAGCCGGGTACGACAACGCCGGACCGCGACCGTATCCAGGGCCGTATCCAGGAAGGGACGGAAGTCACATGTTCATGCCCGCGCGCCGGCGGTTAGGTGCTCAGGCATGGAGAACATACTCCGACCGCTGATCGTGGTCGGCGGCGCGGTCGCCCTCACCCTGGTCATCGGCTGGGCCACCGACCTGCTGTTGCGCAAGGCCGACGAACGACACCACGACACACCGCTGTGGGGTCTGCTGCGCCGCGCCCGCGTCCCGTATCAACTCGTGCTGTGCGCCGCCCTGTTGAGGGGGTCCTACGACCAGGCCGAACTGCTGGAGGAGCACCGGGTCGGCATCGGCCGGACGCTGACCCTGGTACTGATCGGGTCGGCGGCGTGGCTGGTGATCCGGATCGCGGGGGCCGTCGTGGAGACGTCGTACTCGCGCTACGCCAGCGCCCGCGCCCACCGGGACCCGGCGCGGGTGCGCCGGGTGCGCACGCAGGTCGAGCTGATCATGCGCGTGGTCTCCGCGATCGTCATCGTGGTGGCCGCGGCCTCGATGCTGCTGACCTTCCCGGCGATGCGCGCGGCCGGTGCCTCGCTGCTGGCCTCGGCCGGCATCCTCGGCATCGTCGCCGGTGTCGCCGCGCAGTCCACCCTGAGCAACATGTTCGCCGGGCTGCAGATCGCCTTCGGCGACATGGTGCGGCTCGGCGACACCGTGGTCGTGGACGGGGAGTGGGGCACGGTCGAGGAGATCACGCTGACCTTCCTGACGGTACGGACCTGGGACGAGCGCCGGATCACCATGCCGGTGTCGTACTTCACGTCCAACCCGTTCGAGAACTGGTCGCGCGGCACCCCGCAGATGACCGGCACGGTCTACTTCCACCTGGACCACTCGGCGCCCATGGACGCGATGCGCGAGAAGCTGCGCGACATCCTGCGCGCGTGCCCGGCCTGGGACGGCCGCGCCTACAACCTGCTGATCACGGACACGACGCCGAGCACGATCGAGGTGCGGGCGCTGGTGACGGCGAAGGACGCCGACGACATCTGGACGGTCCGGGTCACGGTCCGCGAACAGCTCCTCCGCTGGCTCGGCGAGCAGCACCCCTACGCCCTCCCCCGCGTCAGCACGGCCGCCGCGGTGCCGCCCCCGGGCCGCCCCGACCGCCATTCCCCGTCCCGCGACGGCGCCGTGTGGCCCCCCTTCGACAAGTCGGGAACGGGCCGCGGCTGACCGGCGGAGGCCGGCACCGGGCGGGCGCACTGCCCGCCCCCGCGCAGCCGCCCCACCGAACCCGCGGGGCCGCGGCGCCCTCCGCCGGCAGGCGGAGGCGGAGGATCCGGCCCTCCCGCCCGGCAGGGCTCAGTGGCCCCGTTCCGCGCCGCCGTTGACCTGGATGATCTGGGAGGTGATGTGGGCGGCGGACGGGGAGGCCAGCCAGTGGAGGGTGGCGGCGATGTCGCCGGGGGTGCCGGGGCGGCCGGTGGAGGTTTCGGCGATGAGCCGGGCGCGGCGGTCGTCGTCCAGCCCGTCGCCGAAGAAGTCGGTGTCCTCGACGTACCCCGGCGCGACCAGGTTCACCGTGATCCCGCGCGGGCCCAACTGGCGGGCCAAGTCGTGGGCGTACGGGTGCAGGGCGGCCTTGGAGGCGGCGTAGGCGCCGCTGCCCGAGCCCCGGTACGCGGCGATGGAGCTGAGGAACAGCACCCGGCCGCCCGGCTCGGCGAGCCGGTCCTTCAGGGCCTCGGTGAGCAGCACGGCGGTCAGGGTGTTGATCCGGAAGTTGACCAGCCAGTTGTCGGCGACGAGGTCGAGCGGATCCTCCCGCTCCACCCGCGGCTCCAGCCGCCCCGACCCTCCCGCGCTGTGGATCAGCACGTCCACCGCTCCGAGCTCGTCGGCCACGAACCGGGCGACTCCCCGCACGCCCGCCACGTTGCTCACATCGGCGGCGTACGTCAGCGCGCCCGGCACCCGCGCCCCGCGCAGCACCTCCTCCCGCCGCCCGAGCAGCAGGACCCGGTCCCCGCCGTCCGCGAAGGCCCGCGCCGCGGCGAGTCCGATCCCCGTGCCGCCCCCGCTGATGACGACGTTGCGACTCATGATCCGAGCGTACCCACGCGGGCCGCGGATCACCGCAGGCTGCGTACGTCCAGATGGCGCAGCACCCGGTCCACGATCTCCGGGTCGGCTCCCGGCTCACTGCGCGCGGCCAGCACCTCGTGCCGCGCCGCGCTCAGCATCTCGTTGTGGATCTGCCGCGTCCGCTTCAGCCGCCGTACGCGCTTGTCGTGCCCCGCCCGGCGCTCCTCCTCCCCCATCTGGGGGCTGATCCGCAGCCCGATGTCGAAGGCCCGCCGCAGCAGCTGCTCCGACATCTCCTCCGGCAGGTCCTCGACCGCCTCGATCTCCCGCAGCCGCCGTCTGGCCGCCCTCGCCGCGCGTCCCGCCAGCTCCTCCTCGAACGCCTTCTCCCGCTCGGCGTCGGCCCGCACCCCCAGCCGCCTGACCAGCCACGGCAGCGTGAGCCCCTGGAGCACGAGCGTCGCGATGATCACCCCGAAGGCGATGAAAATGATCTCGTCCCGGTCGGGGAACGGCGCGCCGCTGTCCGTCTTCAGCGGAATGGCCAGCACGAGCGCCACCGAGGCCACGCCGCGCATCCCGGACCACCACATGACGACGGTCTCCCGCCAGGTCATGGGGATGTCCTCCTCGCGGTCCCGCCGCGCGTGCAGCCGTCTGGTGAGCCAGGTCGCCGGCAGCAGCCACAGCAGCCGTACGGCCACCAGCACGCCCACGACCACGCCCGCCCAGCCGAGCAGCTCGCCCCACCGGCCCGACGCCGTGCGCAGCGCGTTGTGCAGCTCCAGGCCGACCAGCCCGAACGCGATCCCGGTGACGAGCGTCTCCACGACCTCCCAGACCGTGTGCCCGGCCAGCCGGGTCAGCACGTCGTCGGCGTCGGCGGCGTACTCGGACAGGAACAGCGCGGTGGTGAGCACGGACAGGACACCGGAGCCGTGCAGCTCCTCGGCCAGCACGTAGGAGGCGAACGGCACCAGCAGCGTCAGCCCGATCTGCAGCGTCGCGTCCCCCAGCAGGCCCAGCAGCCTGTTCGCGGCCCAGCCGATCGCCAGGCCCACGGCCACCGCCACCACCGCGGACAGCACCAGGTCGAGCCCGGCCCTCCAGGCCGAGAACTCCCCGCTGACGGCGGCGGCGATCGCCACGTGGTAGAGGACGATGGCCGTGACGTCGTTGAACAGGCCCTCACCCTCCAGGATCGACACCAGGCGGCGCGGCAGCCCCAGCTGCCCGGCCACGGCGGTCGCCGCGACCGGGTCGGGCGGCGCGACCAGCGCGCCGAGGGCCACCGCGGCGGCGACGGAGAGCCCCGGCACGATGCTGTGCGAGACGGCGGCGACACAGAAGGTGGTGACGAACACCAGCGCCACGGCCAGCAGGAAGATCGGCCGTTTGTTCGCCGCGAACTGCCGCCAGGACGTGCGCCGTACGGCGGCGTAGAGCAGCGGCGGCAGCAGGAGGGGCAGGATCAGGCCGGGCGGGATGTCGACATTGGGCACGAAGTCGAGCAGCGTGAGGCCGATCCCGAGCAACGTCATCAGGACCGGCGCGGGCAGCCCGAGCCGCTCCCCGAGCGGGACGGTGATCACAGCCCCGAGCAACACGATGAACAGCAGGGCCAACTGATCCACGCTCAGCGCTCCCGCGGGTCGGACGTTCGCACGGCAGGCTTCCAGCCTGCCACGCCGCCCTGCTCACCGGTCTCTTCCGGACCGTGGGCTACACCGCGCGCCGCATCGCCCGGTGCGGGATGCCCGCGTCGGGGAACTCCGGCCCGTACGCCGTGTACCCCAACCGCTCGTAGAAGCCGAGCGCGTGGGTCTGCGCGTGCAGGTCCACCGCCGTGAGGCCACGCGCGCGTGCCGCGTCCTCCAGGGCGCGCACCAGGGCCGCGCCGACACCCAGCCCGCGCGCGTCCCGGATGACGGCGAGCCGCCCCAGGGAGCCGACCGCCCCCTCCCCGCCGGTCCTGGCGGCGGCCGCCTCGCCGTACAGCAGCCGCCCGGTGCCGAGCGGTGTGCCGTCCTCGCGGACCGCCAGCACGTGCACGGCCACGGCGTCGTGGGCGTCGTGGGCGTCGTACTCGATGTCCTGCGGGACGCCCTGTTCGACGACGAAGACCTCCTTGCGCACCGTGAAGCACGCCTCCCGGTCGGCGGGGTCCTCGGCGACGCGCACCTCGTACGGCGTGCTCACGCGTAGGTCTCCTCGCGGACCTGGTCCAGAGCCTTCTGCAGGTCCTCGGGGTAGTCGCTGGTGAACTCCACCCACTGGCCGTCGCCGGGGTGCTCGAAGCCGAGCCGTACGGCGTGCAGCCACTGGCGGGTGAGTCCGAGCCGCTTGGCGAGCGTGGGGTCGGCGCCGTAGGTCAGGTCGCCGACGCAGGGGTGGCGGTGGGCGGCCATGTGGACGCGGATCTGGTGGGTGCGGCCGGTCTCCAGCTTGACGTCGAGCAGGGAGGCCGCGCGGAAGGCCTCGATCAGGTCGTAGTGGGTGACGGAGGGCTTGCCGTCGGCGGTGACGGCCCACTTGTAGTCGTGGTTCGGGTGCCGGCCGATGGGGGCGTCGATGGTGCCGCTGGTCGGGTCCGGGTGGCCCTGGACGAGGGTGTGGTAGCCCTTGTCGACCGTGCGCTCCTTGAACTGGCGCTTGAGCGACGTGTACGCGTACTCGGACTTGGCGACCACCATCACACCGGAGGTGCCGACGTCCAGGCGGTGCACGACACCCTGGCGCTCGGCGGCGCCGGAGGTCGAGATGCGGTAGCCGGCGGCGGCGAGGCCGCCGATGACCGTCGGCCCGGTCCAGCCGGGGCTGGGGTGCGCGGCGACGCCGACCGGCTTGACGATCACGACGACGTCCTCGTCGTCGTGCACGATCTCCATGCCCTCGACCGGCTCGGCGACGACCCGCACGGGCACGGGTGCCTGCGGCATCTCGACCTCGAGCCAGGCCCCGCCGCGCACCCGCTCGGACTTGCCGGCCGCCGCGCCGTCGACCAGCACCTTGCCCGCGGCGGCCAGCTCCGCCGCCTTCGTACGGGAGAAGCCGAACATGCGGGAGATGGCGGCGTCGACGCGCTCGCCCTCCAGGCCGTCGGGCACGGGCAGGGTACGGATCTCGGGAATCGTGCTCACCCCGTCGAGTATGCCGGACGGGTCCGACAGCCCCGCACGCGCGTGCCGTGACCTCAGTCCTTGTGGACGGTGCCGTCCGGGTCCAGGCCCCGGAAGGAGAGCAGCACGATCAGGATGCCGCCGCAGACGATCGCCGAGTCGGCGAGGTTGAAGACGGCGAAGTGCTTGGGCGAGATGAAGTCGACGACCGCGCCCTCGAAGACGCCGGGCGCGCGGAAGATCCGGTCGGTGAGGTTGCCGAGCGCACCACCGAGCAGCAGGCCGAGCGCGATGGCCCACGGCACGCTGTGGAGCTTGCGGACGAGGCGGGCGATCACCACGATCACGACGGCCGCGATGACCGTGAAGATCACGGTGAAGGCCTCGCCGAAGCCGAAGGCCGCGCCCGCGTTGCGGATGGCCTCCAGTTGCAGCCAGTCGCCGATGACGCGGATCGGCGGGCGGTGCTCCAGCTTGGCGACCACGATCATCTTGCTGACCAGGTCGAGGACGTAGGCGACGGCGGCGACCGTGAACAGCACCGCGATCCGGCGCGGGCCGCGGGGCTCGTCCCGCGCGGCGCCGTCCTGCGGTTCGTCCACGCGGGAGGATGTGCCGGGCGTCCCGGCCGCCCTGGCCGCCGCCCCGCCCGCCTCCGTGCCGTCGGTGCCGGGGCCGCCGGCCGGGGCCTGTGCCCCGTCGGCCCCGGACCGCCGGCCGGGCACGGTGTTCCCGCCCGGTCGCTCCTGCCCGGCCCCTGCCGCGTGCGGGGTGTCCGGCGTACCGATGATGCGCTCCGCCTCTGCCACGTGAGTCCCTCGACCTAGGTACCTGACTGAGGACGAGACTACGGCACGCCGCGGATCTCGATCAGTACCGGCGTTCCTGCTTCTGCTTGCACTCCACGCACAGGGTGGCCCGCGGGAAGGCCTGCATGCGGGCCTTCCCGATGGGGTTGCCGCAGTTCTCGCACAGGCCGTAGGTGCCGGCGTCGAGCCGTTGCAGGGCACGCTCGCTCTGGGTGAGCATCTCGCGCGCGTTGGCGGCCAGCGCCATCTCGTGCTCGCGCGTGATGTTCTTGGTGCCGGTGTCGGCCTGGTCGTCCCCCGCGCCGTCGCCGGAGTCCCGCATCAGGCCCACGAGGGACTCCTCGGAGGAGCTGATCTCGGTGCGCAGCCGCTCCATCTCGGACTGCAGCTCCGTGCGCGCCTCGGCGGCCTCCTCCGGGGTCCAGGGGTCCTCGCCCGGGCGCACCGGGAGGTCGCCCGGCTCCACCGCCGCGGCGGCGCGTGCCTTGGGGACGGCGGTCTTCGCCGCCGCGGCCGTGCCAGGAGTCTTCTTCGCAACCACCGTCGTGGCTCCCGTCTGCTTCGCGGCCCGCGCCGCGCCCACCTTCTTGGCCGTCCTCTTCCTGCCCGCACCGCCCCCGGAAACACCCCGGGCCTCCCCGGCGGCACCACCGTCGCCCGTCCCGGCGCCGGCCCCCACCTCCTCGGCAGCCGCCTTCCCGCCGGCGGCACCGGTCTCCTCGCCGCCGGCCCCCGCGACACCCGTCTCCCGGGCGGCCGCCTTCCCGGCGCGGGCCTTCCCGCCGACGCCCCCGTCGGCCACGGCACCCTCACCGACCGCCCTCGCGGCCCCCGCCCCCTCGACAGCCACCTCCTCGGCAGCCGCCTTCCCCGCGCGGGACTTCCCGCCGGTGGCCTCCTTGGTCGTGGCGCCCCCGCCGTCCGCCTCGCGCGCGTGTGCCTTCCCGGCGGGCGGCGCCTTCTTCTCCGCCGTGGGTCCGGGGGCCGTCTTCCTGTGGGCGGTCCTCCCGCCGGTGGTCTCCTTGCCGGTGGTCTCCCGGGCGTCCGCCTGTTCGGCGGCAGACCTCCTGGTGTCCGCCTCCCGCACGGCGGGCTTCTTCGCGGCGGTGCCCTTGGTCCGGGGTTCCCCGGCGGCAGGCCTCTTCGCCGCCGGCGCCGGCTCCTCCGGGGCCGGCGCCCTCGGCTCGGTCTCCTCCGGCGGGGGCTTCCCCGCCGTGGCCTTCTTCGCAGCCGTCTTCTTCGCAGCCGTCCTCTGCGCACCCTCCGCGGGAGGTGCCTGCGTGGCCCTGGTCGGCCCGGGTGTGGGCGGTTTCTTCATGGCCGCTGCCTCCTCTGCGGCCGTGGCCCGGGCCGCCGCCCGAGTGGTCTTCCTGGCCGCACCGCCGGTGGCACCGGTGTTCCGGGACCTGCCGGACGCCGACTGCTCGGCGGTCTTCTTCGCCACCATGGCCGCGGCCCCTTCACATATTGTGATCTTATTCGCGAATCGTGCTGGGACGATAAATCGACTCGAGTCCCGCGGCAACGGGGCACGCCGCCCGATTCGCCTGCCTCGCGTGTGCCGCGGGACCGGCATGCATGCGTTGTGCCCAGCTCTTCGCCGGGTAATCCGATCAGCCGCGCGTCCTGCGATCCGAACGGCCCCGCCGCGCCATTCGGGTCAGCACCCGTCCGGGAAAACCGGTCGGCCGCTGTCCCCCGGGCGCCGTACACTGGGCGGAGCGAGAAGCATGGATGGGGACGAGTAGCGGCGTACGCAGCCCAGAGCGACCCGGGGACGGTGTGAGCCCGGGGGCGAGCGCGGCGTGAAGATCACCCCGGAGCCGCCGGAAGAACACCCCGGGAACAGCCCGAGGGCCAGTAGAACCGGCATCGCGATCCCAATGAGGGGGCTCACCGGAGCGTACGGCGCGCCGGAGGGCCAAGGAGGGTGGTACCGCGGGAGCGCGCCGCACACGGCGTGAGGCAGCAAAGGCTCTCGTCCCTCCGACGGAAGGCAGCACATCCGTTGGAGGAAGCTCGTTGAGTACGCAGCCGCAGTACCGCCAGGTGCCCGCCCAGGTCGACCTGCCCGCGCTCGAGCACGCCGTGCTCGACTTCTGGCGCGAGCAGAAGATCTTCGCCAAGAGCCTGGAGCAGTCCGAGGGCCGCCCCGAGTGGGTGTTCTACGAGGGCCCGCCCACCGCCAACGGCATGCCGGGCGCCCACCACATCGAGGCGCGCGTCTTCAAGGACGTCTTCCCCCGCTTCCGCACCATGCGCGGTTACCACGTCGCCCGCAAGGCCGGCTGGGACTGCCACGGCCTCCCGGTGGAGCTGGCGGTCGAGAAGGAGCTCGGCTTCAACGGCAAGCAGGACATCGAGGCGTACGGCATCGCCGAGTTCAACGCCAAGTGCCGCGAGTCCGTGCTCCGCCACACCGACGCCTTCTCCGAGCTGACGACCCGCATGGGCTACTGGGTCGACCTCGACGAGGCGTACGTCACCATGGAGCCCGAGTACATCGAGTCCGTCTGGTGGTCCCTGAAGGAGATCTTCAACAAGGGCCTGCTGGTGCAGGACCACCGCGTCGCCCCCTGGTGCCCGCGCTGCGGCACGGGCCTGTCCGACCACGAGCTGGCCCAGGGCTACGAGACGGTCGTCGACCCGTCCGTCTACGTCCGTTTCCCGCTCACCTCCGGTCCGCTGGCCGGCCGGGCCGCGCTCCTGGTGTGGACGACCACGCCCTGGACGCTGGTGTCCAACACCGCGGTGGCCGCGCACCCCGAGGTGACCTACGTCGTCGCGACGAAGGGCCCGGACCACACAGAGAGGCTGGTCGTCGCCGAACCGCTCGTCGGCAAGGCGCTCGGCGAGGGCTGGGAGACCACGGGCGAGACCTTCACCGGCGCCGAGATGGAGCGCTGGACGTACCAACGCCCCTTCGAACTGGTCGAGTTCTCGGAGCCGGCCCACTACGTGGTCAACGCCGAGTACGTCACCACCGAGGACGGTACGGGCCTGGTCCACCAGTCCCCCGCCTTCGGTGAGGACGACCTCAGGGTCTGCCGCTCCTACGGGCTGCCGGTGGTCAACCCGGTCCGCCCGGACGGCACCTTCGAGGAGGACCTCCCCCTGATCGGCGGCGTCTTCTTCAAGAAGGCCGACGAAAAACTCACCCAGGACCTCGCCGACCGCGGCCTGCTCTTCCAGCACCTGCCGTACGAGCACAGCTACCCGCACTGCTGGCGCTGCCACACCGCGCTGCTGTACTACGCGCAGCCGTCCTGGTACATCCGCACCACCGCGATCAAGGACCGGCTGCTGGAGGAGAACGAGAAGACCAACTGGTTCCCTTCGAGCGTCAAGCACGGCCGGTACGGCGACTGGCTCAACAACAACATCGACTGGGCTCTGTCCCGCAACCGCTACTGGGGCACTCCGCTGCCGATCTGGCGCTGCGAGGACGGACACCTCACCTGCGTCGGCTCGCGCGCGGAGCTGACCGGACTGACCGGCACGGACCAGTCGGAGCTGGACCCGCACCGCCCGTTCATCGACGCGGTCACCTTCCCGTGCCCGCAGTGCGGCGAGACGGCCACGCGCGTGCCGGAGGTCATCGACGCCTGGTACGACTCGGGTTCGATGCCGTTCGCGCAGTGGGGCTACCCGTACAGGAACAAGGAGCTGTTCGAGGCCCGTTACCCGGCGCAGTTCATCTGCGAGGCCATCGACCAGACCCGCGGCTGGTTCTACACGCTGATGGCGGTCGGCACGCTGGTCTTCGACCGGTCCTCGTACGAGAACGTCGTGTGCCTGGGCCACATCCTCGCCGAGGACGGCCGGAAGATGTCCAAGCACCTGGGCAACATCCTCCAGCCGATCCCGCTCATGGACCAGCACGGCGCGGACGCGGTGCGCTGGTTCATGGCGGCCGGCGGCTCGCCGTGGGCGGCCCGCCGTGTGGGCCACGGCACCATCCAGGAGGTCGTCCGCAAGACGCTCCTGACGTACTGGAACACGGTCGCCTTCCAGGCGCTGTACGCCCGTACGTCCGCCTGGGCGCCCAGCGAGGCCGACCCGGCCCCGGCCGACCGGCCGCTGCTGGACCGCTGGCTGCTCAGTGAGCTGCACGCGCTGACCGACCAGGTCACGCAGGCGCTGGAGGGGTACGACACCCAGCGCGCGGGCAAGCTGCTGTCGGCGTTCGTCGACGACCTGTCGAACTGGTACGTCCGCCGTTCGCGCCGCCGCTTCTGGCAGGGCGAGAAGGCCGCGCTGCGCACGCTGCACGAGGTGCTGGAGACGGTGACGAAGCTGATGGCGCCGATCACCCCCTTCATCACCGAGCGGGTCTGGCAGGACCTGGTCGTGCCGGTGACCCCGGGCGCGCCGGAGTCGGTGCACCTGGCCGGCTGGCCGGAGGCGGACCTGTCGGCGATCGACCCGGAGCTGTCGCGGCAGATGGTGCTGGTCCGGCGGCTGGTGGAGCTGGGCCGTGCCACGCGCGCGGAGTCGGGCGTCAAGACGCGCCAGCCGCTCTCGCGCGCGCTGGTCGCGGCGGCGGGCTTCGAGTCCCTGGACCGGGAGCTGCACGCGCAGATCACGGAGGAGCTGAACGTCTCCTCCCTGGCGTCGCTCAGCGAGGTCGGCGGGTCCCTGGTGGACACCACCGCGAAGGCCAACTTCCGGGCGCTGGGCAAGCGGTTCGGCAAGCGGGTCCAGGAGGTGGCCAAGGCCATCGCGAACGCGGACGCGGCGGCGCTGTCGCTGGCCCTGCGGGAGGGTACGGCGTCGGTGGAGGTGGACGGCGAGACCATCACCCTCGCCCCGGACGAGGTGATCGTCACGGAGACTCCGCGCGAGGGCTGGTCGGTGGCGTCCGACGCGGGTGCGACGGTGGCTCTGGACCTGGAGATCACGGAGGAACTGCGGCGTGCGGGCCTGGCCCGGGACGCGATCCGCCTCATCCAGGAGGCCCGCAAGAACAGCGGCCTCGACGTGGCCGACCGCATCGCGCTGCGCTGGGCCGCGACGGACCCGGCGACGATCGCCGCGCTGACCGAACACGCCGGTCTCATCTCCGAGGAGGTCCTGGCGACGGACTTCGCCCAGGGCGAGGCGGACGACACGTACGGCGACGCCGTCGCCGACGAGGGTCTGTCGCTCACGTTCCGACTCCGCAAGGCGTAGCCCTCCAGGGGCCCCGCAGGGGGCCCCTGGAGGGGGCCCCGAGGGGCGCGGGGAACTGCACGGCCGGCCACCGGCCGCCCGCAGCCGGACACGGTCCCCGGTGGGGGTCCGGGGCGAGAGCCCCAGCACACGAGACACACAGGAACGGCCCCGGAGGGAAATCCTCCGGGGCCGTTCGCACAGGCTGCCGATGCCTACCTCGTCACACAGAACCCGTTACGGGCCGCTCAGTTGTCGTCCTCGTCGATCAGGAAACCCCGCATCGGCGAGGGCGCCTGCCCCATCGGCGACGGCCCCTGCGGACGCACCGGCGCCATCGGCTGGGTCATCGCCGGAGTCATCTGCTGCTGCCCGGCGTAGGACGGCCCGGACGGGCTCGGCCCGCCGCCCATCGGCTGGTTGCCGCCGTAGGACGGGGCGCTCGCGCCGGCCGGGGCCATGGAGGGCGTCGGGGACGGCGGCAGCGACGCGGCCGCCGGAGTCCGCGGCGGGGCCAGCGAGTCGTCGGACTGGGTCTCCAGCTGACGCAGCTGGGACTCCAGGTACGACTTCAGCCGCGTACGGTACTCGCGCTCGAAGCCCCGCAGGTCCTCGACCTTGCGCTCCAGCGTGGCGCGAGCGGACTCCAGGGAGCCCATCGCCACACGGTGCTTCTCCTGCGCGTCCCGCTCCAGCGCGTCGGCCTTGGCCCGGGCGTCACGCTCCAGCCCCTCAGCCCGCGAACGGGCCTCGCCCACGATCTTGTTGGCCTCGGAACGCGCCTCGGCGATCGCCTGGTCGGCGGTCTGCTGAGCCAGCGACAGAACGCGCGCGGCGCTGTCGCCACCGGGGCCCTGACCCATCGGGCCGGGACCGCCCATGGGACCGGGGCCGCCCATCGGACCGGGACCCATGCCCTGCATCGGACCGGGGCCACCCATCGGACCGGGACCCTGACCCTGCATCGGGCCCGGGCCACCCATCGGACCGGGACCCTGACCCATCGGGCCGGGACCCTGACCCATCGGGCCGGGGCCCTGGGGACCCTGACCGCCCGGGCCGGCGGGCAGCTGCGGGGCACCGCTCGGCAGCTGGGGCGGACCGCCCATGGGGCCGCCCATCTGCTGCTGCGGTGGGCCCGATATCCCGGCGGGCACCGGAGCGCCCGGCCCTCGCATGCCCTGCTGCTGCGGGTGCTGCGGATGCTGCTGGTCCTCCGGAGGCTTGCGCATGTTCTGCTGGTTCTGGGCAGCGGCACGCGTGGCCGCGGCCAGTTTGGCGCGCAGGTCCTCGTTCTCGCGGAGCAGGCGGGTCAGCTCGGCCTCGACCTCGTCGAGGAAGGCATCGACCTCGTCCTCGTCATAGCCTTCACGGAGGCGGACGGTCGTGAACTGCTTGTTCCGCACGTCCTCGGGGGTCAACGGCATCTCTTCACCTCAACGTAGTCATCGGCAGTCGGCAAGACCGTATCGTCCACAGTCACCTCGGCAGGCCCCCCACGACGGAGATGAGGATATAGACGATGATCATCAGAACGAAGAAGGACAGGTCTAGCGCCACGCCCCCGAGACGCAACGGCGGGATGAACCGCCGCAGAAGCTTCAGTGGTGGATCGGTGACAGTGTAGGTGGCCTCCAGAACGACCACCATCGCCTTGCCGGGTTGCCACGAGCGGGCGAACTGGAACACATAGTCCATGACCAGCCGGAAGATGAGCACGATGAGGAACACCATCAACGCGATGTGGATCACATCCAGAAACACACCCATGATCGGTGCTTCCCTCTCCCCTGTTTCCGTACCAGTTCTTGCCAGTGTTGCGGTAGTGCGTCTCAGCTCTGGTTGAAGAACCCGCCCTCTGCGATGCGGGCCTTGTCCTCCGCCGTGACATCGACGTTAGCAGGCGACAAGAGGAACACCTTCTGCGTCACCCGCTCGATACTGCCGTGAAGACCAAACACCAAACCAGCCGCAAAGTCGACAAGTCGCTTCGCGTCTGTGTCATCCATCTCAGTCAGATTCATGATCACCGGAGTGCCCTCACGGAAGTGTTCTCCGATGGTACGGGCCTCGTTGTACGTCCGGGGGTGAAGTGTGGTGATCCGGTACGGCTCACGTTCCGACACGACCTTGGGCATGATCACCGGTGCGTTCTTCTCCAGGCTCGCGCGTTCTTGTGTGATGGATGCCACGGGCGCGATGCGCGCCGGACGCCCGGATTCCGCCGGGAGCGAAGCGGAGGGGGACAGCGGTTCGCGCGGCGCCGGAGGCTGCACCACTCGCACCGGTTCATCCCTTTGAGGCTGGTGTGTTCCATGTGACTGGTGCGACGGCTCGTGCCGTCGGCGGTCCCGCTCGGGCTCCGGGTCCAGCTCGGGCTCGAAGTCGTCATCGGGGTCGAATCCCCGGCCGTCGTACCCATCGTCCTCCACGAGGCCGAGGTAGACCGCCATCTTGCGCATCGCGCCGGCCATGCTCTGAGTCCTCCGCTCTGTGGTGGATCCGCTGACGACCGCCAAGTGCCCGCGATCCACGAGGTCGTTGCGCCTTATTTCGGCGGTATTGACCATATTTTCTGCTGTGGTCCGACTTCTTGGCGACGTTACCCGAGCCTGGGGCGGACTCCGAGTACCGCGGTACCGACGCGTACATGTGTCGCCCCGGCCGCCACGGCCTGCTCGAGGTCCCCGCTCATCCCTGCCGAGACCATGGTGGCAGCCGGATGGGCACCGCGCAGGTCGGTCGACAAATCCATGAGCCGCTCGAACGCCGCCTGTTGACGGCCGGCGTACTCGCCGGTCAGCGGGGCGACGGTCATCAGCCCGTCGAGCCGCAGCCCCTCGGACCGGGCGACGAGGTCGGCCAACTCCTCGACTCCGCCCGGCGCCACGCCTCCCCGCTCCCCCCGTCCGCCCTCTCCCGCGTCCAGCGCGACCTGGATGAGGCAGCCCAGCTCGCGCCCCGCCCGTACGGCCTCCCTCGACAGCGCCGTGATCAGCCGGGAACGATCGACGGACTGCACGATATCGGCATAACCGACCACGGATCGCACCTTGTTGGTCTGAAGTTGACCAACAAAATGCCAAGTGAGCGGCAGATCCGCACACTCGGCGGCCTTGGGCGCCGCCTCCTGGTCCCGGTTCTCGGCCACATGACGCACACCGAGTTCCGACAGGATCCGCACGTCCGCGGCCGGGTAGGTCTTGGTGACCACGACGAGGGTCACCTCCTCGCGCGGCCGGCCCGCGGCAGCGCACGCCGCGGCGATGCGCCGCTCCACCTTCGCCAGATTCGCGGCGAGTTCGTCCCTACGGTCGTCCCTGTGGTCCGTCATGCGTCCGTCGTGCCCCATCAGTCCAGCCATACATAGCCCGCGAGCCGACCGGTGGTGCGGTCGCGGCGGTACGAGAAGTGGTCCCCCGATTCCCGGGTGCACACCGGCGACTGCTGCCGGTCGTGCACCCCGAGGCGTTCCAGTTGCGCGTGCACCCCGGCGCTCACGTCGACGGCCGGAGTGCCCCAACTCGTCTCGGCGTGCGCCGCCGGCTCGACGGCGGCCACCTCCGCGCGCATCGCCTCGGGCACCTCGTAGCAGCGACCGCACACGGAGGGTCCGGTGCGGGCGACGATCCGGGCCGGTTCGGCGCCGTGTCCGGCCATGGCGCGTACGGCGGCGGGGACCACCCCGGCCACCATGCCGGGCCGTCCGGCATGGACCGCGGCGACCACCCCGGCCACCGGGTCGGCCAGCAGCACCGGCACGCAGTCGGCGGTCAGCACGGCGAGGGCGAGACCCCGCTGCCCGGTCACGATCGCGTCGACGGACGGGATGCCGGCGGTGGCCGGCCACGGACCGTCCACCACCGCCACGTCCGCGCCGTGCACCTGGTTCATCCAGACCACCCGGGCCGGGTCGAGTCCGAGGGACCCCGCGGCCAGTTCCCGGTTGGTGCGTACGGCGTCGGGCTCGTCGCCCACCGCGCCGCCGAGGTTGAGCTCCTCGTACGGAACGGCGCTCACCCCGCCCCACCGGTCGGTGAAGGCGAAGTGCGCGCCGTTCACGGTGCCGTGCTGTCCTATCACTTGAGGAAGTCCGGTACGTCCAGTTCCTCGGCCGCGCTGTCCGTGTAGGTGGGCCGCGGCGACGGCGTGACCGGCGGGGCGGCGGGCGGCAGGTCGTGCACCGGCTCCGGGGCGACGGGCTCCGGGTTCTCCTTCGGCGTCACGCTGCCCAGCGAGCCGAAGGTCGGGCGGCTCTCCGGCTGCCGTACCGGGGCCGGCTCCTCGCGGCGGGCCGGGGCCGGGGAAGAGGAGGAGGCCGAGCCGAGGACGTTGTCCCGGCGGGCCGGCGGCTGGCCGCCGTCGAACCCGGCCGCGATCACGGTGACCCGGACCTCGTCGCCGAGGGCGTCGTCGATGACCGCGCCGAAGATGATGTTGGCCTCGGGGTGCGCGGCCTCGCTGACCAGCTGGGCGGCCTCGTTGATCTCGAACAGGCCGAGGTCGCTGCCGCCGGAGATGGACAGCAGCACGCCCCGGGCGCCGTCGATGGAGGCCTCCAGCAGCGGCGAGGAGATCGCCATCTCGGCGGCGGCCACCGCACGGTCGTCGCCGCGGGCGGAGCCGATGCCCATCAGGGCCGAACCGGCCTCGGACATGACCGACTTCACATCGGCGAAGTCCAGGTTGATCAGGCCGGGGGTGGTGATCAGGTCGGTGATGCCCTGCACACCGGACAGCAGCACCTGGTCCGCGGACTTGAACGCGTCGAGCACGCTGACCTGGCGGTCCGAGATGGACAGCAGCCGGTCGTTGGGGATGACGATGAGGGTGTCGACCTCTTCGCGGAGCTCCGCGATGCCGTCCTCGGCCTGGTTGGCGCGGCGCCGTCCCTCGAAGGTGAACGGGCGCGTGACCACGCCGATGGTGAGGGCACCGAGCGAGCGTGCGATGTTGGCCACGACGGGCGCGCCGCCGGTGCCGGTGCCGCCGCCTTCACCGGCCGTCACGAAGACCATGTCGGCCCCCTTGAGGACCTCCTCGATCTCCTCGCGGTGGTCCTCGGCGGCCTTGCGGCCGACGGCCGGGTTGGCTCCGGCGCCGAGTCCGCGGGTGAGTTCGCGGCCGACGTCGAGCTTGACGTCGGCGTCGCTCATCAACAGTGCCTGCGCGTCGGTGTTGATGGCGATGAACTCGACGCCCTTGAGACCGACCTCGATCATCCGGTTGATGGCATTGACACCACCGCCGCCGACACCGATGACCTTGATGACTGCGAGGTAGTTCTGCGGTGCTGCCACGTCGAAGGCCTCTCGCCTCGAGTTACGTGTCGCCGCCTCGCGGCCTTGCCGCGAACCGACGACTGATGCCGAATGGGACGGTCCGAACGCCGACCCGAACCCTAACCCTGAAGTTTAGGGTTACCAGTGTGTCTGTTCCCTGAAGTCTTCGGAACAGGACACTAAGTCGACAAGTGGCGCCCGTTCAACGAACACGCCGAACCTCCCGTTTTTCTTTTCACCCTATGTGATCAGGCACAGCGCTGCCCAACCAGGGTGCTGGCCTGCACGGATGCCCGTCAACTCCCTGTTGATGCCGGGGCGGTGGGAACCCTGACGTCGAAGTGGCGCGCTTCCGGCGCCGCTTTCATCAGCGCGGTGAGCGCGCGGACCTTCAGGCGGCCGTTCGCGCTGCTGCCCCAGGCGACGGTGCGCCCATCGCTCAACTCCAGCGAGATGTCGTCATAGGTGCGGACCTTGACGACCCGCGTCTCACGTGCGACCGCGGCGGGAATCTGCCCGGCGACCGTGACCGCCTCGCGCACGAGCCGGCTCTCGCCGAACCGCCGCAGGCTCGCCGCCGCCGAGCTCGACCGGGAAAGCGACAATTCCAGGACGGGTACGCCTTTCGGCGCCTGGGAAACCGTGGCGAACCGGACACCGTCACGGTCCACTTCGACGAACTTTCCGCCCTTTTCCTCCACCATGACCGGAGTGCGCTCGACCACTTTCAGCTCGATTCCGTCGGGCCATGAACGCTCGACGTCGACCGAGTCAATTCGAGGCAATTCACGGCGCAGCCGGGCCGCGACCCTGTCGGTGTCGACGGAAACCAACGGGCTTCCCAGCCGCACCTTCGCGACGGCGCGCACCTCCTCCGGCGTCAGGACCCGTGCCCCGGAGACGGACACGCGCTTCACGTGCGTCCGCTCGGAGCCGTACAGCATCCACAGCGAACCGGCGTTGAGGAGCAGCACGGTCAGCGAAAGAATGACGATCGTACGAGGGCGCATCCGCCCGAGCCGGCGGCTCGGAGGCGGGCCGGCCGACTCCTGTTGGCGTTCACCGCGTTCGGCGGCAGTCGGTCCGGCCACGCTCTCAAGCCCTTTCGTGCATACGGTCCTAACGGCGCGAGGCGATCGCCTCGTACACCATGCCGACGAGCAGCTCGTCGGCGTCCCGGCGGCCGAACTCACTGGCGGCGCGGGACATCTGGTACAGCCGGTGCGGATCGGCGAGCACGGGCAGGACGTTCTGCTGCACCCACTCCGGGGTGAGTTCCGCGTCGTCGACCAGCAGTCCGCCGCCGGCCTTGACCACCGGCTGGGCGTTCAGCCGCTGTTCGCCGTTGCCGATGGGCAGCGGGACGTAGACGGCCGGGAGCCCGACGGCGGAGAGTTCGGCGACGGTCATCGCGCCGGCGCGGCAGAGCATCACATCGGCCGCGGCGTACGCGAGGTCCATACGATCAAGGTAACTTACCGGGATGTAGGGGGGCATTCCCGGCATCTGCTGCACCTGCGGCAGTTCGTTCTTCGGTCCGACCGCGTGCAGGATCTGGATGCCCGCCTGCTGGAGCCGGGGCGCGACCTGCTGGACGACCTCGTTGAGCCGGCGGGCGCCCTGCGAGCCGCCGGAGACCAGCAGCGTGGGCAGGTTGGGGTCGAGCCCGAACGCCGCGCGGGCCTCGGGGCGCACGGCCGCCCGGTCCAGGGTGGCGATGGAACGGCGCAGCGGGATGCCGATGTAGCGGGCGTCCCGCAGCTTGCTGTCGGGGGTGGAGACGGCGACCTGGGCGGCGTAGCGCGAGCCGATCTTGTTGGCCAGGCCCGGGCGGGCGTTGGCCTCGTGGATGACGATGGGCACGCCGAGCCGCTTGGCGGCCAGGTAGGCGGGCAGGGCGACATAGCCGCCGAAGCCGACCACGGCGTCGGCCTTGGTGCGCTCCAGGACCTGCTCGGCCGCCTTGATCGTGCCGCGCAGCCGGCCCGGGACGGTGATCAGCTCGGGGGTGGGCTTGCGCGGCAGCGGCACCGCCGGGATCAGCGCGAGCTCGTAGCCCCGCTCGGGCACGAGCCGGGTCTCCAGGCCGCGCTCCGTGCCCAGGGCCGTGATCCCCACGGTCGGGTCCTGCCTGCGCAGGGCGTCCGCGAGGGCGAGCGCGGGCTCGATGTGGCCCGCGGTACCTCCGCCGGCGAGTACGACATGCACCGAAATTCACCGCTCTCCGGACGGACGCGCCGCCGAGGCACGCCGTCGCATCGTGTTCCATCTCCGAGGCTCGCGACCGGATGCGCGGTCGGGTTTCCGGCCGGACGCCAAGCCTCCTGCCCGCTTTCTACCAAAGCGAGGCTGCCGCATGGCAAGCGCCGCCCGCGCAGCGGGCTCGTCGCGTGCGAAGGCGATCAGCAGCCCGATGGCGAACATGGTCGGCAGCAGGGCGGAACCTCCGTAGGAGAACAGCGGGAGCGGGACGCCGGCGATCGGCAGCAGACCGAGCACCGCACCGATGTTGATCACTGCCTGAGCGGTGATCCAGGTGGTCACGCCTCCCGCGGCGTACCTCACGAAGGGGTCCTCCGTGCGTCCGGCCACGCGGATGCCCGCATAGCCTAGAGCCGCGAACAGGGCGAGCACGGACAGCGTGCCCGCCAGGCCCAGTTCCTCGCCGGTGACGGCGAAGATGAAGTCGGTGTGGGCCTCGGGGAGTTGGCCCCATTTCTCCACGCTGGCACCGAGCCCGGAACCGAACAGCCCGCCGGAGGCGAGGGCGTAGATGCCGTGCACCGCCTGCCAGCACTTGTCCACGTCGGTGGAGCCGACGCAGGCGAACCGGTCGAGCCGATTGGGGCTGGTCCGGATCAGGATGGCGCCGATCACGGCGGCGAACGACAGCACGCCCACGAACAGCCGGGTGGGCGCGCCCGCCAGCCACAGCAGGCCGAACAGGATCGCGGTGAGGATGATCGCCGTACCCATGTCACCGCCCAGCATGATCAGGCCGAGCAGCATGAAGGCGACCGGGACGAGCGGCACCAGCATGTGCTTCCACTGGCTCAGCAGCCGCTTGTCCTCCTTGCGCGCGATCAGGTCGGCGCCCCACAGCACCAGGGCCAGCTTGCCGATCTCGCTGGGCTGGATCTGGAAGGAGCCGCCCAGCGAGATCCAGTTCTGGTTGCCGTTGACCGCCATCCCTATCCCCGGCACCTGCACCAGTGCCATCAGGGACACCGCGCCGGCCAGGATCGGGTAGGCCAGCGCCCGGTGCAGCTTGACCGGCATCCGGGCGGCGGCCAGCAGCAGCCCGGTGCCGATCGCGGCGGCGAGCAGCTGCTTGCGGAAGAAGTACGAGCCCGGCAGCGCCATCTGCAGCGCGGTGATCTGGGAGGCCGAGTAGACCATCACCAGACCCAGCACGGTGATCAGCAGACTGCCGCCGAGAATCAGGTAGTAGGCGGTGAGTGGCCGGTCCCAGGCCCTGCGCGCGCGGACGATCAGGTTCCGCAGGGAGTTCTCGCGCGCCGGCCGTGCTGCGACGGGCCGCTCGACGGTCCGCTGCGCGGGCGGGCGGCCGGTACGGCTGCCGGGGCTACCGGGCATCTGAGCCTCCGCTGTACGTCGGCCGCGCAAGTCCGGCTCGGCTCACGGGTCCCACGCCTCCCTCCCGAGGTCGCCCGGCAGCGCAGGCGGCCGGGGTCAGGCGCCGAGTTCGGACACGGCCTCCGCGAACGCCTCGCCGCGCCTGTTGTAGTTGGCGAACATGTCCATGGAGGCGCAGGCCGGGGCCAGCAGTACCGTGTCGCCGGGCCGTGCGAGCCGCCGCGCCTCCTGGACGGCCTGGAGCATCGCCCCAGTGTCGGTCCGGTCGAGGTCGACGACGGGTACTTCCGGGGCGTGTCGCGCGAGGGCGTCGCGGATCAGGGCGCGGTCGGCACCGATGAGGACGGCGCCTCGCAGCCGCTTCGCCGCTCCCGTGACCAGCTCGTCGAAGGTCGCGCCCTTCGCCAGACCGCCCGCGATCCATACGATCGACTCATACGACGCCAACGAGGCTTCCGCCGCGTGGGTGTTGGTGGCCTTGGAGTCGTCGATGTAGGCCACGCCGTCCACGTCGGCCACGTGCGCGATGCGGTGGGCGTCGGGGGTGAAGGCCCGCAGGCCGTCCCGGACCGCCTTCGCCGGCACGCCGTAGGCGCGGGCGAGGGCCGCCGCGGCAAGGGCGTTGGCGATGTTGTGCGGGGCAACAAAATGGGGGCGCGAAGCGCCTTCCTTGGAAGGGTGGTGGTGGGCGACGGGTGGGCTGATGTCGGAGACCTCGGCCAGTTCCTGGGCGTTGTGCTGCCGGTTCTCGACGAAGGCGCGGTCGACCAGGATGCCGTCCACCACACCGAGTTGGGAGGGGCCGGGCGTGCCGAGGGTGAAGCCGATGGCCCGGCAGCCCTCCTCGACGTCCGCCTCGCGCACCAGGTCCTCGGTGGCCCTGTCGGCGGCGTTGTAGACGCAGGCGACGCGGTTGCCCTCGTAGATACGGCCCTTGTCGGCGGCGTAGGCCTCCATGGAGCCGTGCCAGTCGAGGTGGTCCGGGGCGAGGTTGAGGACGGCGGCGGAGTGGGCGCGCAGGGAGGGCACCCAGTGCAGCTGGTAGCTGGAGAGTTCGACGGCGAGTACATCGAGGTCGCCGCACCGCTCCTCGTCGAGGACCGCGTCGAGGAGCGAGACGCCGATGTTGCCGACGGCCGCCGTGCGCAGGCCCGCCGCCTTCAGGATGGAGGCGAGCATCTGCACGGTCGTGGTCTTGCCGTTGGTGCCGGTGACGGCGAGCCACGGCGGGGCGTCGGGGCCGCGCAGCCGCCAGGCGAGTTCGACGTCGCCCCAGACGGGGACGCCGGCCCGCTCGGCGGCGAGGAACAGCGGCTTGTCCGGCTTCCAGCCGGGCGCGGTGACGATCAGCTCGGTGCCGTCGGGCAGGGAGTCGCCGTCACCGAGGCGCACGGTGACGCCCAGCGCCTCCAGCTCGGCCGCCTGCGCCCGGGCCCGCTCGTCGTCGCCGTCGTTCACGACGGTGACCTTCGCGCCGAGGCCGTGCAGGACCTTGGCCGCCGGGACCCCGGAGACGCCCAGTCCGGCGACGGTGACGTTCTTCCCCTGCCAGTCGGTCACTTGTCCGCTGCCCATCCCGCGTAGAAGATACCGAGTCCGACAATGACACAGATGCCCTGAATGATCCAGAAACGGACCACGATGAGCACTTCGGACCAGCCCTTGAGTTCGAAGTGGTGCTGGAGTGGCGCCATTCTGAAGACGCGCTTGCCGGTGAGCCGGAAGGAGCCGACCTGGATGACCACCGACATGGTGATGAGGACGAACAGGCCGCCCAGCAGCGCGAGCAGCAGTTCGGTGCGCGAGCAGATCGCCAGGCCCGCGAGCACACCGCCGAGCGCGAGCGAGCCGGTGTCGCCCATGAAGACCTTGGCGGGCGAGGTGTTCCACCACAGGAAGCCGAGGCAGGCGCCCATCAGCGCGGAGGACACGACCGCGAGGTCGAGCGGATCGCGCACCTCGTAGCAGGCGCCAGGGTTGGTCAGAGTCTGCGCGTTGGCGCAGGACTCCTGGAACTGCCAGACGCCGATGAACGTGTAGGCGCCGAAGACGAGCACGGAGGCGCCGGTGGCCAGACCGTCCAGACCGTCGGTGAGGTTCACGCCGTTCGACATCGCGAGGATCATGAACAGCGCCCAGACCACGAACAGCACCGGGCCGATGGTCCAGCCGAAGTCGGTGATGAACGACAGCTTCGTGGAGGCGGGGGTGTTGCCGCGGTTGTCCGCGAACTGCAGCGCGAGCACCGCGAAGGCGATGCCGACGATCAGCTGGCCGGCCATCTTCGCCTTGGCGCGCAGACCCAGCGAACGGCGCTTGACGATCTTGATGTAGTCGTCGAGGAAGCCGACCAGGCCCATGCCGACCATCAGGCCCAGCACCAGCAGACCCGAGTAGGTCGGGGGGTAGCCGGTGATCACCTTGGACAGGAAGTAGGCGGCGACCGTCGCCAGGATGAAGGCGATGCCGCCCATGGTCGGCGTACCGCGCTTGCTGGCGTGCTCGCGCGGGCCGTCGTCGCGGATGTACTGGCCGTAGCCCTTGCGGGCCAGGAGCTTGATCAGCAGCGGGGTGCCGATCAGGGTCAGGAAGAGGCCAATGACACCCGCGAACAGGATCTGCTTCATCATCGGGCGGCAACCTCACCCTCGGTGCCGGTCTCGAGCAGCGCCTGGGCGACGCCCTCCAGACCGACCGAACGGGACGCCTTCACGAGCACGACGTCCCCCGGACGCAACTCGCTGCGCAACAGGTCGATCGCCGCCTGTGCGTCGGACACGTGCACCGACTCCTCACCCCACGAACCCTCGTTGTATGCGCCCAGTTGCAGCCAGGACGCTTCCCTGCCCCCGACCGCGACGAGCTTGCTGACGTTGAGCCGGACGGCGAGCCGTCCGACCGCGTCGTGCTCGGCGAGCGCCTCGTCCCCGAGCTCGGCCATCTTGCCGAGCACCGCCCAGGTCCGCCGTCCCCGGCCCATCGCCACGAGCGCGCGCAGGGCGGCCCGCATGGACTCCGGGTTGGCGTTGTAGGCGTCGTTGACGACGGTCACGCCGTCCGGGCGCTCGGTGACCTCCATCCGCCAGCGGGAGAGGGAGCCCGCCTCGGAGAGCGCGGTGGCGATCTCTTCCGCGGACATGCCCAACTCATGGGCGACGGCGGCCGCGGCGAGCGCGTTCGACACGTGGTGCTCACCGTACAGGCGCATGGTCACATCACATGCACCGGAGGGTGTGTGAAGCCTGAAGGCGGGCTGTCCGCTGTCCGTGAGTCTCACGTTCTCGGCGCGTACGTCCGCTTCGCCGGACTCTCCGAAAAGGATCACCTTCGCCTTCGTACGGGAGGCCATGGCCCGTACCAAGGGGTCGTCGGCGTTGAGGATCGCGGCGCCGCCCTCCTCGGCGGGGGGCAGGCTCTCCACCAGCTCGCCCTTCGCCCGGGCGATCTGCTCGCGGCCGCCGAACTCGCCGATGTGGGCGCTGCCGACGTTGAGCACGACTCCCACCTTCGGCGGGGTCAGCTCGGTGAGGTGGCGGATGTGGCCGATGCCGCGGGCGCCCATCTCCAGCACGAGGAACCTCGTCTCCTCGGTGGCGCTCAGCGCGGTCAGCGGCAGCCCGATCTCGTTGTTGAGCGAGCCGGGCGTGAACACGGTCGGCGCCTTGCGCCGGAGCACCTGGGCGATGAGGTCCTTGGTGCTGGTCTTGCCGGCGGAACCGGTCAGCGCCACGAGGGTCGCGCCGAGCCGACGCACCACATGGCGGGCGAGGGCGCCGAGGGCGGTCTGCACGTCCTCGACCACGATCGCGGGCACGCCGACGGGCCGGGAGGCCAGTACGGCGGCCGCGCCCGCCTCGACGACGGCGGCGGCGAAGTCGTGGCCGTCCACGCGCTCGCCGACGAAGGCGACGAAGAGGCTGCCGGGCACCGCCTCGCGGGAGTCCCGGACGACGGGTCCGGTGACTTCCACGGATGGATCCGGTATGTCGTGCGTCTGCCCGCCGACGACTTCTGCGATCTCGGCGAGGGAGAGGGCGATCACAAGTTCATCCCCTGGTCTTCTGGATGTTCATCCCTGGGTGTTCTGGATGGCTTCGCGAAGCACCTGGCGGTCGTCGAAGGGACGGACCACTCCGGCGATGTCCTGGCCCTGCTCGTGGCCCTTGCCCGCGACCAGCACGGTGTCGCCGGACCGGGCCCGGCCGACGGCGGCGGCGATGGCGGCGGCCCGGTCCTCGAACAGGAGCACCTCGCCGCGCTCGTGCGCGGGTACCGAGGCGGCGCCCTCGAGCATGGTGGCGAGGATGGCGAGGGGGTCCTCGGAGCGGGGGTTGTCGGAGGTCAGTACGGCGGTGTCGGCGAGCCGGGCCGCGGCGGCGCCCATCGGCGCGCGCTTGGTCCGGTCGCGGTCCCCGCCGCAGCCGAGCACGAGGTGCACCCGGCCTTTGGTGACCTTGCGCAGGGCCCTGAGGACCGACTCGACGGCGTCCGTCTTGTGCGCGTAGTCGACGACCGCGAGGTACGGCTGCCCGGCGTCCACGCGCTCCAGGCGGCCCGGCACGCCCGGTACGGCGGCGACGCCGTCGGCGGCGGCCTGCGCGTCCAGGCCCGCGGCGGCCAGGGCGACGACGGCGGCGAGGGTGTTGGCCACGTTGAAGGGGCCCGGCAGCGGCGAGCGGGCGGCGATCCGCCGGCCCTCGGGGCCGATCACGGTGAACGTGGAGTCGACCGGGCCGACCTGGACGTCCTCGGCGCGCCAGTCGGCGTCCGGGTGGCCCTCGGCCGAGAAGGTGACGACCGGGACGCCGGCCTCCTTGGCGAGCCGGCGCCCGTACTCGTCGTCGTGATTGATCACGCCGAGCCGGCTGCGCTCGGGGGTGAACAGCTGTGCCTTGGCCCGGAAGTAGTCCTCCATGTCGGAGTGGAACTCCATGTGCTCCGGGCTGAGGTTGGTGAAGACGGCGACGTCGAAGACGCAGCCGTCGACCCGGCCGAGCACCAGGGCGTGGCTGGAGACCTCCATGGCGACCGCCTCGACACCGCGCTCGCGCATGACCGCGAACAGGGCCTGGAGGTCGGTGGCTTCGGGGGTGGTGCGCTCGGACTTGACGCGTTCCTCGCCGATGCGCATCTCGACCGTGCCGATCAGTCCGGTGGACTTCACGGTCTTCAGGCCGCCCTCGACGAGGTAGGCGGTGGTGGTCTTGCCGGAGGTGCCGGTGATGCCGATCTGGAGCAGGTCGCGGCCCGGCCGGCCGTAGATCGTGGCCGCCAGCTCGCCCATCCGCCCGCGCGGGTCGTCCACGGCCAGGACCGGCAGGCCGGTGGCGGCGGCGCGCTCGGCGCCGGACGGGTCGGTGAGCACGGCGGACGCGCCCAGGCTCGCCGCCTGGGTGACGAAGTCGGCGCCGTGCGCGCGGGCGCCGGGCAGGGCGGCGTACAGGTCGCCGGGGCGCACTGCGCGCGAGTCATGGGTGATGCCCGTGATCTCGGCCGGGCCGTCCGGGGCGGTGACCCCCAGCTGACCGGCGAGCTCCGCGAGGGGGGTGGCGGAGACCCGGGCCGGTCTCGGCGGTCCCGGATACGTCACGGAAGCGCCCTTCTCGGTGGTCTGGGACTGATCAGCGTGTGGCACGGCCGTGAGCGTACCCGGCGTACCTGCCTCGGAGCGAAGTGAGGGCCGGGACGGGGGGCTGTCGCCGGGGCCTGGGGTGATCGTTGTCACGGGCTGGTTCCTGGTTGTTCCGTTCGGGTGATGATTCGGGTGATGAAGGGCGTGAAGAGCGCGCGTGGAGGGTGTGCGGGAGCGGTGGGGGCCGGTCACGGCTTGAATTCGACGGGCAGGTTCGCGGGCTTGGCCCCGGTCGGCGGCACCTGGAGCGTCTTCAGCGCGAACGCCATGACCTGCTGGTAGATCGGGCCGCAGATCTGGCCGCCGAAGTAGCTGCCCTTGGTGGCGTTCTGGATCGCGCAATAGACGGTGACACGGGGGTTGTCGGCGGGGGCGAAGCCGGCGAAGGAGGACGTGTAGCCGCGGTATCTGCCGGTGTCCGGATCCACGCGGTTGGCCGTACCGGTCTTGCCCGCGACGCGGTAGCCGGGGATGCGCGCCTTGACGCCGGTGCCCTGCTCGTCGTCCACCACGGACTCCAGCATCTGCGCGAGTTCCCTGGCCGTCCTCTCGCTCACGACCCGCGTCTTCGCGGGCTCGGGGGCCGGTGTGAAGCGACCGTCGGCGTCCTTGGTGCCGCGCACCAGGGTCGGCTGGACGCGGACCCCGCCGTTGGCGATGGTCGAGTAGACGGACGCGGCCTGCAGAGCGTTGATGGAGACGCCCTGGCCGAAAGGGATCGTGTACTGCTGCGAGGTGGACCACTTGTCGGCCGGGGCGAGGATGCCCCTGGTCTCGCCGGGGAAGCCGAGCCCGGTCGGTTCGCCGATGCCGAACTTGCGCAGGTAGGAGTGGAGGACCTTGTTGGCCTCCGGCTGGGTCTTCCCGAGCTGGCCGGTGGCCAGGATGGTGCCGATGTTGCTGGACTTGGCGAGCACGCCGTTCAGCGTGAGGTACCAGGTCTCGTGGTCGATGTCGTCCTGGAAGAGCCGGTCGCCGCGGTGCAGCCGGTTGGGTACGACGACGTGGGTGAGCGGTGTGGCCGCCTTCTCCTCCAGTACGGCGGCCACGGACATGACCTTGGCGGTGGAGCCGGGCTCGAAGGCGTCCTGGACGGCGGCGTTGCCGAGGGCGGCGGGGTCGGCGTGGGACAGGTCGCCCGGGTCGAAGCCGGGCGAGTTGGCCATCGCGAGGATCTCGCCGGTGCGGGTGTCCTGCACGATGACGTAGCCGCGGTCCGCCCCGGACTTCTCCACCTGCTCGGTGATGGCGTTCTGGGCGGCCCACTGGATGTCGCGGTCGATGGTGAGTTCCACGTCGGAGCCGGGCACCGCGGGCGTCTCGGTGGAGCCGGCGGTGGGCACCTCGCGGCCGCCGGACTGGGCGTAGCGGGTCTTGCCCGGTTTGCCGGCCAGCTGCTCGTTCAGCTGCTGCTCGAGGCCGCCGCCGCCCTTGCCCTCGGCGTTGACCCAGCCCAGTATCCCGGCGGCGAGGTCGCCGTTGGGGTACACGCGCTTGCTGCTGGGGTCGGAGAAGACACCGGCCAGGACATTGACGGTGGTCTTGGTCCGGTCCGCCTGCGCCTTCTTCGCGAGCGCGGTCTTCAGGTCCTTGATCTGCTTCCAGACCTGGGGGGTCTGGCGGCGGGCGAGCAGCACGTACCGGGTGTTCGGGGTACGGAGCTTCCTGGCGATCGCGGCCTGGTCCTGGCCGAGGATCGGGGCGAGGAGGGCGGCCGCCTGCTCGGGCCCGTCGCCGATCTCCAGCTGGTCGCGGGTGAACATCGTGGGGTCGGCGGTGATGTCGTCGGCGTCCACGCTGGTCGCCAGTGCGACGCCGTTGCGGTCGGTGATGCCGCCCCGCTCGGCGGCCAGCGTGTGCACGACGTACCGGTTCTCGTCGGCCTTGGCGGCGTACGCGCTCGCGTCGACGGCCTGCACCTGCAGCAGCCGCACGGCGAAGACGAGCAGCACCAGGGTCAGCGCGAACCCGACCAGTCGCAGCCGCGGCCGAGGACTGCCCAGCCGGATCCGCCCGTCCGCCGGCCGCCGAACCGCCCCACCGCCCCCGGCCCGCTGCCGACCACCCGCCCGGGCGGCCTTGGCAGGCCCGGGCACACGACGACGCGGGGTCTTCCTGTCGGACACTTCCGTCACCTGCCGGGAGTCGGGGACGTGGAGGGCTGGGAGGCGGCCGAGTCAGCGCCCGCGACCAGGCGGCGAACCGGACGGACACCGAGGCAGACGGCCCCGGCGGGACCGGCCGCACGGCAGCACGGCGCCCGCCCGCCGGACACCTCCGCCACCCGCCCCAGGCCCGAGGGCGTCACCCGCCGGAGCACGACCGGGCCGGCACCGGGGATGGGGCAGGCGGCCCCGGCGGGACCACGCACACGACACCGCGGAGTCTTCCTGTCGGACACTTCCGTCACCTGCCGGAGGTCGGGGACGTGGAGGGGTGGAGCGTGGTCGCGGTGGTGGGTGGTGTGGTGTCCGTGGGGGTGCCGGGCGTGGGGTACGGCGTGGTGGTGAGGGGCTCGGGTGGGAGCAGCGCTGCCGGTACGTCGGTGTAGGGGGACTGTTCGGGGGCGGGTGAGGGGGCGCCCTTCACCGTGCCGTCGGGGGCCAGGAAGGCGGGGTCGCCGCCGGGGACCATGCCGAGTTCCCGGGCGCGGCGCTGGAGGGCGTCCGGGGCGGAGTAGGCGTCGATGTCCCGCTGCAGGGCCTGTTCCTCGTCGGTGAGGTTCTTGGTGTCCTTCCGCAGGCCCTCCCGCTGGAACGCGCCTTCGCTGAGCGCGGAGTTCAGCATCAGCAGCCCGATGAGGCCCCCACCGAGCAGGAGCACGACGAGGAGGACGAAGGGCGTGCGGGCGGCCTGGCTGCGGTTCGCCGGGAAGAGCCGGGCGAGCCGGGCGGCACGCCCCCTCAGTTCGGGTTTCCTGCTCAACTGTCCCCCTGCCTCACTCGACGTCCTCCCTGATGCGCTCGGCGCCGCGCAGCCGGGCCGGTGCCGCCCGCCGGTTCTCGGCGATCTCCTCCTCGGTGGGAAGTTCGGCACCGCGCGTGAGCAGCTTGAGCCGGGGCTGGTAACGCTCGGGTACGACCGGGAGCCCGGGGGGCGCACTCGACGCGGCGCCGGCCGCCAACACCTGCTTGACCAGACGGTCTTCGAGCGAGTGGTACGACAGTACGGCGATCCGACCGCCGACCGCGAGCGTCTTCACCGCGGCCGGGATCGCCCGTTCCAGGACGGCGAGTTCGCCGTTGACCTCGATGCGCAGCGCCTGGAACGTGCGCTTGGCCGGGTTGCCACCGGTGCGCTTGACGGCCTGTGGCAACGCGTCACGGATGAGCTCCACCAACCGGGCACTGTTGGTGAACGGCGCCTTCTCACGCTCGCGCACGATCGCGGCCACGATCCGCTTGGCCTGCTTCTCCTCGCCGTACACCCGCAGGATGCGGACCAGTTCACCGGCCGGGTAGGTGTTGAGGACCTCGGCGGCGCTGATGCCGGTGCTCTGGTCCATGCGCATGTCCAGGGGGGCGTCCTGGGCGTAGGCGAAGCCGCGTTCGGCCTCGTCGAGCTGCATGGAGGAGACGCCGAGGTCGAACAGGACGCCCCGCACGCGCGCGATGCCCAGCCGGTCGAGCACGCCGGGCAGCTCGTCGTAGACGGCGTGCACCAGGGTGGCCCGCTCGCCGAAGGGGGCCAGCCGCTCACCGGACAGCCGCAGCGCCTCCTTGTCCCGGTCCAGGGCCACGAGCCGTGCCTCGGGGAAGCGGGTGAGCAACGCCTCGCTGTGCCCGCCGAGGCCGAGGGTGCAGTCGACGACCACCGCTCCCGGCCCCTGAAGTGCGGGCGCCAGCAGGTCCAGGCACCGCTGGAGCATCACGGGAACATGTCGGCTGTTGCCCTCCCGTCGCCCGCCGCCACTCTTCTGCGGAGGCGCTTCGCGCCCATTCATCTTTCGGGGCCCTCTCAGGTCCGGCGCGTCCCGCACGCACCGCCGGGTCCCCCGCCGCTCAGGTACGAGAAGCCTGCCGGCGCCGGAAGCGTCGGCCGGCCGGAAGCGGGAGGAGGCCGAGCCGTACGTACGCGCCGCGCACGTGTCGGGCCGCCGGTGCTCAGGCCGGGGCCTTGGGAAATGCAGTTCAGCAGGGAGGGCCACGCCTCCCGCTTCGCGCCACTTTAGTCCACCCCGTCTCGCGGTCAATCAACCGGCCTGCGCGTCGCCCGACAGAGTGCCGGTGACACTGGAATTCGAAAAGATTCACCCGTACGGACAGGATTTGCCGTCTGTGTGGGGTCGCTCACAACAAGCCGCGATGGGGTTCTTTGTCCGCTCTCATAACAGGACCGGAGCGGGCACGGCCAGTAACGTCATGAGTATGACGACATCCGCATCAGTTCCTCCCGGATCCGAGAGCGCCATAAGGACAGGCACGGTCACCGACCGCCTCACGGAGGCCAACCAGCGCTATGCCGCCGCGTTCATCGACCCGGGGATGGACGCCCGGCCCGTGCTGCACGTCGCGGTCGTGGCCTGCATGGACGCCCGTCTCGACCTGCACGCCGCGCTCGGCCTGGAGCTCGGCGACTGCCACACCATCCGCAACGCGGGCGGCGTGGTCACCGACGACGTCATCCGCTCGTTGACCATCAGCCAGCGCGCCCTCGGCACCCGCAGCATCGTGCTGATCCACCACACCAACTGTGGCCTGGAGTCCATCACCGAGGACTTCCGGCACGAACTGGAGATGGAGGTCGGGCAGCGTCCGGCCTGGGCCGTGGAAGCCTTCCGGGACGCCGACCAGGACGTGCGGCAGTCCATGCAGCGCGTGCGCACCTCGCCGTTCCTGCTGCACACCGACGACGTGCGCGGCTTCGTCTTCGACGTCAGGACGGGCCTGCTGCGCGAGATCGACCCCGCCTGACCCTCGCACGCGCGCCGGACATCCGGTGCGCATCATGCCGCCGTCACCTGCGAAAGGTCGTAAAAGCCGACTTACCGCGGCCAGTTGTCCACAGGCGAGTGACACGAATCGGTAACGGCGGCAAGAATGCGGGGTGTGGCCGCACGCGGAACCTCGCGGAACCTTTCCGCGTGGTGGCCGTGATTCGGGGCGGGCCGGACCTCACAGCAGAGCGTCGGCCCGGGAAATTGGGGTATCCCCTGCTCGGCAGAGGGCTTGGGGGAAGGGCCGAGGAGGGCCGGGTGACGACCTATGACGAGCGAGCGAGCCTCACTGATCTGACCTCCACCGTGGAGCGGATCCGCAGTTCGGTGGAAGGAGTGATCGAGGGCAAGCCCGAGGTCGTACGGCTTTCGCTGACCGTACTGCTCGCCGAGGGGCACCTTCTGATCGAGGACGTCCCCGGGGTGGGCAAGACGATGCTCGCCAAGACGCTGGCGCGGTCCATCGACTGTTCGGTGCGGCGCATCCAGTTCACGCCCGACCTGCTGCCGTCGGACATCACCGGCGTGTCCATCTGGGACCAGCAGCGCCGGGACTTCGAGTTCAAGCCGGGCGCCATCTTCGCTCAGATCGTGATCGGCGACGAGATCAACCGTGCCTCGCCCAAGACCCAGTCGGCGCTGCTGGAGTCCATGGAGGAGCGTCAGGTCACCATCGACGGGCAGACCTACGAACTGCCCACCCCGTTCATGGTGGTGGCCACGCAGAACCCGGTCGAGATGGAGGGCACCTACCCGCTGCCCGAGGCCCAGCGCGACCGCTTCATGGTCCGGGTGTCCATCGGCTATCCGAACCCGGACGCCGAGTTGCAGATGCTGGACGTGCACGGCGGGGTGAACCCCCTGGACGACCTCCAGCCGGTCGCGCACGCGCATGAGATCACCAAGCTGATCGAGACGGTGCGCGGCGTGCACGTCGCCGAGACGGTGCGGCGGTACGCGGTGGACCTGGTCGCCGCCACCCGCACCCACCCGGACCTCAGACTCGGCGCCTCGCCGCGCGCGACGCTGCACCTGCTGCGCGCGGCGAAGGCGTCCGCCGCCCTGAGCGGCCGGGAGTACGCGCTGCCGGACGACGTACAGGCGCTCGCCGTGGCCGTGCTGGCCCACCGGCTGCTGCCCACCGCCCAGGCCCAGCTCAACCGCCGCACCTCCGAGCAGGTCGTCCAGGAGATCCTGCGGAGCACCCCGGTGCCCGCCGGGCCCCAGCAGTCCGGCGGCTTCGGTCTGGGCCACGGCACGCCGGCGTACGTCCGGCAGACGCCGCGGAGGCTGTGATGTCCCACACGGGGGCCGCGCACGCGGAGGACGACCGGGGGGAGCGGGGCGGCATGCGCACCGCGCTGGCCGGCCTGACCACCCGGGGGCGTTCCTTCCTGGCCGCCGGGGTCGCCGCCGCCCTGTGCGCCTACGTCCTCGGCCAGCCCGACCTGCTGCGGGTCGGGCTGCTGCTCGCCGCCCTGCCGCTGGTCTGCGCGACCGTGCTCCACCGCACGCGCTACCGGGTGGCCGGCGGCCGCCGGCTCTCCCCCGCGCGCGTGCCCGCCGGCAGCGAGGCCCGTGTGCACCTGCTCATGGACAACGTCTCCCGGCTGCCCACGGGTCTGCTGATGCTCCAGGACCGGGTGCCGTACGTGCTCGGGCCGCGGCCCCGCTTCGTGCTCGACCGGGTCGAGCCGGGCGGACGCCGCGAGGTGTCCTACCGGGTCCGCTCCGACCTGCGGGGCCGCTATCCGCTGGGCCCGCTGCAGCTGCGCCTGACCGACCCGTTCGGGATGTGCGAACTGACCCGGTCCTTCTCGACGTACGACACCCTCACCGTCGTGCCGCGCGTGGAGCCGCTGGCACCGGTGCGGCTGAGCGGCGAGGCCAAGGGGTACGGCGACGGGCGGCAGCGCTCGCTGGCGCTGGCCGGCGAGGACGACATCATCCCGCGCGGGTACCGCTACGGCGACGACCTGCGCCGCGTTCACTGGCGCTCCACCGCGCGCTACGGCGAGCTGATGGTGCGCCGCGAGGAGCAGCCGCAGCGTGCCCGCTGCACTGTGCTGCTCGACACCCGGAAGCTCGCCCACCGGGGCGCCGGCCCCGACTCGGCCTTCGAGTGGGCGGTGTCCGGCGCGGCCTCCGTCCTGGTGCACATGCTGGAGCGGGGTCTCTCGGTCCGGCTGCTGACCGACACCGGCAGCCTGGTGCCCGGCGAGGCCTCCGCGGGTTTCGCGGGCGCCGGCCAGGAGTCCGCGGACGCGGCCGGACTGATGATGGACGCCCTCGCCGTGATCGACCACTCGGACGGGGCGGGCCTGTCCCGCGCCTACGACGTGCTGCGCGGCGGCAGGGAGGGGCTGCTGGTCGCCTTCTTCGGCGATCTGGACGAGGTCCAGGCCACGGTGGCCGCCAAGATGTGCCGGCGCAGCGGCGCGGCCGTCGCCTTCGTCCTGTCCAGCCGCACCTGGACACGCGAACCGGCCGACGTCCCCGCCCCGGCCGACCCCACCGAGGAACGCCTGCGCCTCCTGCGCGAGGCCGGCTGGACGGCCGTCGGCGTGCCCCGGGGCGCGGCGCTGGACGAGGTGTGGCGCCAGGCGGACCGCGAACGCACGACCATCCGCGCGACGAGCGGCACGGGCCCGGGCGAGGGGTGGTCATGAACGCCACGGGGGTCCGGGCCGTCCTGGGCCAGTGGCGTGAGCGGACCGGCAGCCCTCCACGAGGAAGGGGCACCTCGCATGGGGACCCTGAGCGACACCACGGACCGGGCAGGCGGCCGACAGGCACGGGCCCGCGCCGCACGACGGACCGGACCGTCCCGCACGCGCGCCCTGCGCGAGGCCACGAACCGGGTGGGCGGTCGGCAGGGGCGGGGCGGGGCGTCCCGGGCGAGTGGCGTGGGCGGCTCGGCAGGGGGCCGGTGGGGTTGAGCCGCACGGGTGAGCGGGAGGGGTGGGTATGAGCGGGCGGGCGCGGTTGGCGTTGTACGCTTCGGCGGCCACGTTGATGGCGGCGTGCGCGTTGCTGCCGCTGGTTTCGTCCGCGACGTGGATCGTACAGGTCACGCTGTTGCTGACGGTGCAGTCGGGCGTCGGCGTGGTGGCCCGGCGGGTACCGCTGGCGCGGCCGCTGACCGTGGCGGCGCAAGCCCTGGTCACGCTGATGCTGCTGACCCTGGTCTTCGCCCGGGCGCAGGCCTTCGCCGGACTGGTCCCCGGCCCGGAGGCCTTCCGTCACCTGGCCGAGCTGCTGCGACAGGGTGCGGACGACGTCGGCCGGTATGCCATCCCGGCGCCGCTGACCGGCGGCATCCGGCTGATGCTCGTCGGCGGCGTGCTGCTGATCGGGCTGATCGTGGACACCGTCGCGGTGACGTTCCGCAGCGCGGCCCCCGCGGGACTGCCGCTGCTCGCCCTGTACTCCGTGGCCGCGGGCCTGTCCGAGGGCGGCACAGCCTGGCTGTGGTTCCTGGTCGCCGCCGCCGGCTACCTGATGCTGCTGCTGGCCGAGGGCCGGGACCGGATCTCGCAGTGGGGGCGGGTGTTCGCCGGGGCGTCGCGCCCGGGGGGCGGAGAAGCCGGCGCGACCGCGCCGGTGCGCACCGGACGCCGGATCGGCGCGCTCGTCCTGGGCGTCGCCCTGGTGGCGCCGCTCGCCCTGCCGGCCATGCAGGGCGGGCTGCTGGACGCCACCGGCGCCGGAGTCGGCGCGCGCGGCGGCAAAGGCGGCACGATCTCAGCGGTGAACCCGCTGGTTTCGCTGCGCGACAGCCTGAACGCCGACGAGAACCGCACGATCATGAGCCTGCGCACGGACACGTCCGACCTCTCGGACCTGTACTTGCGGATCGTGTCCCTGGACGAGTTCGACGGCACCACCTGGAAGCCGTCCCAGCGGCACATCGTCGGCGTGCCCGACCCGTTCCCCGCCCCCATCGGCCTGGCCGACGACGTCAAACGCGGGCGGATCACCACGACCATCGCGACGTCCAAAGGGTTCCGCCAGAGCTGGCTGCCGATGCCGTACCCGCCGAGCGGCGTGCGCATCAAGGGCAGTTGGCGCTACGAACCCGTGGGCATGACCCTCGTCGGCGACCACGGGCAGAACACCCGCGGACTGACCTACCAGGTGAAGAGCCTCCAGGTGAGGCCGACGGCGGAGCAGCTCGCGACCGCGCCGGCCCCGCCGCCGGCCCTGAAGCGCGAGTACACCAAGGTGCCCAAGTCGCTGCCGGCGGACGTCGCGAGGACCGCCCGCCGGATCACCGAGGGCGCGTCGAACCACTACGAGCAGGCGGTCGAGCTGCAGGACTGGTTCGCCGTCGACGGCGGCTTCCAGTACGACACCCAGGTCGACACGGGCAGTGGGCCGCAGGCCATCTCACGGTTCCTGAAGGACAAGCAGGGCTTCTGCGTGCACTTCTCCTTCGCGATGGCCGCGATGGCCCGCACGCTGGACATACCGGCCCGGATCGCGGTGGGCTTCGCCCCCGGCTCCCCGCGGGGCGACGGCACGGTGGCGGTGAACCTGAAGGACGCGCACGCCTGGCCCGAGCTGTACTTCGAGGGCGTCGGCTGGACCCGCTTCGAGCCGACGCCGACGCGCGGCACCGTGCCGTCGTACAGTCGGCCGGAGACGCCGGACACCCGCCTGCCGGACCCCGCGGTGTCCTCCCAGGACGCGAGCACGGCGCCCTCCGCCGCGCCCTCTGCGCACCAGAGCTGCCCGCCGGAGCTGAGGCGGCTGCAGGAGTGCGGGGGCCCGTCCGCGCAGGCCGTGCTGGTCTCCGACGGCGGCGGCCCGAAGTGGTACGCGGTCCTGGGGTGGGCACTCGGCGGACTGGTGCTCCTCGCCCTGCCGCTGTCACCGGTGCTGTGGCGCAGGCGGATGCGCTTCGTCCGGCTGGGCGCGCACGGGCGCGGCGAGGCGGACGCGGTGCCGCACGTCCTGGGGGTCTGGCAGGAACTGACGGACACGGCCTGGGACTTCGGGATCCTGCCGGACGAGTCGCAGACTCCGCGCAAGGCCGCCGCCCGGATCGTGCGCCTCGGGCACCTCGACCCGGCGGCCGCGGCCGCGGTGCACCGCCTGGCGGACGCCGTGGAACAGGTCCTGTACGCGCCGCGCCCACGCCCGGTGGCGGGGCTCGCCGAGGACGTCCGTCAGGTCACCGGGGCCTTGCGGGGCACGGTGACCCGCGGCGCCCGGCTGCGGGCCACGCTCGCCCCCCGCTCGACCGCGCGCCTGGCCTGGTCGGCCTCGGCCCGGTGGACCGAGCTCCGCTCCCGCCTCACCGCCGCCCGGCCGTCCCTGCGGAGACCGTCGGGTCAGCGGGGCTGAGAGCCCCGAACAAAAGGGGAGTCCGATCAGCTCGCGGCGTCATGGGGGGTCCCCCTGCTCGAAGAGCTTGGGGGTGGGGGTGCCCCCTGCTCGAAGAGCTTGGGGGAGCGTGCCCGGGGGCACCTCCCAGCCGCCGGACTGGGGGAGCGTCGCGAGCCGGGCGCCCATTGTGCTCGGGGCTCTGAGGCGGCCGGAGCGGCGCCGGAGGGGTTTTCCGGGCGTACGTGAGGGGGTGACCACCGTCGGTGGTCACCCCCTCACCACGATCAAGGGTGATCGGCGGGCTAGCGGCCGCCCTGCTCGTCGCGGCGGCGCTGCCAGCGCTGCTCGATGCGGTCCATCATGGAGCGCTTCGGACGGGCCTGGTGTCGGGCGTGGGGGCCGCCGACGGCCTGCTCGCCCGGCTTGGGGGCCTTGCGCCAGCCGGTCACGGCCAGCACGGCGCAGCCCAGCATGACCAGGAAGCCCACCACGCTGACCCAGATCTGCTGGGCGACCATTCCTGCCATGAGGAGCGCGATACCCACGAGGAAGCCCACGACTGCCTGGTAGACCCGCCGCCGGGTGTACGTACGCAGCCCGCTTCCCTCGAGCGCCGACGCGAACTTGGGATCTTCTGCGTACAGCGCTCGCTCCATCTGCTCGAGCATGCGCTGCTCGTGCTCCGAGAGCGGCACGGAGTCCTCCTCATTGTGCAGTCGCCGGGGGACGACCCGGGGGGGTCCCTTCAGGATAGGCAGGGAATCGCCCCTGTGAAACCCGCCCCTCTGCGCCAATTGACCAACCGGAGCCCGCCATGCCGGACCCGGCTCGCTGAGGCTGTCATTCCCCGGCGGCCGACCCGTCATGCCGGGCGGTCTCCTCCGATCATACGGCGCGAAGCCGTCGGCCGGGGGGCCTGTGGCGCACTCCATGCCCGGCGGAGCGGCGACCAGCGGTCCTTCCCGGGGGCCGGCTCAGGTCCCGGCGGCGCTCCGGGTCTCGCCGAGCACGTGCAGCTGCGTGGCCACCGAGTGGAACGCGGGCAGCTCGGCCGCCGCCTCCTCCAGCTTCAGCAGGGCGTCCAGCGCTCCGGGCTCGGTGTCCACGAGCACGCCGGGCACCAGGTCGGCGAAGACCCGTACGCCGTGCACCGAGGCGACGGTCAGCCCCGCGCCCTCCACGAGGGCGGTGAGCTGCTCGGCGGTGAAGCGACGCGGCACCGGGTCGCCCTCGCCCCAGCGTCCGTGGGGGTCGCCGAGCGCTTGCCTGGCCTCCTTGAAGTGGCCGGCCAGGGCGCGGGCGAGTACGGCGCCGCCGAGCCCGGCGGCGAGCAGGCTGAGGACGCCCTCGGTGCGCAGGGCGGCGGCCGCGTTGCGCACGCCCTCGGTGGGGTCGTCGACGTACTCCAGGACGCCGTGGCACAGCACGGCGTCGTAGCCGCCGCGCTCGACCACGTCGAACAGGCCGTGGATGTCGCCCTGCACACCCTGCACCCGGTCGGCCACGTCGGCCTCGGCGGCGCGGCGCTCCAGCGCGAACAGGGCGTTGGGGCTGGGGTCGACGACGGTGACCCGGTGGCCGAGGCGGGCCACGGGCACGGCGAACTTGCCGCTGCCGCCGCCGGTGTCGAGGACGTCCAGGAACTCCCGGCCCGCAGCCTTGGCCCGACGGTCCAGGGCGTCCTGCAGGACCTCCCAGACCACGGCGGTACGGAGAGAGGCGCGGGGACGAGAGGGGTCGGCGCGCAGCGACGTCGATTGGGGGTGGTGGTGGGAGACGGGCGGGCGCATCGGATCCGACACGGCAGTTGACTCCTCGGCGCGGCACCGCCTCTTGCGCGGCGGAGCGATCGGTCTGCCCTCCCCGCCCGGGGCACGGGAACCGGAGGGCTTCAGGCGCCTTCCACCCTATTGCCTCCCGCCCCCGCCCTGCCGCTCGGCTCCGCCGGGGTGCGCCCGGCGGGAGCGGCGCCCACCGTGTCCGCACCGCCCGGGTCCGCCCTGCCGGGGCCGGGCGGACCCGGCTGGGGCAGCAGCCCGGCAAGGCGGATGCCCCCTGCGTCCCGCCTGCCGCTCGCTCCGCAGTCACCGCGGGCGTGATCCCGCCGTGGCGGCAACCGCCGTACGGGCGCGCCCTGCCCCGGTCAGCCCGCGTCCGGCAGCCCGTGCGGGCTTCGAGCGCCGCGGCGGGAGGCGCCCGGCCCGTCCGCCGCGGCGGTGTCCTGGCGGGGCTGGGGCAGGGACGGCTGGAGGACGAGTACGCGCTCGACGAGTCGGCGTCGCGCCGGCCGACCGCGCCCCGGATGCCGGCCTCGGCCCGGGCGCGGCGCGCGGCGCCCGCGGCGAACAGCGCACTCCACTCGGCGAGTTCGGGCGCGATCTCGGGGAGCACTTCCCAGGCGCTCCTGATGCGTGCCCGCCGTCGGGGGGTGGGCTCCGGGCGCCCCCGCGCGGCGAGCACGGCGGCGGCGGCGCGCAGGGCGGCGAGGTGGGCCGTCGCGTACCGCTCGTTCGGGGTCTGCAGGGCCGTGGCCTCCTCCAGACCCGTGCGGGCCTGGGCGAGCAGGTCGAGGGCGGCGGGCGGCGCCGTGGTCCGGCGCGGGACGGGGTGCACGTCGCTCGCGGGGCCGGTCAGTGAGGGGGCAGGGCCGGTGGCGCGGCGCCGACGCGCGGCGGCTGCGGACGAGTTGGCCATGACGAACCTCCTGTCGTCTGGGTGACGGCATAGGTGCCGTATGTGCTCATCGTGGGGTATGGCACTGACAATCCGTTCTGACCTGGCCTTTTGCCTCGATCACAGGTTCGGGGTACTTTTTTGCACTGACCAGTCAGTTCAAAACAAGGGGGAGGGCAAGCCGTGCACGACCACACGGCACACGGCCTCGGTGTCACCGCCCGCGACTTCGGTCTGCGCGGGCCTCGCGGCTGGGCGTTCCGCGGCATCGGCCTCGACGCGGAGCCCGGTGCGCTGATCGCGGTGGAGGGCCCGTCCGGTTCCGGCCGTACGTGCCTGCTGCTCGCGCTCACCGGGCGGATGCGGCCCACGGAGGGGGTGGCCCGCGTGGGCGGGTTCGAACCGCCCCGGCACATGTCCGCCCTGCGCCGCTTCACCGCGCTCGCCAACGTGGCGGGCGTCACCGACCTCGAACCGGCCCTGACCGTCGGCGAGCACCTGCGCGAACGGGCGCTGCTCCAGCGCCGGTTCGGCGGCTCGCTGCGCGGCCTGCTGCGGCCCCGGGCCGAGCGCCGGGCCGAGGCGGAGCAGCTGATCGACGCGGCACTCGGCACCGCCGGCCTCGATCTCGCGGCCCTGCCCAAGGGCGACCGCACCGCCGTACGTGATCTGGAGCGCCCGGAGGAACTGCGCCTGTCGATCGCCCTGGCGCTCGTGTCCCGGCCGCGGCTGCTCGCCGTCGACGACACCGACTTCAAGCTCCCGGGCGCCGAACGGGACGCCGTCTGGGCGCAGTTGCGGTCGATCAGCGAGTCCGGGACGACCGTGCTCGCGGTATGCAGCGAGGCACCGGCGGGCGCGGTGATCGTCTCCACCAGGCCCTCCACCGAGCCCGCCGTCACCCCTTCCGCCGAGCCCGCCGCCACGACGACACCCGACGACGAACCGGACACCGGCGGACCGACCGACGACCGACCGGACACCGGCGGACCGACCGACGACCGACCGGACACCGGCGGACCGACCGACGGTGAATCCACCACCGCCGAACCCTCTGCCGGCGAAACCACCGCCGAGCCCACCGCCGACGCCCCGCACGACCAAGCGAAGGAGGCGGCCGATGCGCTCGCCGAAACTGGCCGCTCTTGAGCTCAGGCGCTTCGGCCGCGGCATGCTGCCGCGCGCCGCCCTGGTCGCCCTGCTGGTGCTGCCGCTGCTGTACGGCGCCCTGTACCTGTGGTCCTTCTGGGATCCGTACGGCCGCCTCGACCGCATCCCCGTGGCCCTCGTGAACGACGACCGGGGCGCCACCGCCGACGACCGCAGGATCACGGCCGGCGACGACCTCACCCAGGAGCTGCTGAAGAGCAAGGTCTTCGACTGGCACGAGGTGAGCGCCGCCGCGGCCCGCCGGGGCGTCGAGGACGGCACGTACTACCTGTCGCTGACCCTGCCGGCCGACTTCAGCCGGCGGATCACCTCCGGTGCGGGCGACTCCCCCGAGACCAGCGCGCTCCAGGTCCGTACGAACGACGCCAACAACTACGTCGTCGGGCAGATCTCCCGGACGGTGTTCAGCGAGGTGCGCACCGCCGCGTCCACCAAGGCCTCCCGGTCCTACCTGGACAAGATCTTCGTGTCCTTCTCCGACATCCACGGAAAGACGGTCGAGGCCGCCGACGGCGCCGACCGGCTCAAAGGCGGCATCGGCAAGGCCGAGCGGGGCTCCAAGGACCTCGCCGACGGTCTGACCAAGGCCAAGGAGGGCTCGTCCGAGCTCTCCAAGGGCCTGGCCAAGCTCAACACCGGGGCGAGCGACCTGGAGAGCGGCGCACGGCAGGTCGCCGACGGCACGCGGACGCTGGCCGACAGGATCAACGCGGTCGACGGCACGGTGGGCCCGTTCCTGAAGGACAACGAGAAGTCGATCGGCGACTCCGCCCAGTTGGTCGCCGACTCCGCCCAGGCGATCCGCCGCAACCTCGGCACCCTGGTGGAGCGGGCCCCGGCCGCCGCCGAGGACGCCCACGCCGCCTCCGCCGACCTGGACGGCATCCACGCCCGGCGCTGCGCCGACCCCGCCCTGCCGGACGCCGCCTGCGCGGACCTGAAGCAGGCCAAGGAGACCGCCGCCGACGTCGCGAGGATCGCCGACGACGTCAACACTCTCATCGCGGACAACGACGGCGACCTGAAGAAGCTCGACACCCGCCTGGCCACCCTCCGGACGCGGGCCCAGGCGCTCGCCGACCGCGCGCCGCACCTGTCCGAGGACATCGACGACGCCGTCAAGAAGATCAACAAGCTGAACGAGGGCGCCGGCAAGGTCGCCGCGGGCGCGAAGAAGCTGCACTCCGGGATCGGCACGGCCAGGACCGGCGCGACCGGCCTCGACGAGGGCGTCGGCAGGCTCGAGGCGGGCGCCGTCGACCTCAACGGCGGCATGTACAAGCTGGCCGACGGCTCCGGCAAGCTCGCCGGCGGGCTGCACGAGGGCGCCCAGCGGATTCCCGACTACGACAAGGAGGATCGCGACCGGCGCACCGGCGTCATGGCCGACCCGGTCCAGCTGGCCTCCCGGGGCCTGCACCACGCGCCGAACTACGGCACCGGGTTCGCCCCGTACTTCATCCCGCTGTCGCTGTGGGTGGGCGCCATGGTGGCCTACATGCTGATCCCGCCGATGAACCGGCGCGCGCTCGCCGCGGGCGCCTCCTCCTGGCGGATCGCGCTGGCCGGCTGGCTGCCGGTGGTGGCGGTCGGCGTGCTGCAGACGGCGGCCCTGATGGCGGTGCTGCACTGGGCGGTCGGCCTGGAGATGACGCGCGCGGGAGGCACGGTCGCCTTCCTGTTCCTGGTGGCGGTGTGCTTCGGGGCGATCGTGCAGTGGCTGAACGCCCGCTTCGGGCCGGCGGGCCGGATCCTGGTCCTCGCCCTGCTGATGCTCCAGCTGACGTCCGCGGGCGGCACGTACCCCGTGCAGACCAGTCCGGACTTCTTCAACGCGATCCACCCCTTCCTGCCGATGAGCTACGTCGTCGACGCCCTGCGCAGGCTGATCACGGGCGGCGGTCTCGGCCCGGTGTGGCTGGCCTGTGCGGTGCTGACGGGCTTCACGGCGGCCGCGCTCGCGCTGACCGCGCTGTCGGCCCGGCGCCGGCAGGTGTGGACGCTGAAGCGGCTGCATCCGGAGCTGAGTCTGTGACCCCGCCGTCGACCTCCCCTTCCGCCTCCCTTCCGTCCGCTGTGAGGAGTTCGTACCTGTGACAATCGGGGCCATGAAACGCAGCAGCGCCACGCCGGGCGGCCGTACCCGCCGCGAGGCCACCCGGCAGAAGCTCTACGAGGCGGCCGTCACGCTCATCGCCGAGCAGGGGTTCTCCGCCACCACCGTGGACGAGATCGCCGAGCGGGCGGGGGTCGCCAAGGGCACGGTCTACTACAACTTCGCCAGCAAGTCCGTCCTCTTCGAGGAGTTGCTGCGGCACGGGGTGGGACTGCTGACGGCCTCCCTGAGGGAGGCGGCCGAGCGGACCGCGCGGGAGGGCGGCAGCCGGGTCGACGCCCTGGACGCGATGGTGCGCGCCGGGCTGCTCTTCATCGACCGCTACCCGTCCTTCACCCAGCTGTACGTGGCCGAGCTGTGGCGCACCAACCGGGCCTGGCAGTCCACGCTCATGGTGGTGCGGCAGGAGGCGGTCGCCGTCGTCGAGGGCGTGCTGCGCGAGGGTGTGGCGAACGGTGAGTTCAGCGAGGAGCTCGACGTGCCGCTCACCGCGGCGGCGCTGGTCGGCATGGTGCTGGTGGCCGCGCTGGACTGGAAGTCCTTCCAGCCGGAGCGCTCCCTGGACGATGTGCACGCGGCGCTGTCCAGACTGCTGCAGGGACGGGTGAGCGGACGCCCCTGAGGACGGAAGCGCCGGTGCGCCGTGGCCACGTCCCCCGCGGGCCACGCCGCACCGGCGCTTTCTCGTGCTCCCCCTGTCCCCCGTGCCTCGCTCCCGCCGGTCCGGACCGACGGAAGGAGCGGTCGAGGGCCGCGCCGTTCCGCCGCCCCGTGTCGGCGGTGCCGGCGCCGGGCCCCTTTCCGTGCCTCCACTCTCTCGTTCACGCGGTTCCCGCCTCATCCGCGCGCGTACTCATCTCACCGGCTAGGTACGGATACTCAGTTCTGCGCGCTCACCCCCACGACGCCGGGGCGTGCGCTGGCTACGATCGCCTCCGTGTCCGTACTTCCCCTGGTGTTCACAAGCGGTTGGGCCAGCGGCATCAACGCGTACGCGGTGGTGCTGCTGCTCGGTGTGTTCGGCACGACGGGACTGGGCGACGAGGTCCCCTCCGCCCTGCAACGCCCGGAGGTGCTGATCGCGGCGGGCGTGCTGTTCGTGTGCGAGGCGGTCGCCGACAAGATCCCGTACGTGGACTCGGTGTGGGACACCGCGCACACCGTGATCCGCCCGGTCGCCGGGGCCTGGATCGGCGCGCTGCTCGCCGGGCAGAGCGGCTCGCTGTCGGACATCACGGCCGGCCTGGTCGGCGGCGGCACGGCACTGGCCAGCCACCTGGTGAAGGCCGGGACACGGATGGCGGTCAACACCTCCCCCGAGCCCCTGAGCAACATGCTCGTGAGCCTGGCCGAGGACCTCTCAGTGGCCGGCCTCGTCACCTTCGCGATCTTCCACCCCCTGGCCGCGGCGGTCATCGCCGCCGTTCTCCTCCTCGCGGGCGTCGTCATCGTCGCCTTCCTGGTCTCCCGCATCCGCCGCTACCTGCGCCGCCGGGCCCGCCGCCGTGAGGAACGCCGCCTGGCCGCCCGGGCGGAGGCCCCACCGGGCTGACCCCGGCCACGCCCCGGGCCGGGGCGGCCGTCGGGCGAGGCCCCTCC
>NZ_QFDQ01000036.1 GCF_003270085.1 Streptomyces triticisoli | reverse complement strand
CGGCCCGCACCGTGTGCGGGCCGCCCCCGGGCCGGGATTCAGCAGGGCGTCAGGAGGTGTGCGGGCAGTTGCCCCGGGACTCCTCGATCGTCAGGCTCGGCCGCGGCAGCGGGCACAGGAACTGCTCGTAGCGGGTGTCCTTGTCGATGAACCGCTTCAGCCACGAAATGCTGTACTTCGCGATCGTCGTGTTGGACGAGTTGGGCGTGAAGTGGGTGGCGTTGTTCAGCTCCAGGTAGGCCCGGTCCAGTGAGGACGGCAGGCCGTTGTACAAGGGCTTGGCGTGCGTGGAGACCGGGGCGATCGTGTCGCCGTCGGCCCCGAAGATCAGGGTGGGTGTCCTGACCTCGGGCCAGGTCTTGTCGAGGTTCCAGGGCGTCAGCGGGACCGCGGCCCGGAGCGAGGGGCGCTTCTTGGAGGCTTCGAGGGTGCCGCCACCGCCCATCGAGTGGCCCATGACGCCGAGCCGGCTGCTGTCGACGCGGCTGCGGACCGCGCTGCGGCCGGTGAGGTAGTCGAGTGCGGCGAGCAGTTGGTCGCCGCGGGAGTCGGGCTGGTCGAGGGTGGTCTTCGTGTCGATGGTGAAGACGACGAAGCCCTGGGAGGCCAGGCGCGGGCCCAGCCAGGCGATGGAGGATTCGTAGGCGGTGAAGCCGGGCGAGACGGCGATCGCGCCGAAGGTGCCGTCGGCGGTGCTCGTCGGATAGTAGATGGTGCCGCCGCCGAAGCCCGTGACGGAGAGCGAGGAGACGGAGAGCGAGGAGACGGCGTACGGGCCGCGCAGTGCCTCGATGCTGGAGTTGGTCGGCGCCGGGCCGCGCTGGTAGGGGTTGTCCGCCGCGTGGACGCCGGGGCCGGTGAAGGTGGTGAGGCCGACGACGGCGGCGACGGCCGCGGCCAGTCCGGCGATCCGGCGGGTCCTGGTCCGCCCGGCACGGAGCGGCAGCGGGTTCGCGGTCGAGCCGGCGGTGCGGGTGTGGGGGTGCTGCTGCACGACGAATGATCCTCTCTGTCGCGGCGAGCCGCCGGTCCGGCCGGTGCACGGGGATACGGCATGGGTTGCGTCCGTGCACCGGCCGGAGGCGCCGCCGATGGGCTGGCGGTGCCACTGTCGGAGAGGAAGGGGCCGGCACGGACCGGCAAATTCACCGGTCTCGTGCACCGCGCCGCGCGGGTCGGGTCGTGGGCTGCGAGAACGAGGTGTCCACCGGGCGCGCCGACGGCGGTGACGTCACGGTCCCGGGCGGGCGCACGGCGTCCGGGCGGCGGGCCGGGCTCCGTCCGCTCGGCTGTGAAAAAGCAGCCCGGAGTTGTGAAGTTCGTGCGTCCTTCAAGCAATGGCCACCGTCGTTGCCATAGACAAATCGACCGCATAAGTGGCGTATGCCGCGAGATCAGCGGCCGGCTTACGGAGTCGGCCGAGCGCGGTCTCTCACCGCTGCAAAGAGCGCCCTATGCGAGTGATAGCATCCCCACGTCTGTGACCTTGGCCCACTCGGCCAGGCGCTGCATTGAGGTCGGCCCGCGCTCGGCGCAACGGCGGTCGAGTCGTTCTGAGCGGTTGTGCCACGGAATCCCGTGAGGTACATCCGCCGACGGCTGCAGGCAACACGCCAGGAAAGGTTTCCATGAATCAAGACGCACTAGTTTGGTGCCTGGTTGCAGCGGTGGCGGTCGCCGTTGCCGCGGCCCTGGTGCTCAATCGCCGCAACAAGGCCATAGCGGCGAAAAAGGCCCAGGTCGAGGCCACCCTGACACAGAAGCTCAGCGAGACCGAGGGTCAACTTGCTGGTTTATGGGGTGAGTTGCAGCAGCACAAGACCCAGCACGCCGAGACCATCCAGGAAGCCGAAGAGGCGGCGGAGGAGAGCACCAAGGCCGTCCTCAAGGGCTCCGCGCGCTTTTTGCAGAGCCTCGCCGCGGAACAGCTGGCACTCCTCGAGGAAATCCAGCGCAAATACGGTGGTCACGCGGTCCTGGGCGATCTGCTGGAAGTCAACCACGCCAATGCGCAAATGGCGCGCAAGGCGCAGGGTATTGCGGTGATGTGTGGTGCGCCGCTGGGCCGCCGCAATAAAGCCGCAAGTGTTTATGACGTCGTGCGCAGCGCGCAGGGGCAGATTCGCAATTTCCGGCGTGTCGAAATCATGCAGCAGACCGGTTTTGCGTTGAAGGCGTCCGCTGTTTCTCCTGTTGCGCTCGCCGTGGCCGAGCTTCTTGACAACGCTGCCAGCTTTTCTCAGCAGGGGTCGCCGATCGAGGTGACTTTCCAGCGGGTGCAGAAGAACCTGTGCATCGTGATCGACGACGCCGGCGTCGGCATGAACGACGAGGACCGGCAGAAGGCGTCCGCGCTACTCTCCGGTGACCACCGCCCCCGTCTGTCGCAGCTGGGCAACCAGCCGAAGTTCGGTTTCCCCGTGATCGGCCTGCTGGCACAGCAGTACGGCTTCCGGGTGGACGTCACCGGCATCTCCCGCTACGGCGGTGTCCGCGCGGTCGTGCTGCTGCCCGAGGAGCTGTGGACCGAGGAGGAGATCACACCGGCCGAGACGCCCCAGCTCAGCACCATCCACAGCGCCCCGGCCCGGCCGGAGTCCGTCGCGCGTACCGCGCATGGTCTGCCCAGGCGAGGAGCACGCCAGGTGCCCATCGCGAGCGTTCCCGACCACGACGACACGGCGGCACCGCCCGCCGCGGCGTCGGAGGAGACCGGCCGCGCCGCCGGCCGCAGTCTGGGAGCCTTCCAGCGCGGCACGCTCTCGGGCCGGAACCTCGCCTCGGCACCGTTCGAAGGATCCGATGACACATGACCACAGACCTGTCGTGGATGCTCGATGACATCGTGAACAACGTGCCGAAGGCGCGGCACGCCGTCCTGCTGTCCGCGGACGGCCTTCCCCGCGGTGCGACCGACGGCATGGCCCAGAAGGATGTGCGCACCATCTCCGCCGCCATGGCGGGGATGCAGTCGCTCAGCCGGGCGACCTCCCACTTCGCCGGGCCGGGAGAAGACAGGCAGTGGAACCAGACGATCATCGAGTTCTCGCACGGCTGGATCTTCCTGATCGGCGCGGGGCAGGGGGCGTACCTGGCCGCGGCGGCGGAGCCCGACGTCGACATGCAGCAGATCTCCTTCCGCATGCACCGGCTCGTCGCCAGGCTCGGCAACAACCTCACCTCGCCTCCCAGGGTGGACGCCCAGACCACGGCCGAGCGGCCCGGCCGTGGCGAGGACCGGCAGGAGGCCACCGGTGGCACAGGGGTCGCCATCGCCTGCCTCGACGAGGCGGTCGGTGAGGTGCGGGGCGCCCGCCACGCCGTGCTGCTGGGCTCCGACGGGCTGCCCCGCGGCGCGACCACGGGGATGAGCCAGGACCTGGCGGACACGATCTCGGCGGCGATGACGGGGATCCATGCCTACAGCCGTGCCACCTCGCAGTTCGCCGGCGTGCACGAGGACGCGCAGTGGAGGCAGACCGTGATCGAGTTCCAGCACGGGTGGATCTTCCTGATCTCTGCGGGCCGCGGCGCCTTCCTCGCCGCGGCGGCCGAACACGACGCCGACATCGAGGAGTTCACGGCCCGTCTGCATCAGGCGGTACCCCGGCTGGACACACATCTGGCATCCCGCGGGGCGGTGATCAGCAAGTGAAGGACGAGCCGGAGCAGGACCTGGAGCTGACCTCTCCCTTAGTCCCCCTCTTCGTGATCACGAACGGGCGCGCCCTGCCCCCGGACCACGCGTATGAGCGCACCACCCTCGTGTCCGCGCACGAGGGTGCCTCCGCCGCGGCTCGCACGATCTCCCCCGAGGCCCGCCAGGTTCTGGATCTGGTCATGGACGGTTTTCTGTCCGTCGCCGAAGTGGCCGCCCATACGCACCTGCCTCTGGGGATTGTCCGGATTCTCCTGGCGGAGTTGGAGGAGAGCGGCCTCGTCATCGCGAGGAAGCCCGTTCCCCGTGCCGAACGCGTCGATCGAGAACTCCTCAACGCGGTACTCGACGGCCTCAAAGCCCGATTCGGAGCGTGATTCGTGTACCTGGATTCAGGCGTCTCCACCGCGGTGAAGATCCTTGTGGTGGGGCACTTCGGGGTCGGGAAGACCACGTGCATCGGAAGCATCTCCGAGATCGAACCGCTGCGGACCGAAGAGGAAATCACCGAAGCCAGCATAGGATTTGATGACCTTTCAGGAACTCCGGACAAGACCACCACGACGGTGGCGATGGATTTCGGCCGGCTGACCATCAGCGACGAAGTGGTGCTCTACCTCTTCGGCACGCCCGGGCAGGAACGCTTCAAGGAGATGTGGGAGGAGCTGTCCCGGGGCGCGCTGGGCGCTCTGGTCCTCGTCGACCCCGAGCGGCTGTCCGAGTCCTTCCCCGTCCTGGACCTGGTCGAGCGGTTCGGCCTGACGTACGCCATCGGCGTCAACCACTTCGACGGCACCACCACCTACCCGCTCTCGGAGGTGCGCGAGGCGCTGAACCTGTCGGCGAAGACGCCCGTCGTCATCTGCGACGTACGAGACCAGCGCTCCGCAGCGCAGGCCCTCATCACCCTTGTGAACCACCTTCTGTCCCTCATCGACTAGGAGCCACCCCTCATGCAGCAGAGTCCCGGTATACAGGGGCCACCACCCGGCTGCCCCGCGCACGGAAACGTCCAGCTCTACGGCGCTCGGTTCGGCTCCGATCCCGACAGCCACTACGAGCACCTGCGCACCCTGGGCCCGAGCGCGCCGGCCGACATCGCCCCCGAGGTGCAGGTCGAGCTGGTCACCAGTTATGACGCCGCCCTGTACATCCTGCAGAACCCCGCTTCGTTCGTCAGGGACTCGCGGCGCTGGAACGCGCTGAACGAGGGGCGCGTCCCCGAGGGCAGTCCGGCCCTGCCGATGATGGGCTACCGACCCAACGCACTGTTCAGCGACGGCGCGGCGCACGCCCGGCTGCGCCAGGCGGTCACCGACAGTCTGGCCGGTGTCAACGAGCTTCAGCTGGTGCGGCAGACCCAGCAGTCCGCCGACTACCTGATCAGCCGGTTCAGTTCCGACCGCCTCGGCCAGGCGGAGTTGATGGCCGACTACGCCCAGCCTCTGCCGCTGCTGGTCTTCAGCGACCTGTTCGGGTGCCCGCCCGAGATCGGCGACCGCGTCATCGTGGGGATCAGCGGCATCTTCGACGGCACCCCCGACGCCGACCAGGTGCTGGGCGGTGCGCTCGCCGAGCTGATCGCCCTCAAGCGGCGCCGTCCCGGGCAGGACCTGACGACCCGTCTGATGGAGCACTCCGCGCAGCTGACCGACGAGGAGGTGCTGCACCAGCTCGTGACGCTGCTCTCCGGGGGCACCGCTCCTCTGTCGGCGGCCATCGGCACCAGCAGCGCCCTGATTCTGGACGACGACTGGCAGCCCGGGCTGCCGGTGGAGGATGCGGTCACCCAAGTCCTGTGGAACTACGCGCCGATCGCCAACTACGCGGCCCACTACCCCACCCATGACGTGGAGTTGGGGGGCAGGACACTCAAGGCGAACGACCCGGTGCTGATCTCCTTCGCCGCGGCCAATACCGATCCCCGGCTGGCCGAACACCGCGAGCAGCTCAGCGCCAAGGCGCATCTGGCCTTCGGGGCCGGCCCGCACGCCTGCCCTGCCAAGGACGCCGCGTTCATGATCGCCGTCACCGCGGTCGAGTCCCTGCTCAACCGGCTGCCGGACATCGAAGTGCGCGTGCCGTTCAAGGACTTGAGCTGGGTTCCGGCTCCGTGGAGCCGCTCCCTGGTGGCCCTCCCGGCCCGGTTCACGCCCCGTACGGTGGCGCCGGTGCCCTCGCAGCCGCAGCCCCGGATGCCGGAGGCGCCCGTGTCCTCCGCCTCCCTCGCCCCGGCGCCCGCGCCGAGGCCTGCGTCGACTCCCGCGCCCAGGCCCAAGGCAGGACTGTTCAGCCGATTCCTGGCATGGACCCGAGGAGAGTGACGTAGGCAACCCTCAAGCGGAATAGTCATCTTGTATGTTTCGGCCATCGTCGGGGTAGGCATGGCGGCTGATGCTCAGGAAGGAGCCGTCGTGGAGACTGCGGTGACGCCGCCGCCCGACAGACGTTTCGCCGTTTCGCTGTTCTCGCGTCTAAGGACAGCGAAAGGCCAGGCCAACCCCTTTCCGATCTACGCGGAGCTGAGGTCGAGAGGCTCAGTCGTCGCAGCGCCCTGGGGAGGGCACCTGGTCACGGAGTTCGACCTGTGCGACCGGATCCTGCGCAGCCGTGACTGGCTGGAGCCCGACGCACGGTGGCGGGAGCAGCAGGGAGACGGCACGCGTTGGACGGCACCGTCCTCGCGTGAGATGAGCCGGACGTTACCCGCGCTCAACCCGCCCGAGCACACCTGGGTGCGCCGGTCGGCGGGCATGTTCGACCGCACCTCCCTGCAGGAGATCAGCGGGACGGTCGGCCGTACCACGACCAGACTCCTCGACACCCTCGGCGAGCGACTGCGCGACGGCGAGGCCGACTTCAACGCCCTGGTGAGCGAGGAGCTGCCGATCGCCACCATCGGGTACTGGCTCGGCCTGCCGACCGCGGACTTCCCCCGGCTGCGGGAGCTGACCCACGACCAGGTCTTCACCCAGGAGTTGCTGCCCTCCGCCAGTCAACTGGCCATGTCCGACGCGGCCACGGCGGAGCTGCGCGCCTACTTCATGGAGCTGGTGCGTCACCGGCGCGCCCACCCGGGCGAGGACCCGGTGTCGCGCTGGATCGCCACCTGGGACACCATGGAGAGCGATCAGGACAAGGCGGACGAAGCCGTCTACTTCCTCGCCCTGTTCGTACTGCTGGCGGCGCTGGAGACCACCTCCACGCTGCTGTCGACCATGACGCTGCTGCTCCTGGAACACCCCCGGCAGTGGGACTGGCTCACCGTCCATCCCGACATGGTGCCCGGTGCCGTCGAGGAGTCGTTGCGCTACGACCCGCCGACCCACGTGATCAGCCGCGTCTCCTCCCGGGACTGTGTCCTGGGCGGCGTCGAGATACCCAAGGACCACATGGTCCACCTCATGGTGGGGGCGGCCCAACGCGACCCCGCCAAGCACGAGGATCCCGAGTTGTTCAACCTGCACCGCAAACCGGCGCATCTCGCCTTCAGCGGAGGCATCCACTACTGCCTCGGCGCGCCGCTCGCCCGGCTGGAGGCCCAGACCCTCCTCCGTCAGCTGGTCGGGCGGTTCCCCGGCCTCACTCTCGTGCGCCGCCCGACGTGGGCGCCGCGCGTGGCCTTCAGACGCCCGCTGAACCTGGATGTCGCTCTCATATGAATGAAATGACCAACGACTTCGACAACTTCCCGTACAAGGCGCTGCGCGTCGATCAGGAGGGGCCGGTCCTGCGGGTCCGGCTCAACCCCTCGGGTCAGAACAGCACGCTGGACATCGCGGCCCTCGACGACCTCCTCGCCCTGCTCAACAGCCTCCACGAACGGCCCGACATCCGGGTGCTGGTCCTGTCGGCCCTGGGTGACGACTTCTGCCTCGGCGCCGATCGCGACGAGTACCGGACGGCGCTGGCCGAGGATCCGACCGGGGCCGCCACGCGCCGCATCGTCGACAAGGCGTACCGCGTGTGCGACGCCCTGGAGAACACCCATGCGGTCACCGTCGTCCGGCTGCACGGCAGGGTCGTCGGCGCCGGCCTCGCACTCGCCTCCTTCTGCGACCTTCGCGCGGGGGCGGACACCTGTCGGTTCCGTATGCCGGAGGTGGGGCTGGGCATACCGCCCGCGTGGGGAGGTGCCATGGGCCGCCTGATCGCCGAGAGCGGAGCCGCCAGGATCCGCGAACTCATGCTGACCTGCGAGCCCTTCGATGCGGCCACCGCTCACCGGCTCGGTCTCCTGCACAAGGTGGCACCCGTCGACGAACTGGACGCGGCCGTCGACGCCTGGGTCGGACCACTGGTCCGGCGCTCCCCCGAGGCGCTCACACTCACCAAGCGCATGCTCACCGGCTACGCGCGAGCGGACCGCATCGCCGACGTGGCACTGCTCGACGCCCACCTCCTCACCGCACAGCTCGGCCGACCCCGGCCACAGCGCGTGGGCGAGCACTCCGCCGCCTCGGTGAGCGGTCCATGACGGCGCACGCGCGAGAAGCCGTTTCCGCATGCGGCCGGGCTCGCCGTTGCGGTCCGGGCAGCACACCGAGGTCCGGGCACTAGAAAGGCGTAGGCCCCCGTGGGGAGCTCGGAGGCATCCCACGGGGGCCTACGGCCTCCAGCCGTCACTGCCCGGCACTGTCGTCCTTGACCAGGCGGGTCGACCTGCCGTTCAGCACCGGACGGGCGTCGTCGTACTTCCAGCGCAGAGCGAGGGCGTCCGCATGGCCGTCGTCGTCACAGGAGCCGTGGGTGCGCTCGATGTACGACTCGCCGGCCGGGTGCTCTCGGACACGTCGGCGGGTTCCGCCGGACGCAGGACCAGCCGTGGGGTGGGGAGGACGCACGGCCAGGGTTCCGTGGGGAGAGGCGAAGGCATGAGGGTGATCACCGCACCGGACGTCAGTGGTGCCGGTCCTCCCCGCCCGTGTGAGGTGCGGGCCGCCTCGTGGGGCGAGGCGACCCGCAGCGGTGGGGGGACGGGCGGGGAGGACCGGAGATCGGCGGTGTGGGTTCAGTGCGCCTTGTTCAGCTTGTTCAGGGCCTTGGCGAGGCCGTTGGCCCACAGCTGGTTCACGCGGGCGCGCTCGTTCGCGTTCGGGTAGCGGTTGGTGCAGGACGGGCCGGGGCCGCCGCCCGACATCAGCTCGCTGCAGGGGCCGCTGTAGTGGTCCGGCAGGCCTAGCACGTGACCGGTCTCGTGGGCGGTGACGCGGATCGAGTCGTACTGCCGGTTCTGCGCGTAGTCGAGGAAGATGTAGCCCTTGCCGTGGCCGTTGGTCGAGGCGTACGAGCCGCGCGAGTCGTTGCCCTCGCGGAAGGAGAAGTCGGCGCTGCCCGACGTCGCCTGGAGCTTGACGTTGGACACGGAGCTGTTCCAGATGGAGGCGGCGCTCGATATCTGCGAGCGGAAGCTGGGCGCCTGGGAGGCGTTGTAGTAGACGGTCACCGCCGCCTGCAGGCTCGGCTGGGCGGCCTGCCTCTCGGCGACCGACTGCATCACGGCCTCGAAGAACGCCTTGTTGCCGGCGGCGTTCTCCGCCGAGCCGGCGTACTGGGCGTACGAGGCGGTGGCGGACCCGGACGTCGCGGACCCGGTCGCCTGGGCGCTCGCCGGTGACGCGGTGCCGAGCGCGGCCGACGCCAGGCCGAGGCCGAGTGCGAGAGCCGTAAGTCTCGTGCGGGACGACTTCATGTGGGGGAACTCCTCGTTCGTGTGGGGTGGTGAACGATCGGTCACGCAGGAGTGTCGGGCATACCAACGGCCTAGCGGATGATGGCAGTTGGGGATAGCGCGAAGCTATCGGGGACCGACTCGTACGATTCCGCTGGTTCCGTTGGGATTTGAACATCTGGTGTGGCGTCCCACGCCGCCCTACGCTCCCTCCCATGGAGCTCGAGGTGAGGCACCTGCGCGTGCTGTGCGCCATCGCCGACCACGGCAGCCTGCACCGGGCGGCTCGTCAACTCGGTGTGGCGCAGCCTTCGTTGAGCACCCAGCTGCGTCGCATCGAGCACGCCCTCGGCGGCCAGCTCTTCCTGCGCACCCGTACGGGCTGCCGCCCCACACCGCTGGGGTACGCGGTACTGAGCCGCGCCAGGCCCCTGGTCACCGAACTCGCCGCGCTCGTGACCGAGACGAGGGCGGCGGCAGCGCGCGCCACCGACGGGCCCCGCCTGCGCATCGGCGCCACCGCCAGCCGGGCCCTGCCGGGCTGGCTGCGCCGGCTGCGCACCCGCGTGCCCCGCACCGAACCCACCCTCCAGATGGACGTGTCCGCCAACTCCCTGCTGCGCATGGTCGCCACGGGCCGGCTCGACATGGCCTTCGTGCACGAGGTCGAGGGCAGCCCGCTGCGCATCCCGTCCGGGCTCTGTCTGCGCGTACTGGTCGAGCGCGAACCGCAGTTCGTCTCACTCGCCGCCGATCACCCGGCGGCCGCACGGCCCGAGATACGGCTCACCGATCTCGCCGGTGACCGCTGGATGGTCGACGCCACGGTCGACGGCGAGTGGGACGCCGTGTGCCGCGTACTGCGCGAGGCGGGGCTCGAACCCGACATGCTGCACGGCGACTACCTCACCGCCTACTCCCTGGCCGCCACCGGCGAGGTGGTCACCGTCAGCCAGCCCACCACACGCCCCCGATCCGACCTCGCCACCCGGCCCCTGCAGGGCGACCCGATCGGCGTACGGCTCCTGCTCGTCGCCCGCAGCGAAGCCGAACTCGACAACGTCTACGTCGAGTTGGAGGAGGCCTACTGGGAAACCGTCCTTCAGGCACCGGCGTACCAGGAGTGGCTGGAGCGTTCGGCCCAGATACGGAACACCGTGGTTCTCGAGGCAGTGGCCGACGCGCAGCCTCATCGACGGGTGCCTGCGCAGGGCCGGCATCTCCTCCGCAGGCACGCACTTGACACCACGTGACTCATCACTCGCCCGGATCGCACCGCCGGCCTCCCGGCCGCCGCCGTGGGCCTGATGACCGTCACGACCGGCGCACTGATCACTCGCTCCACGTCCTTGCGCGCCGGTCTCCGGACCGGTCGCGGTACGCGCGAGGCGCACCGCCGGTTCTGCCGGGGTGCGCCTCGCGTCGGTGGGGTCAGTCGATCTCGACGAGCAGGTCGCCGCCCTCCACCTGCTGGATGCGGTTGATGGCCAGCCTGGTCACCCGGCCCGACTTCGGTGCGGTGATGGCGGCCTCCATCTTCATCGCCTCGATGGTGGCCACGGTCGCGCCGGCCTCCACCTCGTCGCCCTCGGCGACCGCGAGGGTCACCACGCCGGCGAACGGGGCCGCGACATGGCCGGGGTTGGTCCGGTCGGCCTTCTCGGTGACGGGCACGTCGGAGGCCGCGGTGGCGTCGCGTACCTGGATGGGCCGGAGCTGGCCGTTCAGGGTGGACATCACGGTGCGCATGCCGCGTTCGTCGGCCTCGCCGATCGCCTGGAGCTCGATCAGGAGCCGTACGCCGGGCTCGAGGTCGACGGCGTACTCCTTGGCGGGGCGCAGCCCGTAGAAGAAGTCCTTGCTGTCCAGCACGCTGGTGTCGCCGTAGCTCTGGCGGTGGGCCTCGAAGTCCCGGGTCGGGCCGGGGAACAGCAGCCGGTTGAGGGTGGAGCGGCGGGACTTCTCCAGGCCCTCGCGGTCCTCGGCGGTCAGCTCCGTCACGGGCTTGGCCTGTGCGCGGCCCTTGAGCGCCTTGGTGCGGAACGGCTCCGGCCAGCCGCCGGGCGGGGTGCCCAGCTCGCCGCGGAGGAAGCCGATGACGGAGTCGGGGATGTCGAAGCGGTCCGGGGCCGCCTCGAAGTCCTCCGGTGCCACGCCGGCGCCCACCAGGTGCAGGGCGAGGTCGCCGACCACCTTGGACGAGGGGGTGACCTTGACCAGGCGGCCCAGGATGCCGTCGGCGGCGGCGTACATCGCCTCGATGTCCTCGAAGCGGTCGCCGAGGCCGAGTGCGACCGCCTGGGTGCGCAGGTTGGACAGCTGGCCGCCGGGGATCTCGTGGTGGTAGACGCGTCCGGTGGGTGAGGCCAGGCCCGCCTCGAACGGGGCGTAGATCTTGCGGACGCTCTCCCAGTACGGCTCCAGGTCGCCGACGGCCTGCAGGTCCAGGCCGGTGGGGCGGTCGGAGTGGTCGGTGGCGGCGACGATCGCCGACAGCGACGGCTGGGAGGTGGTGCCGGCCATCGACGCGACCGCGCCGTCCACGGCGTCGGCGCCGGCCTGGATCGCGGCGAGGTAGGTGGCGAGCTGGCCGCCCGCGGTGTCGTGGGTGTGCAGGTGCACCGGCAGGTCGAACTCGCGGCGCAGCGCCGACACCAGCGTGGCGGCGGCGGGGGCGCGCAGCAGTCCCGCCATGTCCTTGATGGCCAGGACGTGCGCTCCGGCGGCCACGATCTGCTCGGCCAGGCGGAGGTAGTAGTCCAGGGTGTAGAGGCGCTCGGAGGGGTCGGAGAGGTCTCCGGTGTAGCACAGGGCGACCTCGGCGACAGCCGTCCCGGTCTCGCGTACGGCGTCGATGGCCGGCCGCATCTGGCCGACGTCGTTGAGGGCGTCGAAGATGCGGAAGATGTCGATGCCGGTGGCGGCGGCCTCCTGGACGAAGGCGTCGGTCACCTCGGTCGGGTACGGGGTGTAGCCCACGGTGTTGCGGCCGCGCAGCAGCATCTGCAGGCAGATGTTGGGCGCCGCCTCGCGCAGGGCGGCCAGCCGCTCCCAGGGGTCCTCGGCGAGGAAGCGCAGGGCGACGTCGTAGGTGGCGCCGCCCCAGCACTCCAGGGACAGCAGTTGGGGCAGGGTCCGTGCCACCACCGGGGCGGCGGCCAGCAGGTCCTTGGTGCGCACCCTCGTGGCGAGCAGGGACTGGTGGGCGTCGCGGAAGGTGGTGTCGGTGACGCCGATGGTCGGCGACTGGCGCAGCCGGCGGGCGAAGCCTTCGGGGCCGAGTTCGACGAGCAGCTGCCGGGAGCCCGCGGGCGGCTCGCCGTCGGGCAGCGGCGGCAGCTTGGTGACCGGGTCGACGGAGTCGGGCCGCTCGCCGTGGGGCCTGTTCACCGTGACGTCGGCGAGGTAGGTGAGCAGCTTGGTGCCGCGGTCGGCGGAGGAGCGGGAGGTCAGCAGGTGAGGGCGCTGCTCGATGAAGGAGGTGGTGACCCGGCCGGCCTGGAAGTCGGGGTCGTCGAGGACGGCCTGCAGGAACGGGATGTTGGTGGCGACGCCGCGGATGCGGAACTCGGCCACGGCGCGCCGGGCCCGGCCGATCGCGGTCTTGAGGTCCCGGCCGCGGCAGGTGAGCTTGACGAGCATCGAGTCGAAGTGCGCGCTGATCTCCGTGCCGGCGTGGGTGGTTCCGCCGTCCAGGCGGATGCCCGAGCCGCCGGGCGAGCGGTAGGCGCTGATCCGGCCGGTGTCCGGGCGGAATCCGTTGGCGGGGTCCTCGGTGGTGATACGGCACTGCAGGGCGGCGCCGCGCAGGGTGATGGCGTCCTGGGAGAGGCCGAGGTCGGCCAGGGTCTCGCCGGCGGCGATGCGCAGCTGGGCCTGGACCAGGTCGACGTCGGTGACCTCCTCGGTCACCGTGTGCTCGACCTGGATGCGCGGGTTCATCTCGATGAAGACGTGGTTGCCGTCCCGGTCGAGCAGGAACTCCACGGTGCCCGCGTTGCGGTAGCCGATCTCGCGGGCGAAGCGGACCGCGTCGGCGCAGATCCGCTCCCGCAGTTCGGGGTCGAGGTTCGGCGCGGGGGCGAGCTCGATGACCTTCTGGTGACGGCGCTGCAGCGAGCAGTCGCGTTCGAACAGGTGGATGACGTCGCCCTGCCCGTCGGCGAGGATCTGCACCTCGATGTGGCGCGGGTCGACGACGGCCTTCTCCAGGAAGACGGTGGCATCGCCGAACGCGGACGCCGCCTCGCGGGAGGCGGCCTCGATGGACTCGCGCAGCGCGGCCGGGTCCTCGACCCGCCGCATGCCGCGCCCGCCGCCGCCGGCGACCGCCTTGACGAACACGGGGAAGCCGATGTCCTCCGCGGCGCGGACCAGTTCGTCGACGTCCGTGGAGGGTGCCGAGGAGCCGAGCACCGGCACGCCGGCCGCGCGGGCGGCCGCCACCGCGCGGGCCTTGTTCCCGGTCAGCTCCAGCGTGTCGGCGTCCGGCCCGACGAAGGTGATGCCCGACTCCTCGCAGGCGCGGGCGAGTTCGGGGTTCTCGGACAGGAACCCGTAGCCCGGGTAGACGGCGTCCGCGCCCGCCCGGCGTGCGGCGCGGATGATCTCCTCCACGGAGAGGTAGGCGCGCACGGGGTGTCCCGGCTCGCCGATCTGGTAGGCCTCGTCGGCCTTGAGCCGATGCAGGGAATTGCGGTCCTCGTGCGGGAAGACCGCGACGGTTCGCGCGCCCAGTTCATAGCCGGCGCGGAAAGCACGAATCGCGATTTCGCCGCGGTTGGCGACGAGCACCTTGCGGAACATTCTCTATCCCTTCGGCCTGCCGGTGAAAGGACCATGGTGTCGGGCATGCCCTCGTCACGCCATGTGAGGCGGGCCACTCACCTCCGATTGTCCCGCGCGTGTCGCCGATTTCCCGCGGAATCGTCCGTGGTCGGTAACGGCGGGATCCGGCGGCGCTCCTTCTCCGTCCTGACCCGTGCACGGGATCACAAGGACGGCGTGGAACGGGGCGGGACATGGTGCAGCACAGCAAGCGAGGGTGGCACGGCCGGATGCTGGCGGCGGCGGTCGGGGTGACGGCGGTGGCCGCCGCGGTCTCGGTGTGGACAGCGCAGGCCGGCCCGGTCGCGGGCAAGGACAGGCGTCCGGGCGTATCGGCGCGCCCCGCCGCGCCCGGCGCCCGCCCCCAGGCCCCCGCGGGGGCCTCGGTGCCGGCGGACATCGTCCACGCCTCCGACCGCGGCGCCCGGGGTGTCAACATCACCATCGACGACGGGCCCGACCCCGTGTGGACTCCGCAGGTGCTGCGGGTGCTGCGGGACAACGAGGTGAAGGCGACCTTCTGCATGGTGGGCGCGCAGGCCGAGGCGCACCCGGACCTGGTGAAGGCGGTGGTGGCGGCCGGGCACCGGCTGTGCGACCACACGGTCTCGCACGACACCGCCATGGACACCAAGTCCGAGAGCTACCAGTCGCGGCAGATCCTGGACGCCGAGCGCATGATCACCCAGGCGTCCGGGGGCGTCCGCCCGCAGTACTACCGCGCTCCGGGCGGCGCCTTCACCCCGTACAGCCGGCAGCTCGCCGCCTCCCGGGGGATGCGGCCGCTGGGCTGGAACGTCGACACCAAGGACTTCGAACGCCCCGGCGCCGCCGCCATCGTCGCCACCGTCGAGAGCCAGATCGGCAACGGCCCGACCGTCCTGTTCCACGACGCCGGCGGAGACCGGTCCCAGACCGTCGCCGCCCTGCGCGAGGTCCTGCCCTGGCTGAAGCAGCGGGGTTACTCCTTCGGCTTCCCCGTACGCTGACGCCGCGGCGGCCGGGCGGATCAGCCGCCGAGTGCCGTCAGCACCACCTGCTTGGCCTCGTCCTGCACCTGGGAGAGGTGGTGGGGTCCCCGGAACGACTCGGCGTAGATCTTGTAGACGTCCTCGGTGCCCGAGGGGCGGGCCGCGAACCAGGCGTTCTCGGTGGTCACCTTGATGCCGCCGATGGGTGCGCCGTTGCCCGGGGCCTCGGTGAGCACGGCGGTGACCGGCTCGCCGGCGAGGGTGTCGGCGGTGACCTGGGCCGGGGACAGCTCGGCCAGGCGGGCCTTCTCCTCTCGGGAGGCCGGTGCGTCGATGCGGGCGTAGGCGGGTTCGCCGAAGCGGGCGGTGAGTTCGGTGTAGTGCTCGGACGGCGTCCTGCCGGTGACGGCCGTGATCTCGGAGGCGAGCAGGGCCAGCACGATGCCGTCCTTGTCGGTGGTCCACACCGAGCCGTCCCGGCGCAGGAACGACGCCCCGGCGGACTCCTCGCCGCCGAAACCGAGCGAGGCGTCGATCAGGCCGTCCACGAACCACTTGAAGCCGACGGGCACTTCGACCAGCCGGCGGCCCAGGTCGGCGGCGACCCGGTCGATCATGCCGGAGGAGACCAGCGTCTTGCCCACCCCCGCCTCGGCGGGCCACCGGGTGCGGTGGGCGTAGAGATAGGAGATGGCCGTGGCGAGGTAGTGGTTGGGGTTCATCAGCCCGGCGTCGGGGGTGACGATGCCGTGCCGGTCGGCGTCGGCGTCGTTGCCGGTGGCGATCCGGAAGCGGTCGCGCTGTTCGATCAGCGAGGCCATCGCGTACCGCGAGGAGCAGTCCATACGGATCTTTCCGTCCCAGTCCAGCGTCATGAAGCGCCAGGTGGGGTCGGTGAGCGGGTTGACCACGGTCAGGTCGAGCCGGTGCCGCTCGGCGATCCGGCCCCAGTAGGCGACGGAGGCTCCGCCCAGCGGGTCGGCGCCGATGCGGACGCCCGCGGCCCGGATCGCGTCGAGGTCGAGCACGCTCGGCAGGTCGGAGACGTAGGCGTCCAGGAAGTCGTAGCGGCCGGTGCCGGGCGCGGCCAGCGCCTGCCGGTAGGGGATGCGGCGTACGTCCTTCAGGCCGTCCGCGATGATCTCGTTGGCCCGGTCCTGGATCCAGGAGGTGGCGTCCGAGCCGGCCGGGCCGCCGCTGGGCGGGTTGTACTTGAAGCCGCCGTCGCCGGGCGGGTTGTGCGAGGGGGTGACGACCACGCCGTCGGCGAGGCCCGAGGTGCGGTCGCGGTTGTGCGTCAGGATCGCGTGGGAGACCGCCGGGGTCGGGGTGTAGCCGTCCGCGGTGTCGATGAGCACGGTGACGTCGTTGGCCGCGAACACCTCCAGCGCGGTGATCCGCGCCGGCTCGGACAGGGCGTGCGTGTCCGCGCCGAGGAAGAGGGGACCGTCGGTGCCCTGGCGTGCGCGGTACTCGCAGATGGCCTGGCTGGTCGCGGCGATGTGGTCGTCGTTGAAGGCGGTCGCCAGGGACGATCCGCGGTGTCCGGACGTCCCGAACGCCACCCGCTGCCCCGCCTCGGCCGGGTCGGGGTGCAGCGCGTAGTACGCCGTCACCAGTCGGGCGACGTCGATCAGGTCCTCGGGCCGGGCCGGCTTGCCCGCTCGCTCGTGCTGCATGGCACCCACGCTCCTCCTGGTCGCTCCTGCGTCCGCTGTCCACTCGCGATCTCATCTTCCCCCCTGCCGGGGAGGCGAGTCGTGGGTGTGAAGTACTCCGCTCGGGGCAGCCGGTTGCCGCGTACCGGAATCCGATCTTCCGCCAGAGTTCCCTCATGGCGTGAATGTGAGTATTGCGCATACCAGCGCATGAGCAAGGTGGCGTGGTGGTGGATGTGACACCCGACGGCCCAGCCGGGCCCGCCGGCACGGAAGAGCTGCGGGAACGCGTGACGAGCATGCCGCGGCAGGTCCGCGAGGAGCTGGTCCGCCGGCTGTGGCGGAACAAGCGCGCCCTGCGCGTGGAGGACGTTCATGTCGTCGAGCCTCCGCTGCTCAGGCGGGCGGTCGGCGCCTCCGCCCTCGGCAACTGCATGGAGTGGTTCGACTTCGGCATCTACAGCTACCTGGCCGCCACCATCGGAAAGGTCTTCTTCCCCGGCGCCTCCCCCACCGCCCAGGTGCTCTCCTCCTTCGCGACCTTCGCCGCGGCCTTCGTCGTGCGCCCGCTCGGCGGCCTGGTCTTCGGCGCGCTCGGCGACCGGCTGGGCCGGCAGAAGGTGCTCGCCACCACCGTGATCATGATGGCGGCCGGCACGTTCGCCATCGGCCTGATCCCCAGCTACGCCACGATCGGCATCGCCGCCCCGGCCCTGCTGCTGATCGCCCGCATGGTCCAGGGCTTCTCCACCGGCGGCGAGTACGGCGGCGCCACCACGTTCGTCGCCGAGTACTCCCCCGACCGCCGCCGCGGCTTCCTCTCCAGCTGGCTCGACTTCGGCACCTTCGTCGGCTACGCCCTGGGCTCCGCCCTGGTCACCCTGCTGCACTTCCTCCTCACCGACACCGAGATGATCGCCTGGGGCTGGCGGCTCCCGTTCCTGATCGCCGGCCCGCTCGGTGCGATCGGCCTGTACATGCGGATGAAACTGGAGGAGACGCCCGCCTTCCAGCAGCAACTGGACGAGCACGAGAAGAGCCTCGCCCAGAAGTCGGCGGGAAGCGAGTTCAAGACCATCATCAAGAACCACTGGGGTGCCCTGCTCATCTGCATGGGCCTGGTGCTCCTCTACAACGTCACCAACTACATGGTCACCGGCTACCTGCCCACCTACCAGACGGAGACCCTGCACCGCCCCAGCGGCTCCGCCGACGTTCTGGTGCTGGTGGGCATGGTGTGGATCGTGCTGCTGATCACCTTCATCGGCCGGCTCAGCGACCACGTCGGCCGGCGTCCGGTCTACGGCGTCGCGGCGGCCGCGATGATCGTCCTGGCCGTTCCGTCCTTCCTGCTGATCAAGATGCACGGAACCTGGCCGCCGGTCTTCGGGGTGCTGATCCTGTCCACCCTGCTGGCCTGCTTCGCCGCGCCGAGCGCCGCCACCCTGCCCTCGCTCTTCCCGACCGCGGTCCGTTACGCGGCCATGGGCATCGGCTTCAACATCTCCGTCGCCGCGTTCGGCGGTACCACTCCGCTGGCCACCGCGGCGCTGGTGCACGCCACCGGCAACGACATGATGCCCGCGTTCTATCTGATGGCGGCCGGCGTCATCGGACTGGTGACCGTGAAGTTCCTGCCCGAGAGCGCCCAGGTGCCGCTCAACGGCTCCCAGCCGATGGTGGGTTCCGTGGAGGAGCGCAGAGAACTGGTCACCGCCTCCCAGGCTCTGTACGCCCACGCCCACAGCCGGTCGTGACCCGTCACCGCCGGGCAGCGGGGGCGCCCGTGTTCGTCCTCGCCGTCGCGCATGGGAGAGTGGGAACACGTAAGGGGTACAGGGGTGTGCCGGGGAGGAAGACCAGTGCCAGAAGAGCGCGCGAAGCGTTCGGGCAAGTCACGTCTCGCGCTGGTCGCGCTGCTCGTCGGTCTGGGCATGTGGCTGGGCGTGGTGTGCTACTCCATCGCGACCGAGGCCCCGCCCGGCGCGCCGAGCCTGGCCGCCCTGGCCGGCAGGGTCGAGAAGGCCGCGGACGGCAGGGACGCGGACGCCCTACAGTCCCTGTTCGACGAGGACACCGTCCCCGACGACTACGCCGCCGGCTACCTCGGCCGGCTGGGAGAGCATCCGCCTCCGTTGCGTGCACAGGTGGGACACCGGGGCGGCCACGACTTCGTGCTGCTGCGCTCCGCGCGGGACGACTCCCTGTGCACGGCCTGGCACGTCACCGAGCGGGACGGCCGCCGGCTGCTCGACGGCGTTCCGCCGGCCGAGGACCTGTGCTCCCGCTGACCTTCCTCCCCTCTCTTTTCTCTTTCCTCCGGCCCCTTTCCTCCGGGCCCTTTCCTCCGGGCCGCTGCGGATGCAGTCGGCACAGCGGTCGGTCATTCTGGGAGGGAACGACAGCGCAAAGGAGTACGCGATGGGCATGCTGGACAAGCTCAAGGGGCTGATGAAGGGACACGAGGAGCAGGCCGGCAAGGGCATCGACAAGGCCGGTGACTACGTCGACGAGCGGACCCAGGGCAAGTACAGGAGCCAGGTCGACACCACTCAGGAAAAGCTCAGGGAACAGCTCGGCGGGCAGGACCCCGACCAGGACCAGCCGCCACGCTGACCCTCTCCGGAAGGGCCCGTTCAGGGCCGGGCGACGGCGAGGACGAGGACCCCCACCGCGGCCAGGACGGCCAGGGCGGTCAGTACGAACGCCAGACACCGTGCCCGCAGCTGCCGGTAGCGCTCCTCGTACTCGCCGCGCAGCGCGCGGCACCGGTCGGCGATCCGCTGCAGGTCCGCCCGCGCCCGCACCAGGCAGTCACGGACGTAGTGCTCCTCGATCTCCTCGCGCTGCGCGGTGGTCAGCCACTGCATCGGCTCGGTGAAGGCACGGGCCCGCCGCTCGGCCTCGGCGACGCGGGCCTGCCACAGCAGATAGCCCTCGACCTGGTTGACCACCTCGGTGGACTTGACCGGCTTGCCGTCCGGGCGGTCGGCCGCGCCCGTCATCTCGGCAGGCCCAGGTTCTCCCGCTTGTCCGCGATCGAGACCTCGGGGTGGTGCAGGTCGAAGGCCGGGGACTCGCTGCGGATCAGGGGCAGGGTGACGAAGTTGTGCCGGGGCGGCGGGCAGGAGGTCGCCCACTCCAGGGAGCGGCCGTAGCCCCAGGGGTCGTCCACGCCGACCTTCCGGCCGTACTTGGCCGTCTTCCACACGTTGTAGAGGAACGGCAGCACCGACAGTCCCAGCAGGAACGAGCCGATGGTGGAGACCTCGTTGAGGGTCGTGAAGCCGTCGGCCGCCAGGTAGTCGGCGTACCGGCGCGGCATGCCCTCCGCGCCCAGCCAGTGCTGGACCAGGAACGTGGTGTGGAAGCCGACGAACAGCATCCAGAAGTTCATCTTGCCCAGACGCTCGTCGAGCATCTTGCCGGTCCACTTCGGCCACCAGAAGTAGAAGCCGGAGAACATCGCGAAGACGACCGTGCCGAAGACCACGTAGTGGAAGTGGGCCACCACGAAGTAGCTGTCGGTGACGTGGAAGTCCAGCGGCGGCGAGGCCAGGATGACGCCGGTCAGGCCGCCGAAGAGGAAGGTGATCAGGAAGCCGACCGCCCACAGCATCGGCGTCTCGAGGGAGAGTGAACCCCTCCACATGGTGCCTGTCCAGTTGAAGAACTTCACCCCGGTCGGGATCGCGATGAGGAACGACATGAAGGCGAAGAACGGCAGCAGCACCCCACCGGTCGCGAACATGTGGTGCGCCCACACCGTCAACGACAGACCCGTGATGGCGATGGTCGCGCCGATCAGGCCGACGTAACCGAAGATCGGCTTGCGGGAGAAGACCGGGATGACCTCGGTGATGATGCCGAAGAACGGCAGCGCGATGATGTACACCTCGGGGTGCCCGAAGAACCAGAACAGGTGCTGCCACAGCAGCGCACCGCCGTTGGCCGAGTTGAAGATCTGGGCGCCGAACTTGCGGTCCGCCTCCAGCGCCAGCAGCGCCCCCGCCAGCACGGGGAAGACCAGGATCGCCAACACGCTGGTGAGCAGCACGTTCCAGGTGAAGATCGGCATGCGGAACATGGTCATGCCCGGCGCGCGCATGCAGATGATCGTGGTGATGAAGTTGACCGAGCCGAGGATGGTGCCGAAGCCCTGCAGGGCCAGCCCCATGATCCACAGGTCGCCGCCGAGGTAGGGCGTGTGCATCGAGTCGGTCAGCGGGGAGTAGCCGAACCAGCCGAAGTCGGCGGCGCCCTGCGGGGTGAGGAAGCCGCTCACCGCGATGAGCGAGCCGAACAGGTACAGCCAGTAGGCCAGCATGTTCAGCCGCGGGAAGGCCACGTCCGGGGCGCCGATCTGCAGTGGCATGATCCAGTTCGTGAAGCCGACGAACAGCGGCGTCGCGAACATCAGCAGCATGATCGTGCCGTGCATCGTGAACGCCTGGTTGTACTGCTCCGTCGACACGATCTGCAGACCCGGACGGGCCAGCTCCGCGCGCATCACCAGCGCCAGGGCACCGCCGAACAGGAAGAACAGGAATGTGGTGATCAAGTAGAGCGAACCGATCGTCTTGTGATCGGTCGTCGTCACCCACTTCACCACCACGGCACCGGGCCGCAGGCGACGACGGGGAGCGGCGGTTTCCCGCGTGGGGTGCTGAACGTCTGTCATGCGGCCCGTAACACGCTTTCTCTCAAGAGATGGGTACGTGATAGGTCCACGCGGTGTCCCGCAGGGCCCAGGAGCATCCTTCCGCCTCGCGCCGCCGAACCCGCGGCCACCCTCACTCCGATGGAGCAATGCCCGGCGCATTGCACCCGATTGGCCCACACCCCGCGCGGTCACGGCCGCCGGTGCCGCCTACTGGACGGCGTACGGCGGCAGCTGTGCCGGGCGTACAGGGCCACCGTGAAGCGGCCCGGCATGATCCAGGTGACCGAGGACGCCTCCGCCGCGGCGCGGGCGCCTGCATGCCGGTGTCGTTCACGATGATGGCCGAGCACATGCCGGCCGGCCGCCGCGCCCGGGCCAGCACCCTGACCATGGCCGGCTACCACACCGGTGCCGTGATCACCTCGCTGCTGGCCCTGCAGTTCACCGGCGACTGGCCTCTGTGGTTCTACGTCGCCGGCCTCGTCGTCGCCGCCATCCAGTGGTTCCGGCTGCCGGAGTCGGAGGCCTTCGTCCAGGCCAAGGAGGCCACCAGCGCCCAGCGGGTGCCGCTCACCGAGCTGCTCAAGCCGGCCTGCCTGCGCGCGGGCATCGGCATCTGGGGCACGTCCTTCATGGGGCTGCTGCTGGTCTACGGCCTGAACACCTGGCTGCCCAAGCTCATGAACGACGCCGGCTACCCCGTCCCCACGGCCGTCGCCCAGCTCCTCGTCCTCAACGTCGGCGGTGTCGTCGGCCTGGTCATCGGAGGCTTCGCCACCGACCAGCACGGTATCAAGGGCACCACGCTCGCCTGGTTCGGGGCGTCGGCGCTGATGCCGACCTGTCTGATTATCAGGATGAAGAGCAACCTGATACTCAACACCGTCGTCTTCTTCACCGGCGTGTTCGTCTTCTCCGCCATGGTGCTCGTCTACGCCTGCGTGACCAGCTACTACCCGGCCTCGGTGCGCAGCACCGCCCTCGGCTCGGCCTCCGGCATCGGCCACCCCTGGGGCACCTACTTCTTCGCCGCGGTCGCGGTCCTCGGCTTCCTCGCCGTACTGACCCTGCCGCGCCGGCCGGGTCCGGTCAGCGGGCGGCGGTGGGTTCCGGGAGGGGGAATTCCGCCCAGATCACCTTGCCCTGGGGTGAGTAGCGGGTGCCCCAGCGCTCGGTCATCCGGGAGACCAGGAACAGGCCGCGGCCGCCCTCCTCGGTCGTGGCGGCATAGCGCAGGTGCGGTGAGGTACTGGTGCCGTCGGAGACCTCGCAGATCAGGGTGCGGTCGTGGATCAGGCGGACGTGGATCGGCTCGCAGCCGTAGCGGATGGCGTTGGTGACGAGTTCGCTCAGGACGAGTTCCATGCTGAAGTCCAGCTCGGACAGGCCCCACTCGTCGAGCTTGCCGGTGGCGGCGAGGCGTATCCCGGCGACGGCGGCCGGATCGGGCGGTACGTCCCAGTCGGCGACCCGGTCGGGCGGCAGCGCGTGGGTACGGGCGATGAGCAGGGCGACGTCGTCCTTGGGCCGCGACGGCAGCAGCGCGTCCAGCACGGCCCGGCAGCTCTGCTCCGGCGGCCGGTCGGGGTGTCCGGCGAGGGCCTGACACAGCAGTTCCATGCCGACGTCCAGGTCGCGCCTGCGGTCCTCGACCAGGCCGTCGGTGTAGAGGACGAGCTGGGTGCCCTCGGCGAGTTCGAGCTCGGCCGTCCTGAAGGGCATGCCGCCCAGGCCCAGGGGCGGCCCGTGCGGCAGGTCGGGGAAGGTGACGCTGCCGTCGGGGGCGACCAGGGCGGGCGCCAGGTGGCCCGCGCGTGCCATGGCGCAGCGGCGGGTCACGGGGTCGTAGATCGCGTACAGGCAGGTGGCTCCGACGACGGCCGCGGCGGCGTCCGTACAGGCCTCGTCCTGGTCGATCCGGCCGACCAGGTCGTCCAGGTGGCTCAGCAGCTCGTCGGGCGGCATGTCGAGCGTGGAGAAGTTGTGCACCGCGGTCCGCAGCCGGCCCATCGTGGCGGCGGCGTGCAGCCCGTGCCCGACCACGTCGCCCACGACGAGCGCCACCCGGCCGCCCGGCAGCGGGATCACGTCGAACCAGTCGCCGCTGACGCCCGACTGGGCGGGCAGGTAGCGGTAGCCGACCTCCAGGGCGCTCTGCTCGGGCAGGGCCCGGGGCAGCAGGCTGCGCTGGAGGGTGACCGCCAGCGCGTGCTCGCGGGCGTACCTGCGGGCGTTGTCGATGCTGACCGCGGCCCGGGCCACCAGTTCCTCGGCCAGGGACAGCTCCTCCTCGTCGAACGGGCCGTGCTCCTTGGAGCGCCAGAAGTTGGCCATGCCCAGCACGACTCCGCGGGCCTGGATCGGGGCCGAGATGAGCGAGTGGATGCCGTAGTCCACGATCGCCGCGGCGCGCTCCGGGTCCTGCGCGTGCCAGCCCGGCGCGGCGGACAGGTCCGTCACCAGCTCCAGATGCCCGGTGCCGTAGCCGCGCGCCTGGGGCGTGGAGGGGAGGAAGTCGATCAGCCGGCCCTTCTCGTACAGCGGTGAGTCGTCCTGGACGCCGCGTACGGCGATACGGCGCATGCCGGTCGCCGTGGTGGCCGGCTCCTCGCCGTGCAGGACGCCGTCGGCGAGGTCCACGGAGACGAAGTCGGCGAAGCGGGGGACGGCGACCTGGGCGAGCTCGTCGGCGGTACGGGCCACGTCGAGGGTGGTGCCGATGGCCAGCCCGGCGTCGTAGAGCAGTTCGAGCCGCTCCCGGGCGACCTCGGCCCGGCCGGAGAGGGCCTGCAGTTCGGTGGAGTCGCGCAGCGTCACCACCGTGCCCTTGGGGCCGCCGTCGCGGTCGGTGGGCCGCTGGTTGACCGCCAGCAGCCGGGCTCCGGCGAGGTGCACCTCGTCGGTGACCACCCGGCCGGAGGTGAGCAGTTCGACCGTTTCGGACTCCAGCCCCGGCAGCTGTGTCACCGGCCTGCCCTCGGCGTCCGGCGGCAGGTCCAGCAGCCGCCTGGCCTCGTCGTTCGCCAGCAGCAACCGTCCGTCGTCACCGACGATGAGCACGCCTTCGCGCACGGAGTGCAGCACCGCGTCGTGGTGGTCGTACATCCGGCTCATCTCGTCCGGCCCGAGGCTGTGGGTCTGCCGCCGCAGCCGCCTGCCCACCAGTGCCGTCACCCCGGTGGCCAGGCCGAGTGCCGCCGCCCCGCCGGCCAGGATGATCGGTAGCTGCCGGTCCACCTGGCTGGTCACGTTCTTGACCTTCAGCCCGGCGGAGACCAGGGCGACCACACGGCCTCCGGTGTTCCGGACGGGGACGGTGGCCTGGACCTCCTGGCCGAGCGGTCCGTCGACGCTTTCGATGTGGACCTTTCCGGCCAGCGACGGCCCGATGGCGCCGACGAAGCGCCGGCCGATGCGGTCGGGCAGGGGATGGGTGTAGCGGATGCCCATGGTGTCCATGACGACGATGAAGTCGACCCCCGCCGACCTGCGCCCCGCTTCGGTGAGCGGCTGGAGCACTGTCGACGGGTCGGGCGTCCGCAGCGCGGCCAGGACGCCCGGGGAGTGCGCGAAGGTCTGCGCGACGGCGACGGAACGGCGCCTGGCCTCGGCGTTGGTGTCCCGCTGCGACTGCAGCATCAGGGCGAAGACGGCGGAGGCCACCAGCAGCACCACCAGCGCCACCTGCAGCACGAACACCTGTCCGGCGACGCTTCGTGGGCTCTTTCCCGTCATCGAGCGCCACGATATGCGTCGAAGACGGGCGGATCGGTCAGCCATCCGGCCTTTTTAGCATCAACCCGCCCGAATCGTCACGGCTTGGACGTTTGATCGATCGGCAGGAGTCCTTCCTGAAAGCTGCGCGGCGGCGGGTCCCGACGCCCGGGTGCGGTTCGTCCGGCAGCGGCAGCTCGGCGCAGCAGGCCTCGCGTAGAGGTCGCGGCCGTCGAGGTGGTGCAGGTGGGGGTCCTCGGCCGCGCACTGCTGGACGGTCCGGGACGAGCCGGCCCGGACGACGGCAAGGATCAGTCCGCCGGCCGCCCGGTACCGAGGGCGGTGTGATCCGGCGCACTGGGGCCGGGCGCGTCCTCACGGAAGGGGCAGTGCGGGGGCGGGACGACCGGGAGAGGTGTGGTGGGCCGACCCTCCCGGTCGAGGCCCAGGAAGCCGTGGACCGCGGGCGTGAAGGCGCGCAGGCGCATCAGGCCGGTGTCGACCGGGTCGACACCGGTCTTGAGGCTGATCAGGCCAGCGGGGGTGTCGCACAGGAGGCGCCGATGGTGAGGGGCGTGGTGATCCAGTCGTGCTCGGTGCTCATGCTCTCAGCCGGTTGACGAGGGTGAGGGGGTCGCGGGGTTCAGGCCGGGGGCCGGTCGCGCAGCATCGTGTCGAGGCGGTCGAGGATCCACGTCCAGGTCTCCTGCGAGTCGGGGGCGCTGTGGCTGAAGCCGCCGGCCAGCTCGAGGCTGACGTAGCCGTGGAAGACGCTGCCCAGCAGGCGGACGGCGTGCGTCTGGTCCGGCTCGGTCAGGTCGTAGCCGCGCAGGATCGCGCGGGTCATCCGTGCGTGTCTGCCCCCGGCGCTCGCGGCCGCCGCCTCGGGGTCGAGCCGGAGCCGCGCCGCGGCGTAGCGGCCGGGGTGTTCGCGGGCGTAGTCCCGGTAGACGCCGGCGAAGGCGATCAGGGCGTCCCGGCCGGCCCGTCCGGCCAGCGCGTCGGCGGCCCGGTCGGCGAGCTCCTCCAGGGCGAACAGGGCGATCCTGGTCCGGAGGTCCTGGGAGCCCTTCAGATGCGAGTACAGGCTCGCGACCTTGACGTCGAACCGTCGGGCGAGCGCCGAGACGGTCACCTGGTCGAAGCCGACCTCGTCGGCCAGCTCCGCCCCGGCCCTGACCAGGCGTTCGGTGGTCAACCCCACTCGCGCCACACCGTCTCCCTCCGTAGGCCCGAAGTCGCCCTGAAACTATTCAACACTTGCCTAATTCTCTTAGGCAAACATCACCCCGAGGCAACCCGACGAGAATCTTCCGTATTGGCATGGACCTGACCACGCAGCCTGGCTAAGCTGCTCCCCGAACCGGATGAGAGCGCTCTCAGGTCGCGGTTGTTCCACCCCCACCTTGTCTGGAACGACGAAGGGCACCTTCTGTGAGACGCATCCGACTCCACCGCGTCGCCGTGGCCGCGCTCGTGCTGCTCGGCAGCTGGGCCGCGGCGGGCACCCTGCCGGCCACGGCGGCCACCTCCGCCACCGCACCCTCCGCCTCCCCCGGGCTGCTGCAGGCGATGCAGCGGGACCTGGGACTCTCCGCGCCCCGGGCGCAGGCCCGGCTGGCGGCGGAACGCACCGCCACGGCCGTGGAACCGAAGGCCCGAAAGGCCGCGGGGGCCGCCTGGGGCGGCTCGTGGTTCGACACCGAGGCCGGACGGCTCACCGTGGCCGTCACCTCCGACGCCCCCGCCTCGGCCCTGCGCGCCGTACGGTCCACCGGCGCCGCCGTCCGCACCGTCGAGCACAGCGCGCGGCAGCTCGACCTGACCAAGGCACACCTGGACCGCTCCCCCGCGCCCCGGGGCGTGAGCGCCTGGCGGGTCGACCCGGCCGCCAACACGGTGGTCGTGGACGTCGTCCGCGCCGAGCGCTCCGACAACGATGTCCGGCGCTTCCTCGCCCGGGCCCGCGAGGCCGGCCCGGTCACCGTCCGCACGGTCTCCTCGGCGCCGCGGACCTTCGCGGCCGGCACGGTCGGCGGCGACCCGTACTACACCGGCAACGCCCGCTGTTCCATCGGCTTCTCGGTGCACGGCGGCTTCGTCACCGCCGGGCACTGCGGACAGCGGGGTGCCGGGGTGCGCGGCTGGGACGGCTCCTCCATCGGCGCCTTCCAGGGCTCCTCGTTCCCCGGCGACGACTACGCCTGGGTCAGCGTCGGCGGCGGCTGGTGGACGGTCCCGGTGGTCCTCGGCTGGGGCACCGTACCGGACCAGCTGGTGCGCGGCTCCGCGGAGGCACCCGTGGGCGCCTCGGTCTGCCGCTCCGGCTCGACGACGCACTGGCACTGCGGCACCGTGCTGGCGAAGAACGAGACGGTCAACTACAGCCAGGGCGCGGTGCACCAGCTGACGAAGACCAGCGTCTGCGCCGAACCGGGCGACTCCGGCGGCTCCTTCATCAGCGGTGACCAGGCCCAGGGCGTCACCTCCGGAGGCTGGGGCAACTGCTCCGGCGGCGGCGAGACCTGGTTCCAGCCGGTCAACGAGATCCTCAACCGCTATGGCCTGACCCTGCACACGGCCTGACCCGCCGACCCCCGGCCGGGGCCGGCCGGCCCCGGCCGGAACCCCCTTGTGCACGGGTGGTGTACATGGTCAGGGCGCGGCCACGCGGCGACCCGCGTCCCGGGCGATGCGGGTCGCGGCGTACGCGGTGCCGGCCACGAAGCGCATCATCGGCCCGAACATCGGGGCGGTGAGCGAGCCGGCGAAGTACAGGCCGGGCACCGAGGACTCGAACCCCGGGCTCAGGTGCGGGGCCCTCGAGCCGGGCACGTGCCGCAGCGCACGGCGTATCCGCGGTGACAGGAAGGGAACGGCGTCCAGGTCGAGACGGTATCCCGTGGCGGCCAGCACATGGTCGACCTCGAGAACCTCCGCACGGCCGTCCGCCCCGGCGACGGTCAGCCGTACGGCGGCCCCGGCCGTCTCGGCCCGTACGACACGGCGCGATGTGCGCACCGGTACGACGCCCTCGACCCTGTCCCGCAGCCACCACCCGCCCGAGGGCCGCAGCGCGCGCCGGAACAGCAGCAGCCGGGCCGCCGGGGGCAGGCGCCGCACTCTGCCGGGCGCCCGGCAGACCGCGGCCAGGACCCAGCCGGGTCCCAGGAGCGAACGGGGCCTGCCGATCCGCCGTGCCCGGGACCGGGCCGGATCCGGTGTCGTCCCCCACAGCACGCTTCCCTCCCGGACCAGCACCTGCGTCCGGGCGCCGGCCTCGTGCAGCAGTGCGGCGCTCTCCAGGGCGGACTGGCCGCCGCCGACCACGACGACGCGCCGGCCGGCGTACCGGGACAGGTCGGTGTGCTGGCTGGTGTGGGACACCGGGGCCGTGATGCCCGGCCCCGTGGGTGCGAGCTGCAGCAACTCCCCGGGGATGTGGGCCAGTCCGTTCAGGCCGGTGGCCACGACCACGGCGCCGGCCGCGAGTTCACGGCCGTCGTCCAGCCGCACGGCGAACCCGGGACCGGACGGGGCCGGTTGGACGGACACCACCCGCGCCGGCTCCACCTCACCGACGTACCGCTTCTGGAACCACTGCCCGTAGCGGACGAACACCTCGCACGGGATCGGCGTCAGCTCGGTCAGCTCCGGTTCGCCGTGCACCCGGAGGAAGTCCGCCAGCCGCCCGCCGGGCTCCGGCGCGGACAGGTCGACGGCGTCGGGCGTCGACTTCAGGAACATCCCGGTCGCCATGGCATGCCGCCAGCTGCCCATGACCTCCCCGAACACACGCACCGGGACCCCCGCGCCCCGCAGGTGCGCGGCGACCGACAGTCCGTACGGCCCGGCGCCGACCACCACGACCGGAAGCGTCCGGTTCCCCGTGAACATCCCCTCGTGGGCAGGCCGTTGCCCCGGAAGCGACTGCGTCATGCATCCCCCCGTCGGTCCACTCGCCGCCTTCCCCAAGGCGGCGTGACACTCCGGAATGGGCGCGTCGGCACAGCACCGTCGCGCTCGTCCCCCCTCCGCCGCTCAGTGTTACCCACGGGCCGGTGCCGGAATGCGACATGGGGGTACGTTGCCGAAAAATGGTCCGACCGTTTACCCGCCGACGGCGCGGCAGCCGGACCGGCGGTCCCGGTGCCCGCTTTTCGGACGGGATCGCCGACGCCCGTCGTCCGGGCGGACGACGGGCGTCGGC
>NZ_QFDQ01000035.1 GCF_003270085.1 Streptomyces triticisoli | reverse complement strand
CGCGGGCCGCACCCGCCCGACCGCCGCGGCGACTGCCGCGGCCGTCGCGGGCCCGGCGTACAGTCCGACGGTCCGCCCCGCGTGGTTCGTCCGTTCCCAGCGCCCGCGCCCACCGGGCGCGGCGGCACGGAGCCCGGCGGTCCCGGCCCGGGCAAGACCGGCGGCCAGCGCGAAGGAGGTGGCGATACGGGAGATCATCCCGTCACCCTACGACGCGCCGGCCGTCCGCCCGGGCCGTGGCGAGAAGTTCCTCGGCGTGGGCCCGGGCCGTCTCGGAGTTCTCCTGCCCGGCGAGCATGCGGGACAGCTCCCGGACGCGGTCCTCGCCCTCGAGCACCTTCACACCGGAGCGGGTCACCGAGCCGTCGCTGGTCTTCTCGACCAGCAGCTGGCGGTCGGCGAAGGCGGCGACCTGGGGCAGGTGGGTCACGACGACGACCTGGGCGGTCTTCGCCAGCCGGGCCAGACGCCGCCCGATCTCCACCGCCGCCTTGCCGCCGACGCCCGCGTCGACCTCGTCGAACAGGTACGTCGGCACCGGGTCCGTTCCCGCGAAGACCACCTCGACGGCCAGCATCACCCGCGACAGCTCACCGCCGGAGGCCCCCTTGGCGATCGGCCGGGGCGGCGCGCCCGGGTGCGGGGCGAGCAGCAGTTCGACCTCGTCGGCGCCGGCCGGCCCATAGGCGACCGTACGTCCGCCGACCTCGACGCCCTCGGGGTCCTCGGTCTGCCGGATGGCGAACGACACGCGCGCGTGCGGCATGGCCAGCGAGGCCAGCTCGGCGGTCACGGCGGCGGCGAACCGCTCCGCGGCCTCCGTCCGGGCGTCCGTCAGCGCCTGGGCGAGCCCGCCCAGTTCGGTGCGCAGCGCGTCCCGTTCGGCGGTCAGCTCGCCGATCCGCTCGTCGTCGGAGTCCAGCTCGGTGAGCCGGGCGGCACTGTGCTCGGCCCAGGCGAGCACGGCGCTCACGTCCTCGCCGTACTTGCGGGTCAGCGAGCCGAGCGCGGCCCGCCGCTCCTCCACCGCCGCCAGCCGCAGCGGGTCGGCGTCCAGGTTGTCGGCGTACCCCGCCAGCTCCCCGGCCACGTCACCGAGCAGAATGCCGATCTCGCCGATGCGGTCGGCGAGCGCAGCCAGCGCCGGATCGTGCGACCGCACGGCCTCCAGGGCCCGCCGGGCGCCCGCGACGAGGGTGGCCGCGTCGATGGCCTCGGGGTCCTCCGGACTGGCCGCGAGAGCGGCGTGTGCGGCCGTCGCGGCGGACGACAGCGCCTCGGCGTGCCCCAGCCGCTCCGCCTCCTCGGCCAGCTCCACGTCCTCCCCGGCGCGCGGCTCGGTCGCCGCGATCTCGTCGAGGCCGTAGCGCAGCATGTCGGCCTCCTGGGCCCGCTCACGCGCGCGCGTGGTGATCTCCTCCAGTTCGGCGGAGACGGCCCGCAGCCGCCGGTAGGCCCCGGCGTACTTCGTCAGCGGCACGGCGACCGTGTCGCCCGCGTACCGGTCGAGGGCCTGCCGCTGCCGGGACAGCTTCAGCAGCCCCTGCTGGTCGGTCTGCCCGTGCACGGCCACCAGGTCGTCGGCGAGCTCGGCGAGCAGCCCCACGGGCACGCTCCGTCCACCCAGGTGCGCCCGCGAGCGCCCTTCGGCGGAAACGGTACGGCTGATCAGCAGCGCCCCCTCGTCGAGTTCGGCGCCGGCTTCCTCGGCCCGTACGGCGACGGAGGCGTCCGCGGGCACGGCGACCCGTCCCTCCACGACCGCCCTGTCCGCCCCGATCCGCACCAGCGCCGGATCCGCACGCCCGCCCAGCAGCAGCCCCAGGCTGGTGACCACCATGGTCTTGCCGGCCCCCGTCTCCCCCGTGACGGCGGTGAATCCGGGCGACAGCTCGACAACGGCGTCGTCGATGACCCCGAGCGACCGTATACGCATCTCCTCCAACACGTCCTTGACCTTACGAGGTCGAGGGCGGAGAGCGCACGTAGGCCACCCATGTCACCCCTTGGAGGCGCTAATGCGGCGCCCCGCGCCACCCGGACACCGGCAGCGCGAACTTCGCGACCAGCCGGTCGGTGAACGACGCGTGGTGCAGCCGGGCCAGCCGCACCGGCACAGCTCCCCGCCGCACCTCCACCCGCGCTCCCGCGGGCAGCTCCACCGTCCGCCGCCCGTCGCACCACAGCACTCCCGGAGGGACGTGCGGCAGCACCTCCACGGCCAGGACGGAGTCCGGAGACGTCACCAGCGGCTTGGCGAACAGCGCGTGCGCGGAGATCGGCACCATCAGCAGCGCCTCCACCTCCGGCCACACCACGGGCCCCCCGGCGGAGAAGGCGTACGCGGTCGACCCGGTGGGGGTGGCGCACACGATGCCGTCGCAGCCGAACCCCGTCACCGGCCGTCCGTCGATCTCGAGCACGACCTCCAGCATCCGCTCGGCGGACACCTTCTGCACGGCCGCCTCGTTCAGTGCCCAGTCGGTGTGCACGATGTCGCCGTTGCGGTGCACGACCACGTCGACGGTCATGCGCTCCTCGACCTCGTACGCCTTGCCGACCACCCGGTCGACGACCTTGTCCAGGTCGTCCCGCTCGGCCTCGGCGAGGAACCCGACCCGGCCGAGGTTCACCCCGAGCATCGGCACCCCGGAGGCCCGGCCGAACTCCGCGCCGCGCAGCAGCGTGCCGTCACCGCCGAGCACGATGAGCAGTTCGCACCCGTCCAGGGACTGGGGGGTGGCCTCCTTGACCAGGTCGACCTCGTCCGGCAGCGGCAGGTCGCGCGCCTCGGCCTCCAGGGCGCGTACGCCGATCCCGGAGCGCAGCAGCCCCTTGACCACGAGTTCGGCGCTGCGGATGGCGGCCGGCCGTCCGGTGTGGGCCAGCAGGAAAACGGTTCGTGCTCGGGTCTGTGTCAACGCGGCCCCTCCGCCACTGCACGGTCAACGTCGGCCGGGTCCGGGGCGGGCGCCCCGGCACGCAGCCACAGAAAGTATTCGACGTTCCCGGACGGCCCGGGCAGCGGACTCGCGGTGACACCCCGCACTCCGAGTCCCAGTTCCCACGCCTTGCCGGCCACGCCCCGCACGGCTTCCGCCCGCAGCTGCGGACTCCGTACGACGCCCCCGCTGCCCAGCCGTTCCTTCCCCACCTCGAACTGCGGCTTGACCATCATCACCAGGTCGGCGTCCGGTTTCACGCACCGCACCAGGGCGGGCAGCACCAGGCCGAGCGGGATGAAGGACAGATCTCCGACGACAAGATCCACAGGCTCCCCACCGATCGCTTCGAGCGTCAACTCGCGTACGTTCGTACGGTCCTTGACGGTGACGCGTTCATCCTGTCGGAGAGTCCAGGCGAGTTGTCCGTATCCGACGTCGACGGCGACGACGTGGGTGGCGCCCGCGCGCAGCAGCACGTCGGTGAAGCCTCCGGTGGAGGCTCCGGCGTCCAGTGCCCGCCGCCCCTCGACGACGAGCCCGAGCGGTGTGAAGGCCTTGAGCGCGCCGGCGAGCTTGTGGCCGCCCCGGGAGACGTAGTCGGGGTCGCCGTCGTCGGCGGCGACGACGATGGCGGCGGCGGTCTCCACCTGCGTGGCGGGCTTGGTCGCGACGGTCTTGCCGACGGTGACCCGTCCGGCGGCGATCAGCTGGCCGGCGTGCTCACGCGAGCGCGCGAGCTTGCGGCGGACCAGCTCCGCGTCCAGACGGCGGCGTGCGACTCCTGCCACGTTCGGTTCAGCTCCTGTGTCGGTACGGCGGTTGGTACGGCTGTTGATACGACGACTGCTACGACGGTGTGTACGGCGGCTGGGGCGCGGGCGGTCCCGGGCGGGCGTCGAGCGCGGTGAGCGCGTCGCGCAGTTCCCTGTGTACATCCTCGTACACCTGGAGGTGCCCGTCCGTGGTGAGGCGGTCGGCGTCGCCGAGCCGCTCCAGGGCCGTGTCGACCCCGTCGTTGCCGGTGGGAGTACGGGGAACCTCCAGGGGCGCGGGGGCGGCGGGGTCGTACCCGGCGTCCGCGGCGTTCTCCTCCGCGGCCACTGCTTCCTCCCCGGCCTCCGTCCCGGTCACAGAGTCGCTCATGCCCAGACGCTACCGCGAAGCCCTGGGGTACCGTCGGTCGCGATGGCCACGATCGAGGAGTGCCGCAGCGCACTCGAGAAGCTCTCGGACAACATGGCGGACGCCGAGGGGAACGTCCGCGAGGCGGCGGCTCTGGACCGCTCGGTGAGCTGTCACCTCAAGGACCTCGACGTCACCTTCGTGGGGCGCCTCACGGGCGGCCGGATCGAGGTGCGGGACACCGTCCAGGGCCCGCCGCCCGAGAGGGCCCAGATAAGGCTCGCCATGGCCGGCGACGACCTGGTCGCGCTGGTCGGCGGGGAACTGCACTTCGCCAAGGCGTGGGGGTCGGGCCGGGTGAGGCTGGAGGCGAGCCTGCTGGACCTGTTCCGGCTCAGGAAGCTTCTGTAGCCCCCACGCGTTCTGTGGCCCCCACGCGCACGCGTGCCGTGCGCGCGGCCGGCACCACCAGCGGTGTGCCGGTCTCCGGGTCCTCGATGACCTGGCAGCGCAGCCCGAAGACCTCCTCCACCAGCTCGGCGGTGACGATGTCGTTCGGCGCGCCCTGCGCGATGACCTTCCCGCCGCGCAGGGCGATCAGGTGGGTGGCGTAGCGGGCGGCGTGGTTGAGGTCGTGCAGCACGGCCACGAGGGTGCGGCCCTGTGCCTCGTGCAGTTCGGCACACAGGTCGAGGACGTCGATCTGGTGCTGGATGTCCAGGTACGTGGTCGGCTCGTCGAGCAGCAGCAGCGGCGTCTGCTGGGCCAGGGCCATGGCGATCCACACGCGCTGGCGCTGGCCGCCCGACAGCTCGTCGACACAGCGGTCGGCGAGTTCGGCGACCCGGGTCCGCTCCATGGACTCCTGGACGACCCGCTCGTCCTCGGCCGACCACTGGCGCAGGATGCCCTGGTGCGGGTAGCGGCCCCGGCCGACCAGGTCGCCGACGGTGATCCCGTCGGGCGCGACCGAGGACTGCGGCAGCAGCCCGAGGGTGCGGGCGACCTTCTTGGCGGGCATCGACTGGATGACCTGCCCGTCGAGCAGCACCCGGCCCCGGCTCGGCTTGAGCATCCGTGACAGCGCCCGCAGCAGTGTGGACTTGCCGCACGCGTTCGGGCCGACGATCACCGTGAAGGAGTGGTCGGGGATCTCCACCGACAGCTGCTCGGCGATGACCCGGTGGTCGTAGGCGAGAGTGACGTCGTCGGCGGTCAGGCGGTTCACGGTGCTCCTTCGGTTGTTCGCTGCGGTGCTGCGGGCGCTCATATCCGGCCGGCCCTGCGCTCGGTGACCAGCAGCCACAGCAGGTAGATGCCGCCGAGTACCCCGGTGACCACGCCGACGGGCAGCTGGTCGGCGCCGAAGGCGCGCTGCGAGGCCCAGTCGGCGGTGACCAGCAGGGCGGCGCCCATGCACAGGGAGGGCACCAGGTTGGGGCCGGGAGCGCGGGTGAGGCGGCGGGCGAGCTGGGGCGCGGTCAGGGCGACGAAGCTCACGGGGCCGGCGGCGGCGGTGGCGGCGGCGACCAGCAGCACGGCGGAGCCCATCAGCAGCAGCCGTACGCGTTCGACGCGCACCCCGAGGGCGTGGGAGATGTCGTCTCCCATCTCCAGCATCCGCAGTCCCCGCGCATGGGCGAGGACGAGCGGGACGAGTACGGCGCACAGGGCGAGCAGCGGCTGGACCTGGGTCCAGTCGCGGCCGCCCAGGGAGCCGGTCATCCAGACCACCGCGCGGGAGGCGTCCACGAAGTCGGCCTTGGTGATCAGATAGCCGTTGACCGCGGTGGCGACCGCGTTGACGCCGATGCCGACCAGGACCAGCCGGTAGCCGTGCACACCCTGCTTCCAGGCGAGCAGGTGGATGCCGAGGCCGGTCGCCAGACCGCCCGCGAGCGCCCCGAGGGTGACGGTGGTGGCGCTGCCCGAGAGCAGGACGATGACGACGAGCGCGCCGGCCGTCGCGCCCTGGGAGAGGCCGAGCACGTCCGGGCTGCCCAGCGGGTTGCGGGAGAGGGACTGGAACAGGGCGCCGCCGAGCCCGAGACAGGCGCCGACCAGCAGCCCGACGAGGACGCGGGGCAGCCGCAGTTCGCGGACGATGAACTCCTGCCCCTGGTCGCCCCGGCCGACGAGCGTCCTGAGGACGTCGGCGGCGGGTATCGGGAAGTCGCCGGTGCCGATGAGCACGATGCTCGCGGCGAGCGCGGCGGCGAGCAGCAGGCCGACGACCGTACAGGTGCGCACGTCGAGGCGGAGGGACAGCCCGCCCTGGGTGCGGACGGCCCGTGCCGCCCGCGCGGTGCGGGGAGTGCCGGTGGTCTTCACAGCTGGGTCGTCCTCCGCCGCCGTACGAGCAGGATGAACACCGGGCCGCCGATGATCGCGGTGACGATCCCCACCTGGAGCTCGGCGGGCCGGGCGACGATCCGGCCCACGACGTCGGCGCCGAGCAGCAGCACGGGCGACAGGAGGGTGGCGTAGGGCAGGATCCAGCGCAGGTCGGGCCCGGTGAAGGAGCGCACTACGTGCGGGATCATCAGCCCGACGAACATGATCGGCCCGCAGGCGGCGGTCGCCGCCCCGCACAGCACGGTCGCGGCGAGCATGGCGAGCGCCCGGGTGCGGTTGAGGTGGGCGCCGAGGGCGCGGGCGGTGTCGTCGCCCATCGCCATGGCGTTGAGCGGCCGGGCCAGCAGCAGGGCGACCACCGTGCCGACCGCGAAGAACGGCAGCACTTGGACGATGATCGCGTCGGTGGCGGAGGCGAGCGAGCCCACGGTCCAGAAGCGCATCCTGCCCAGCGCCGCACCGTCCATGATCATCACGGCCTGGAGGTAGCCGTGGAGCGCGGCGCCGATCGCGGTGCCGGCGAGGGCGAGCCGGACGGGCGTGGCACCCCGGCTGCCGCCGAGGAACCACACCAGCGCGCCCACGGCGGCGGCGCCGAGGAAGGCGAACCAGACGTAGCCGCTCAGGCTGGTCACGCCGAGGAACGTGATGGCGGTGACGACGGCGGCGGACGCGCCCGCGTTGATGCCGAGGATGCCCGGGTCGGCCAGCGGATTGCGGGTCAGCGCCTGCAGTACGGCCCCGGCCAGCCCGAGCGCGGCTCCGGCGAGCAGGCCGAGGACCGTACGGGACAGCCGCTCGCCGACCACGACGTCGCCGTACGTCCCCGAGTCCTGGAACAGGCCGTGCCAGACCTGCGCCAGGGACAGCTCCTTCGCTCCGATCGCGATGCTCGCCAAAGCGACGAGCACCAGGATCACGGCGGAGACGAGGAGCCCGAGCGAGCGCACCGCCGCGCGCCTCGGGGGCGCGGCGGCGGCCATGCGCTCTTCTGGAGGACTGTCGACCAACACGAAGTTAGGTTAGCCTACCCTCCCCGAACACTCGACAGTGCGTCAGGCCCCGGTCGTCCGCGGTCAGCTGCCGACGTAGGCCGCCAGGTGCTCACCGGTGAGGGTGGAGCGGGCGGCGACGAGGTCGGCGGGCGTGCCCTCGAAGACGATCCGGCCGCCGTCGTGGCCGGCGCCGGGGCCCAGATCGATGATCCAGTCGGCGTGCGCCATGACGGCCTGGTGGTGCTCGATGACGATGACCGACTTGCCGGAGTCGACGAGCCGGTCCAGCAGGCCCAGCAGCTGCTCGACATCGGCGAGGTGCAGACCGGTGGTCGGCTCGTCGAGGACGTAGACGCCACCCTTCTCCGCCATGTGGGTGGCCAGCTTCAGCCGCTGCCGCTCGCCGCCGGACAGCGTGGTGAGCGGCTGACCCAGGGTGAGGTAACCGAGCCCGACGTCGGCCAGCCTCTGCAGGATCTTGTGGGCCGCCGGGGTGCGCGCCTCGCCGGCGCCGAAGAACTCCTCGGCCTCGGTCACCGGCATCGCGAGCACCTCGCTGATGTCGCGCCCGCCGAGGCGGTACTCCAGCACGGCGGCCTGGAACCGCTTGCCCTCGCAGTCCTCACAGGTGGTGGAGACACCGGCCATCATCCCCAGGTCGGTGTAGATGACCCCGGCGCCGTTGCAGGTGGGGCAGGCGCCCTCGGAGTTGGCGCTGAACAGCGCCGGCTTCACGCCGTTGGCCTTGGCGAACGCCTTGCGGATCGGGTCGAGCAGCCCGGTGTACGTCGCCGGGTTGCTGCGCCGGGATCCGCGGATCGGGGTCTGGTCGACCGCGATCACACCCTCGTCGGCGGGGACCGACCCGTGCACCAGCGAGCTCTTGCCGGAGCCCGCCACGCCGGTGACGACGGTGAGCACGCCGAGGGGGATGTCGACGTCGACGTTCCGCAGGTTGTTCGCCGTCGCGCCGCGGATCGCGAGCGTGCCGGTGGGTTTGCGGACCGTCTCCTTGACGGAGGCCCGGTCGTCGAGATGGCGGCCGGTGATCGTGTCACCGGCCCGGAGCCCCTCGACGGTGCCCTCGAAGCAGACGGTGCCGCCCGCCGTACCGGCGCCGGGTCCGAGGTCGACGACGTGGTCGGCGATCGCGATCGTCTCCGGCTTGTGCTCCACCACCAGCACCGTGTTGCCCTTGTCCCGCAGCCGCAGCAGCAGGTTGTTCATCCGCTGGATGTCGTGCGGGTGGAGGCCGATGGTGGGCTCGTCGAACACGTAGGTGACGTCGGTGAGCGAGGAGCCGAGGTGGCGGATCATCTTGACGCGCTGCGCCTCACCGCCCGACAGCGTGCCCGACGGCCGGTCGAGCGAGAGGTAGCCGAGACCGATCTCCACGAACGAGTCGAGGGTGTGCTGGAGCGCGGTGAGCAGCGGCGCCACCGAGGGATCGTCGAGGCCGCGGACCCACTCGGCCAGGTCCCTGATCTCCATCGCGCAGGCGTCGGCGATGCTGATCTCCTTGATCTTCGACGACCGCGCCCCCGCGGTGAGCCGGGTGCCGTCGCACCCGGGACAGGTGGCGAAGGTGACCGCCCGGTCCACGAACGCGCGGATGTGCGGCTGCATCGCCTCCCGGTCCTTGGAGAGGAAGGACTTCTGGATCTTCGGGATCAGCCCCTCGTAGGTGAGGTTGACGCCGTTGACCTTCACCTTGGTCGGCTCGCGGTACAGGAAGTCGTGCCGTTCCTTCTTGGTGTACTCGCGGATCGGCTTGTCCGGGTCGAAGAAGCCCGACTCGGCGATGACCCGCACCACCCATCCGCCCCCGGTGTAGGTGGGGATGGTGAACGGGTCCTCCGAGAGCGACTTGGAGTCGTCGTAGAGCTGGGCGAGGTCGATGTCGGAGACCGTGCCCCGGCCCTCGCAGTGCGTGCACATGCCGCCGGTGCGGCTGAACGTCACCTTCTCGGTCTTGGTCTTCTCGGCACCGCGGTCGACCGTGAACCCGCCGCTCGCCTGGACCGAGGCGACGTTGAAGGAGAACGCGCCGGGCGGGCCGAAGTACGGCTTGCCCAGCCGGCTGAAGAGAATGCGCAGCATCGCGTTGGCGTCGGTGGCGGTGCCGACCGTGGAGCGCGGGTCGGAACCCATCCGCTGCTGGTCGACGGTGATCGCGGTGGTCAGCCCGTCGAGTACGTCGACCTCGGGCCGCGCCTGCGTCGGCATGAAGCCCTGCAGGAAGGCGCTGTACGTCTCGTTGATCATCCGCTGCGACTCGGCGGCGATCGTGTCGAACACCAGCGAGCTCTTGCCCGAGCCGGACACGCCGGTGAACACGGTCAGGCGGCGCTTGGGGAGTTCTACGCTGACGTCCTTGAGGTTGTTCTCGCGCGCCCCGTGCACGCGGATCAGATCGTGGCTGTCGGCAACGTGCGGCGCAGGCGACTGCGCGTCCGTCGTCGTTGCCATGCTCATCGTGTCTCCCCTGGTCTCCATGGCGGTCACGCTAGCCGCGGCCGGGTCACCGGCGCTTCTCCATTCCTGACAAGTCCGCTCGGCCTCCGACGGGTCTGCTCGTCCTCCGACGGGCACGCTCGTCTCGGATTCACAGCCCCAGTCGCGCCAGCGGCTTCTCCCCGTCCAGCTCGCACGCGCCCCCGCCGCCCGCCGTCCACGCCGCCGCGCACAGCGCGCGCAGCCCGTCCAGGGCCTCGCCGTCGCCGGTCAGCTCCAGCCGCTCCGCCCCCGCTGCCGCCGTCCACCCGCCGCACCGGAAGCCGTCACCTTCCCGGGTGATCCCGGGCTGCCCGGTGAGCAGTCCGCGCAGATCGGCGTCGACGTACGTCGGCCGGTGCTGAGGCGGCGCGGCGAGCAACTGTGCCCCGTCCGTCACCCCGGTCAGGACCAGCAACGAGTCGACACCGCCGTTGAACGCGCCCTCGATGTCCGTGTCCAGCCGGTCCCCGACCACCAGGGGCCGCTTCGCGCCGGTGCGCAGGATCGTCTCGCGGTGCATGGGCGGCAGTGGCTTGCCCGCCACCTGCGGCCGGGCCCCCGTGGCGATCCGCACCACCTCCACCGCCGCGCCGTTGCCCGGCGCGATCCCGCGCGCGCTCGGAATCGTCAGATCGGTGTTGGAGGCGAACCAGGGCACTCCGCGCGCGACGGCGTAGGACGCCTCCGCCAGGCGCCCCCACGGCATCTCGGGGCCGCCGTAGCCCTGTACCACCGCCGCCGGGTCGTCGTCGGCCGACTCGACCGGCTCGAGGCCGCGCTCGCGCAGCGCCATCCGCAGCCCCTCACCACCGATCACCAACACGCGCGCCCCCTGCGGCACCTGATCGGCGATCAGCCGGGCCGCCGCCTGCGCGGAGGTGACCACATCGGACGCCTGAGTCGGTATGCCCAGCTCGGTGAGGTGCGCGGCCACCGCGTCCGGAGTGCGCAGTGCGTTGTTGGTGACGTACGCCAGACGCATGCCGCCCGTGCGGACGGTGGCGAGCGAGTCGACCGCGTGCGCGATCGCGTTCCCACCCGCGTACACCACTCCGTCCAGGTCGAGCAGGGCCGTGTCGTACGCCTCGCTCAGGGCCTGTGCACTGCCCTCGGGCCTCGTCCTGACACCCTGGCTCATTCCGCATCCGCTCCTCTGACACCGGCTTTCCCCCGATCATCCCCCATGCCACTGACACACGTACGATGCCGGGATGAACACTGCAGGTCACCCACCGGCAACACCACGCCGGGGCCTCGAACTCACCCCGTTCCGAGGCCTCCGCTACGACCCCGACCGGGTCGGCAGCCTGGCCGCCGTGACATCCCCGCCGTACGACGTCGTCGTACGCCCCGACGGCCTGCACCACCTCGAGTCCGCCGACCCCCACAACATCGTCCGCCTGATCCTGCCCCAGGCCGGCACTCCCAGCGCCCGTAACGAACAGGCCGCCGACACCCTGCGCCGCTGGCTGTCCGAAGGTGTCCTGACCGCCGACCCCGAACCGGGCCTGTACGTCTACGAGCAGAGCGACGGCGGCGGGATGCTGCAACGCGGACTGATCGGCGCGCTGCGTGTGTCGGACCCCGCGGAGGGCGTGGTGCTGCCCCACGAGGACGTGATGCCGCACGTCGTCGCCGACCGTGCCGCCCTGATGCGCGCGACCTGTGCCAACCTCGAACCGCTGCTGCTCACCTACCGCGGCAACGGCTCGACGGCCGCCGCCACCGTCGCCATCGAACGCACCGCCGAGCAGCCTCCGCTGCTGTCGACGACCACCGAGGACGGCTACAGCCACCGCCTGTGGGCCATCACCGACCCCGCCGCCCTGGCCGGTGTCCAGGAGGACCTGGCCCAGTACCAGGCCCTGATCGCCGACGGCCACCACCGCTGGGCGACCTACCGGCGTCTACGCGCGGAGCACCCCTCCCCCAGCGCCTGGGACTACGGTCTGGTGCTCCTCGTCGACACGGCCCGCTACCCGCTCCGGGTCCGCGCGATCCACCGCCTGCTGCACGGTCTGCCGGTCTCCGACGCGCTGTCCGCGCTGGAGGGTTCGTTCCGCGTACGACGCCTGGAGAAACCCCTGACGGAGGCCCTGCAGGCGCTCGCGGACGTGGCCTGTGCGGGCAACGCCTTTCTGCTCGCCGGGGACGGCGCCTTCCACCTCGTGGACCGCCCGGACCCGGACCTGCTGGCCCGCACGGTCCCCACCGGGCATCCGACCGCCTGGCGCACCCTCGACGCGACGGTCCTGCACGCCACGCTCCTCGAGCACGTCTGGCGCATCCCCGAGGACTCCCCCGCCCACATCGCCTACATCCACGACACGGTCGCCACCGTGGAGAAGGCCGAACGGGACGGCAGTACGGCCGTCCTGATGCATCCGGTCCGCGAGGAGGTCGTCCGCGACCTGGCCCGCCAGGGCGTCACCATGCCCCGAAAGTCGACGTCGTTCGGGCCGAAGCCGGCCTCGGGGCTGGTGCTGAGGGCGCTGGACCTCTGACAGGGGTGGTCGTCAGTCCTTGTCGTCCTCCCTGCCCTTGCCGTCCTGCCCGGCCTCACTGTCCTCGTCGACCTCGTCGACCTCGTCGGTCTCGTCGACCTCGTCGGTCTCGTCGGTCTCGTCGGTCTCCGCAGTCTCGTCGAGCGCGTCGGTGAACTCCACGCCGTCCAGCTCGGCCAGCCGGTCGGAGGCGTCGGTGCTGCCGTCCCGGTCGGCCTCCACGGCCTTGGCGAACCACTCCCGAGCCTCGGTCTCCCGGTCGGCGGCGAGCAGTGCGTCGGCGTAGGCGTACCGCAGCCGCGCGGTCCACGGCTGGACGGAGTTGGCGGCCAGCTCGGGGCTCTGCAGCGTCACGATGGCGGCGTCCAGCTGCCCCATGTCACGCCGGGCGCCGGCCGCGACGAGCCGCATCTCCACCTGGCCGGCCTTGTCCAGCTTCTGCACCTCGGGCTCCCCGGCCATGTCCAGCGCCTTCTCCGGCCGCCCGAGTCCGCGCTCGCAGTCGGCCATGACGGGCCACAGGTCCACGTTGCCGGTCATCCTGCGGGCGGCCCGGAACTCGGCGAGCGCCTCACCGTACTTCTGGTGGGCGTACGCGGCGAACCCGGCCGCCTCCCGTACGGCGGCGACCCGGGACGCCAGCCGCAGAGCCACCTTGGAGTAGCCGTAGGCCTTCCCGGGGTCCTCGTCGATCAGCCGGGCGACCATCACCAGGTTCTTGGCCACGTCCTCGGCGAGCGTCTTCGGCAGGCTCTGCAGCTCCTGCCGTACGTCCTTGTCGATCTCCTCGCCGGTGACGTCCTCCGGGATCGGCAGCCGCTTGATCGGCTCTTGGTCACGGTCGCGGTTCCGATCCCGGTCCCGCTCGTCGCGGAAACGGCCACCACCGCGCCGGTCGTCGCGGCCACGGAACCCACCGGGACGCCCGCCACGGTCGTCACGGTCGTCACGGCGGGGGCCACGTCCACCGTGGCCGTCACGGCCCCGGAAGCCTCCGCGGTCGTCGTCGCGACGGTAGGCGGGGCGGTCACCCTCACGACGGAAGTCGCGGCGGTCGTCGTCACGCCGGTCGTCACGACGGAAGGCGGGACGGTCGCCCTCACGACGGAAACCCCGGTCACGGTCGCGCTCGCGGTCATCGCGGCGGCCGTAACCCCCACGATCGCCATCACGCCGCTCATCACGACGAAAACCGCCACGGTCACCACGCTCGAACCTGTCGTCACGACGGAAGCCGCCTCGGTCGTCACGACGGCCGTAGCCGCGGTCGTCATCGCGCCGGTCGTCACGACGGAAGGCGGGGCGGTCACCCTCACGTCGGTCGTCACGACGGAAGGCGGGGCGGTCACCCTCACGACGGAAACCGCCACGGTCGTCGTCACGCCGGTCGTCACGACGGAAGGCGGGACGGTCGCCCTCACGACGGAATCCCCGGTCACGGTCGCGATCGCGGTCATCGCGGCGGCCGTAACCCCCACGATCGCCATCACGCCGCTCATCACGACGAAAACCGCCACGGTCGTCACGGTGGCCGTAGCCGGCACGGTCGCTGCTACGACGCGGGCCTCCGCGGTAGCCACCACGGTCACCGCGGTCATCACCGTCCCGGCGGCGCTGGTCGCGCTCCGGACGCTCGTCGGGAGAATTGGTGGACATCGGTGACTCCTGTCTTCTGTACTTCTGTATTTTTTTTCTGTGGGGAAAACAAAAGGACCCCTGGTCCCAGCTGAACGCTGGTGACCAGGGGTCCTCCAAAGATTGTTCGGCGGCGTCCTACTCTCCCACAGGGTCCCCCCTGCAGTACCATCGGCGCGGTGAAGCTTAGCTTCCGGGTTCGGAATGTGACCGGGCGTTTCCCTCACGCTATGACCACCGAAACCCTAATGGTTTCGAGCGAACAAGCACACTCTTCAATTGTCCGTCCTGCTCGAA
>NZ_QFDQ01000034.1 GCF_003270085.1 Streptomyces triticisoli | reverse complement strand
GTTCCCCGCGCCCCTTTGGGGGCGCGGGGAACTGCGCGACCAGCCGTCGACTACCCCCAACCGACAACGAACCTGCAGCCCCCCGCGCTTCAACCAGCTAGCTCCGCAGAACCGCCCCCGTGCGCTCGGCGGCCAGCGCCACCGCCGCGTCGCGGGCCGCCGACGCCTCGTCGACCGTCAGTGTCCGGTCGGGCGCGCGGAAGCGCAGCGCGTAGGCCAGGGACTTGCGGCCCTCGCCGAGCTGCTCGGCGTTCTCGTAGAGGTCGAACAGCCGGATGGACTCCAGGAGTTCACCGGCGCCCTCGCGCAGCGCGGCCTCGACGTCGGCGGCCGGGACCGGCGTGTCGACGACGAGGGCGACGTCCTGCGTGGCGACCGGGAAGGTGGAGATGCCCGGCGCCTGCGGGGTGTCGTCGCCGACCTGCTCCAGCAGGTCGAGGTTCAGCTCCATCGCGCAGGTGCGCTCGGGCAGCCCGAGCGCCTTGACCACGCGCGGGTGCAGCTCGCCCGCGTGACCCACGATCCGCTCGGTGCCCTCCACTGCGACCGTGAGGTCGGCGCAGCGGCCCGGATGCCACGGCCCGTACTGGCCCTTGCGGACGGTCAGTTCGGCTCCGGCCTCGCGGGCGACGGTCCGGGCGGCCTCGACGGCGTCGGCCCAGTCGGCCGGGCGGCCCTTGCCCCACCAGCCGGTCTGCTCGCGGGCGCCGGCGAGGACGGCGGCCACGTGGCGCGGCTGCTCGGGCAGCACGGCGGTCAGCTCGGCGATCTCCTCGTCGGTGGGACGCCGGTCGACGGGCAGCCGGACGGCGGTCCGCTGCTCCTCGCTCGGGTAGAAGACGAGGCCGGTCTCGAACAGGGCGAGGTCGTGGCTGCCGCGGCCGTCGTTGCGGCGCAGCGCGCCGAGCAGTCCCGGCAGCAGCGTCGTCCGCAGCGCGGGCTCCTCGTCGCTGAGCGGGTTGACCAGCTTGACCACGCGGCGGGCGGGGTCGTCGGCGTCCAGGCCGAGCTGGTCGAAGACCTGCTCGGCGAGGAACGGGTACGTCGGTGTCTCGACGTAGCCCGCGCCGGCCAGGGCCCGGCCGACCCGGCGGTGCAGCCGCTGCCGGTGGGTCAGCCCGCGGCCCGAGGGGGGCTTGGGCAGCGTGGAGGGCAGGTTCTCGTAGCCCTCCAGGCGGATGACCTCTTCGGCCAGGTCGTTGGGTTCGGCCAGGTCGGGCCGCCAGGACGGAACAGTGACGATCAGCTCGTCCTTCCCGCCCGGCTCCCGACCACCGCCCCTCAACGACGCGTCCCACGCGGCAGTGTTTCCCACGACGCTGCAGCCGATCTCCTGCAGCCGGCGGACCACGGTCTCGCGGCCGTAGGCGACGCCCGCGACCTTGTCCGGGTGGTCGGCCGGGACGGTGAGGGTGCGCGGCTCGGAGGGGGTGACCACCTCGGTGACGCCGGCGTCGGCCGTACCGCCCGCGAGGAGGACCAGCAGGTCCACCGTGCGCTGGGCCGCTGCTGCGGCGGCCTGCGGGTCGACGCCCCGCTCGAAGCGGCGGGAGGCCTCGGAGGTCAGCTTGTGGCGGCGGGCGGTGCGCGCGATGGAGATCTGGTCGAAGTGGGCGGCCTCGATGACGACCTCGGTGGTGGTGCCCTCGGTGTCGTCGATCTCGGTGTCGGCGCCGCCCATGACGCCCGCGAGGCCGATGGGGCCGCGCTCGTCGGTGATGACCAGGTCCTCGGCGTGCAGGGTGCGCTTGACGCCGTCGAGGGTGGTGAACTTCTCGCCCTCCTCGGCCCGGCGCACGCCGATCGTGCCCTGGACGCGGGCGCGGTCGTAGGCGTGCAGCGGCTGGCCCAGCTCCAGCATCACGTAGTTGGTGATGTCGACGGCGAGCGAGATCGGGCGCATGCCGGCCTTCTGCAGGCGGCGCTGCAGCCAGATCGGGGAGCGCGCCTCGGGGTCGAGACCGGAGACTGTGCGGGCGGTGAAGCGGTCGCAGCCGAGCGGCTCGTCGATCCGCACCGGGTAGCCGAAGGCGTTCGCGGCGGGGACGTCGAGCAGGGCCGGGTCGCGCAGCGGCAGGCCGTAGGCGATGGCGGTCTCGCGGGCGACGCCGCGGATGGACAGGCAGTCGCCGCGGTCGGCGGTGACGGCGATGTCGAGGACCTCGTCGACCAGCTCCAGGAACTCGATCGCGTCCTTGCCGACCTCCGTCTCCGGGGGCAGCACGATGATGCCCTGGCTGCCGTCGTCGCCCATGCCCAGCTCGTCGCTGGAGCAGATCATGCCGTGGGAGGTCTTGCCGTAGGTCTTGCGGGCGCTGATCGCGAAGCCGCCGGGCAGCACGGCGCCCGGGAGGACCACGACGACCTTGTCGCCGGCGGCGAAGTTGCGGGCGCCGCAGACGACCTCCTGCGGCTCGCCGGTGCCGTTGGCCTGCCCGACGTCGACGGTGCAGAAGCGGATCGGCTTCCTGAAGCCCTCCAGCTCCTCGATGGTCAGCACCTGGCCGACGACGAGCGGCCCCTTGAGGTCGGCGCCGAGCTGGTCGACGGTCTCGACCTCCAGACCGGCCGAAATGAGCTTGGCCTGGACGTCGCGGCCGGTCTCAGTCGCCGGCAGGTCGACGTACTCCCGCAGCCAGGAAAGCGGGACCCGCATCAGATCTCCATCCCGAACGGCCGGGTGAACCGGACGTCACCTTCGACCATGTCTCGCATGTCTTCGACGTTGTGGCGGAACATCAGCATCCGCTCGATGCCGAACCCGAAGGCGAAGCCGCTGTACTTCTCCGGGTCGACGCCGCAGGCGGTGAGCACCCGCGGGTTGACCATGCCGCAGCCGCCGAGCTCGATCCAGCCCTCGGAGGAGCAGGTGCGGCAGGGCCGGTCGGGGTTGCCGACGGACTCGCCGCGGCAGACGTAGCACACCATGTCCATCTCGGCGGACGGCTCGGTGAAGGGGAAGAAGTTCGGCCGCAGCCGGGTCTTCATGCCCCGGCCGAACAGGGACTGGACCATGTGGTCCAGGGTGCCCTTGAGGTCGGCCATGGTCAGGCCCTCGTCCACGGCGAGCAGTTCCACCTGGTTGAAGACGGGGGTGTGGGTGGCGTCCAGCTCGTCGGTGCGGTACACGCGGCCGGGGCAGATCACGTAGACCGGCAGGTCGCGGTCGAGCAGGGAGCGGATCTGCACGGGCGAGGTGTGGGTGCGCAGTACGACGCCGGACTCGGTGCCGCCCTTGGGGCCCTGCACGAAGAACGTGTCGTGCTCGCCGCGGGCCGGGTGGTCCGGGCCGATGTTGAGGGCGTCGAAGTTGAACCACTCGGCCTCGGCCTCGGGGCCCTCGGCGACCTCGTAGCCCATGGCCACGAAGATGTCCTCGATGCGCTCCGAGAGCGTGGTCAGCGGGTGGCGGGCACCGGCCGGGACACGGTCGTACGGCAGCGTGACGTCGACGTCCTCCTCGACCAGCACGCGGGCGTCCCGCTCGGCCTCCAGTTCGACCTGGCGGGCGGCGAGCGCCTTGTTGACCGCGCCGCGGGCCATGCCGACGCGTTTGCCGGCGTCGGCCTTGGCGTGCGGGGGCAGGGCGCCGATCTCGCGGTTGGCGAGAGCCAGCGGGGAGGCGGGGCCGGTGTGGGCGACCTTGGCCTCGTGGAGCGCGTCGAGGGAGGCCGCGTCGGTGAAGGCGGCGAGCGCCTCGTCCCGCATGCGCTCGATCTCTTCCGGTTTCAACGCCTCGACCTCGACAGGGTCGTACGACTTATTGGGTGCCGACATCTCTTCCCGTGCTTCCGATTGGCTGGGGTGCCCCGTCTACGGTCCGCGGACAATCTCGTTCGTCTACGGAACTGGACGCAAAGGTGCCATTGGCCGAGTCTAACGGGGCTGGGGAAAGCGAATGCGCCCGTGGGTCCTCGGCAGGTCGCTCAGAGCAGGTGTGCCGGGGTGCCCACGGGCAACGTAAATCGGATTTCCGCGCCGCCGCCGGGGGCGCGGCCGACCGTGATGGTGCCGCCGTGGGCCTCGACGATGCCCTTGACGATGTAGAGCCCGAGGCCCGTGCCGCCGCGCCTGCTGCCCCGCCAGAAGCGGGTGAAGACACGGTTCATGGACTCCTCCGGGATGCCGGGCCCCTCGTCGCGCACCGTGACCGACGTGGCGGTGTTCTCGATGGTCCCGGCGGTTTCCCCTTCGCGGGGGGACGGCGCGGGCATGACGTCGATGGTGACAGTTCCCTCGCCGTGCCGCACGGCATTTTCGATGAGGTTGCTCAGCACCTGGTCGATCTTGTCCGGGTCGGCCCACAGTTCGGGCAGCGGCTGCTCGATGCGGACCAGGAACCGGTCGGCGGGCTGGCCCGCGGAGACGTACGCCTGGACGTGCCGGCCGACCGCGGCTCCGATGTCGACGATCTGGCGGCGCACCTCGAGCCGGCCGGAGTCGATGCGGGATATGTCGAGCAGCTCGGCGATGAGCCGGGTGACGCGGTCGGCGTCGGCGTCGACGGTCTCCAGCATCAGCCGTTTCTGGTCGTCGGTGAACCTCTCCCACTTGGCGAGCAGGGTGGCGGTGAAGCCCTTGACGGAGGTCAGCGGCGAGCGCAGTTCGTGCGCCACGGTGGCGATCAGCTCGGCGTGGCTGCGCTCGGTGCGGCGGCGGGCCTCGGTGTCGCGGAGGGTGACGACGACGCGGTGGACCGGCCCGGTGGGGCGGGTGCGGACATACTTCGCCGAGACGAGGACCTCCCGGCCGCCGTGCAGCAGGAGGTTGCGCTCGGGCTGGCCGACGCGGATAGCCAGGCCGCCGTAGGGGTCGGTCAGCTGCCACCAGCGCCGCCCCTCCAGGTCCTCTAACGGCAGCGCCTTCTCCAGGGGCCGTCCGAGGGCGTCCTCGGCGGGGACGGCGGTGATCCGGGCGGCGGCGGTGTTGAAGCAGATGACGCGCCCGTGCTCGTCGGCGACGACCAGGCCGTCGGGCAGGTCGTCGGGGTCGACGCCGAGTGCGGCCGGCTCACCGTGCCGGGGCGCGGGCGGACGCCGCGCCCCGCGCGTGCCCGGTGTGCTGCTCGTGCCGACACTCATCCCCGTACCCCACCTCTCAGCCGGTGCAGAGGGCCCCCGAGCCGGTCACACTACTAGCTCTCCTCGCTCTGCGTGACGGAGCGGGACCCTCCGCGGGCGCGCTGTGCGCGGGCCGACGCGTAGAGACATACGGCGGCGGCGCTCGCGAGGTTCAGACTCTCGGCCTTTCCGTGGATGGGGACGCGTACGACGGCGTCGGCGAGGGCGCGGGTGTGGTCGGGCAGACCCCAGGCCTCGTTGCCGAACACCCAGGCGGTGGGGCCGCCCATGGTGCCCTTGTCGAGCTCGTCGTCGAGGTCCTGCTCGCCCGCGCCGTCCGCGGCGAGGATGCGTACGCCCGCGTCCTTGAGGCCGCCGACGGCCTGCTCGACGGGGACGCCGACGGCGACGGGCAGGTGGAACAGCGAGCCGACGGAGGCCCGTACGGCCTTGGGGTTGTAGAGGTCGACGGAGGCGTCCGTGAGGACGACCGCGTCCGCTCCGGCGGCATCCGCGCAGCGCAGTACGGTGCCGGCGTTGCCGGGGTCGCGTACGTGGGCGAGGACTGCGACCAGGCGGGGCCGGGCGGCGAGGATCTTTTCGAACGGCGTGTCGAGGAACCGGCAGATCCCGACGAGCCCCTGCGGGGTGACGGTGGTGGCGATGTCCGCGATGACACCGTCGGCGGCGAGGTGGATCCGGGCGCCGGCGTCGCGGGCCTCGCCCACGATCTCGGCGTACCGCTCGGCCGCCTCGACCGTCGCGAACAGCTCGACGAGGGTGGCGCCGCCGTCCGCCGCCCGGTGCGCCGCCGCCTCCCGCACGGCCTGCGGCCCCTCGGCGAGGAACAGCCGCTCCTTCCCCCGGAAGTTCCGCTTGGCCAGCCGCCGCGCGGCCAGGACACGGGACGAGCGGGGGGAGATGAGGTCGGGGATGGCGGGGGGCATGGGAGGCTTCACCTTCGCTAGAAACTTTCCGCCGCGGCAGCGGCCTCATCAACCACAGCAACTCGATGTCCGCCGCGGCGGCGATCAACCACGACGGCGGGATGGGGGGTCCCCCCACGCTCCTGGGGCAGTGGGGGAGGTGCCGTACCGACCGCACCGTGAGACACCACGGACCCGCAGGCCAGGACAGCCCACGGGTCCGTAAAGTCGTCGGCTTCAGGCCGGCGCGGCGATCACGCGGCCTTGGGCGCGTTGACGTCGCTCGGCAGAGCCTTCTGCGCGACCTCGACGAGCGCGGCGAACGCGTTCGCGTCGTTGACGGCCAGCTCGGCCAGGATCTTGCGGTCGACCTCGACGTTCGCGGCCTTCAGACCCTGGATGAAGCGGTTGTACGTCATGCCGTTGGCGCGGGCGGCGGCGTTGATGCGCTGGATCCACAGCTGACGGAAGTCGCCCTTGCGCTTCTTGCGGTCGTTGTAGTTGTAGACCAGCGAGTGGGTGACCTGCTCCTTGGCCTTGCGGTACAGACGCGAGCGCTGACCGCGGTAGCCGGAGGCCTGCTCGAGGATCGCCCGGCGCTTCTTGTGGGCGTTGACTGCCCGCTTGACGCGTGCCACTTGATTAACTCCTTGTAGCGGGGCCGTGGTGGTGCTCGCACGGCCCGGAAACGAATGGGTCCCGGTCCTGACGTTCGGCGCGCTGGATCAGCGGATCACGCGCCGCCGCGTCACTTGCCGAGAAGCTTCTTGATCTTCTTGGCGTCGCCCGGGGCCATCTCGGCGTTGCCGGTGAGGCGACGCGTCACACGGGACGACTTGTGCTCGAGCAGGTGGCGCTTGCCGGCGCGCTCACGGAGCACCTTGCCGGTGCCGGTGATCTTGAAGCGCTTCTTGGCACCGCTGTGCGTCTTGTTCTTCGGCATAGCGCCGTTCTCTCCTCTGGGTGGCGCTCCGGTGCCCGGTCCGAAAACCGGGCACGGTGGAGCGTCGCTCTTGTATCGGTTGCATCCTGGGACTCGCGTCCCGGGATCACGCCTCGGCAGGCTCCTCGGACGCTGCCTCCTCCTCGGAGGCCGCCGCGCCACGACCCTGGCGCTCGGCCTTGCGGGCCTCCTGCGCCTGGCGGGCCTCGGCCATCGCCTCGGTCTTCTTCTTGTGCGGACCGAGAACCATGATCATGTTGCGGCCGTCCTGCTTCGGGTTCGACTCCACGAAACCGAGGTCCTGGACGTCCTCCGCGAGCCGCTGCAGCAACCGGTAGCCCAGCTCGGGCCGGGACTGCTCGCGACCACGGAACATAATCGTGATCTTGACCTTGTCGCCCTGCTTGAGGAACCGGACGACGTGACCCTTCTTGGTGTCGTAGTCGTGCGGGTCGATCTTCGGCCGGAGCTTCATCTCCTTGATGACCGTGTGCGCCTGGTTCTTGCGCGCCTCACGGGCCTTCATGGCCGACTCGTACTTGAACTTCCCGTAGTCCATGAGCTTGCACACGGGCGGACGGGCGTTCGCCGCGACCTCGACCAGGTCCAGGTCGTACTCCTGCGCAAGCTCCAGTGCCTTCGCAAGCGGCACGATGCCGACCTGCTCGCCACTGGGACCGACAAGTCGCACCTCGGGAACGCGAATCCGGTCGTTGATGCGGGGCTCGGCGCTGATGGATCCTCCTCGGTAGCACCACGCGACGGTCTGGCGGACAGCCGCGTACGTCTGTGATTCGTTAGACCTAACCGCGCCGAAGCAGTAAAAATGCCCCGGACGATCACAGGCGGGGCTCCTCGAACTACCGGAGCTACCGCCGCGAGGGCCGCGGGGCGCACTTTCGGGCGGATCGCCACCACTGAGGGCGGGACCGCCTGACCGGTGACCCGCCGCCCCGGAGAGCGGTCAGGTGGGAGTTCGAAGCCTCCACTTGTGGGCCGGACTCGTGCGTCGTACCGACATGCGGGCCCGACCGGTCGTCACACAAGGTTAGCAGCAACGGGTGGGGAGGGCCAATCGGGACCGCATGGGGCTTGGTGGGGCGGACATCCGTCCTGCCCCTATCGTGTGGGGCATGAGTGAGACCCCCTCCGAGAGCTCGGAGAGCCCCGAGACCCCCGACTTCGACGCCATGACCCGCGACATCGCCGAGGTTCCGGCGGTCGAGGTGATCGTGACGGTCGCCGTCAACCTGATGAGCGCCGCCGCCGTGAAGCTCGGTCTGACCGAGGAGGGCGACAAGTACAAGGACCTGGACGAGGCGCGCAAGCTGGTGACCGCGCTCGCCGGGCTGCTGGACGCGAGCGTGACCGAGATCAGCTCCTTCCACTCGGCTCCGCTGCGGGACGGTCTGAAGTCGCTGCAGCTGGCGTTCCGTGAGGCGTCGGTCGTCCCGGACGAGCCGGGCCAGGGCCCGGGCGAGAAGTACACCGGGCCGGTCTACGGCTGACCTGCTCCCCCGTCCGCGTCCCTTCTTCCGTCCACCCCCCTTTCGTTCACTCCTTCACGTACAAGGGCTCGCCCGGCGGCGTGGCCCCGGCCGGCAGCAGTGCCAGGTCGAGGCCGTGCACCAGGCGGGCCCTCAGTGTGTCGCTGGCGGCGAGCCGCTCGGCTACCGCGCGGACGGCCTCGGCGGGGGCGGCGGTGGCGGACGGGTCGAGGACGAGGGCGAGGGTGCCGTCGGCCCGGCCCGGTCCGAGGTGGGCGCGCAGCACGGCGGGCTCGGCGGCGACGGCCTCCCGGACGGCGGTGACGACGGCCGGGTCGGCCAGCGGGTCCGTCGTCGTCCGGCCCTCGGCGAGGGCGAGCAGCGCGGGCCCGGTCAGCTCGAACGGCACCGGTCCGGCCATGTCCAGCACCACGGTGTCCGCCTTCTCGTGCGCGGCGGCCTGGAGGGCCTGGTGCAGGGGTACGGCGACGGGGCGGGCCTCCGGGTCCCAGCGGGCCAGGGAGTCGGTGGAGGTGAAGGCGGGCAGGGCTGTGCGGTGGCCGGCCTTCAGGGTGGGTACGGCCATGTCACTGGTCTTCTCGCGGCGCAGCCCGTTCTCGTCCTCCTCCACCTCGCCGAGGATGGCCACGACGGGGACGAGCAGCCGGGCGCCCTTGAGCGCCTCGAGCACGGGTCCCACGGCGGTGCGGTCCTCGGCCCAGGCGGCGAGCGCCGCGCTCAGCCGGGGGTCGGCGGAGCCGTCGTCGTCGGAGAAGGGGGAGGTGGGGATGTTCTTCTTGGCCACGGTCCCCGACCCTATCGGCAGGGTGGACGGTGTTCTCAGGGAGGCGGCGGTGGAGGCGGTGTCGGTGGCGGTGTGCGGTGTCGGCTCCGGACGGAGCGCCGGGTACGGCGACGGCGTGTACGAGACGGCGAGCATCGTCAAGGTCGACATCCTGGCGGCGCTGCTGCTCCAGGCCGAGGACGCGGGGCGGCGGCTGACGGCGCGGGAGCGGACGCACGCCACCGCCATGATCGAGCACAGTGACAACGACTCGGCGTCGGCGCTGTGGCGGAGCATCGGCGGGGCGGACGGGCTGGACGCGGCGAACGCGCGGTTCGGGCTCCGGGACACCGTCGGTGGCGACGGCACGCTGTGGGGGCTGACCCGGACCACGGCCGCCGACCAACTCACCTTGCTGCGGCAGGTGTTCGGCGACGACTCGCGGCTGGGCGCGGCTTCGCGGGCGTATCTCCGCACGCTGATGGGCCGGATCGCCGAGGGGCAGGACTGGGGGGTGTCGGCCGCGGCCGACGGCTCCGCGTGGGCCTTGAAGAACGGCTGGCTGCCGCGCGGCACGACCGGGCTGTGGGTGGTCAACAGCATCGGCCGTGTGACGGCCGGCGGCCACGACTACCTGGTGGCCGCGCTGTCGAACGGCAGCGCGACGAAGGAGCGGGGCATCGCCCTGGTGGAGGTGGCGGCGCGGGAGGCGGTGGCCGCGTTTCGCGGGAGCGCGTCGCGGCGGGACTAGAAGTCGCCGGGCCCGCGAGGCGGGAAGCCGCCGGGGCTACGGGACTGAAGGCCGTCCTCGGTCTCGCGGCGCCCGCGCCACAGGACGACCGCCACGACCAGCAGCACTCCCCCGACGCTGCCGGCGAGGGGGCCGGCCCAGTCGAGGGCGGTGTCGTCCGACGGGGCCGAGTCGGGGCCGGGGCCGAAGTACTCGTCGCCGTAGGACGCCGCCCGCAGGCCCTCCGGCTCCAGGCGGGCGGCGGCCTTGATGGCGGCGGCGGGGTCGACGAGGCCGAAGCCGCGGGAGTCGTCGCGGCCGCCGACGGGGGCGTTGCGGGCGGTGTCCCGCAGGAGCTTCTTGATCTGGGCGGGAGTGAGACCCGGGTGGGCGGCCTTGACGAGGGCGACGGCGCCGGAGACGAAGGCGGAGGCCGCGCTCGTGCCCCAGCCTTCGTAGTACTTGTGGTCGGGATCGGCGATGACGACGTCCACGCCGGGCGCGCTGACCGTGGCGTACCAGCGGCGGGTGGAGAAGGGGGCGCGGGTGCCGTAGCGGTCCACGGCGGTCACGGCGATCACGCCCGGGTAGGCGGCCGGGTAGGAGATGTTGTCGCCCTTCTCGCCGCCGTTGCCGGCCGAGGCCACGACGACGGAGCCCTTGCTCAGCGCGTACTGGACGGCCTCGTCCTCGGTGGGCTCGGGGTGGGCGGAGGCCGAGTCGTCGCCGAGGGAGAGGTTGATGACGTCGGCGCCCTGGTCGGCGGCCCAGCGGATGCCGTCGGCGAGGGCGTTGCCGCGGGTGGTGCGGGCCTTGGTGCGGGCGGAGTCGCGGTCCTCGAGGATCACGCGGACGGGCAGGATCTTCGCCTCCGGGGCGATGCCCAGGACGCCGTCGGCGTTGCCGGGGCCGTGGCCGTGACCGGCGATGATGCCGGCCATGGCGGTGCCGTGGCGGGCCCAGGCGCGGTCGCCGGGCCGCGCGCCGAAGCCGATCATGTCCTTGCCGGGCAGGACGTTGCCGACCAGGTCGGGGTGGTCGGCCTCGACGCCGGTGTCCAGGACGGCGACGGTGATGCCCTTGCCCTTGGTGGTGCGCCAGGCCTCCTGGGTGTGCAGGGCGTCCAGGCCCCACTGCTGGGCGCGGATGCCGTCGGCGTGGGCGGCGGTGGGGGGCACGAGGGCGAGACAGGCGGCGAGGAGGAGACTCAGGGTGCCGGCTCTGCGGGTGCTGGGGGACACGGCGGTTTTCACGATGTTTTTCACGACGGCTTCTCCGTGGCCGACTTGACGGTCCGGCGCAGGCCCCGTTCGATCCGGTCGGCCAGGCCCTGGGCCTCGTTGCCGAGGCCCGCCTGGGCGGGGGCCGTGGTGGCGCCGCTCGCCGTCGCGTCGGCGGCGGGCTGCGGATCGTCGGCCGTCCGGCCGTCGGCCCAGCCGGAGACGGCGTAGACGACCACGGGGGCCTCGGTCAGCACGGAGACGGTCCAGGAGGCGCGCTGCTTGTCGCCGAAGGCCGCGGCGACGGTGCCCTCGGCGGCGTACGGGCGGGGTATGAGGTCGGTGCGACGGGTGAGTTGCTCGTTCTTGAAGCGGGTGGCGAGGGAGTTCATGGCGGTGGCGTCGGCCGTGGTGAAGAGCAGTCCGACGGTGGTGACGTAGCTCTGGGTGGCGTCGGTGTAGGTGGCGCGCAGCAGGCGGGCACAGCCGACGGGGGCGAGGGTCTTGCGCAGCAGCGGATCGAAGGCGTCCGCGCAGCCGCTGTCGGGTGCGACGGCGACGCGGGTCCAGGTGCGGTCGGCTCCGCCGGGGCCGGCGCCGCGGCCCTTCACGGTGGGCGGGAAGAGCTGGTCGACGGGGACGCTGTGCCACAGGGCGCCGGCGGCGGCGAAGCCACTGGCTCCGCCTGTCCCGCCCGGCTCTCCGATGAGCCAACTCCCGGTCACGGCACCGCCGATGAGCCCGAGCCCCAGCACGACACAGACCGCTGCCACGGCGATCCGCGGCCGCACCCCGCCCACCCGGGTCCGCCCTCGCTCGCCGTACCCCTCGCCCGGCGCCATGGCGGCACCCCAGGACAGCGCGGGATCAGGCACCGCACCGAACGCGGGCAGCCGGCCCGCCGCCCCGTGCACCTCCCCGCCGGCCCGCGAGGGCACGCCGCCCCACGCCGTCCCCGCGGAAGCCGCGGCACGACCATCGGAACCGGGCCGCGGAGCCACGCGCTCGGACCCCGCGGAAACCCCCGGGCCACCGTGCACGTCACCGCCGGCCCGGGAGGCCTCGGGGGCAGGACGCGGAGCCACGCCCTCCCGCCCGGACCCGACGGACGGCCAGGAGCCACCGCCCACATCACCGCCGACCCGGGACCCATCGGAGACAGAACCCGGAACCACCCGCCCGAACCCCACAGAAGCTCCAGGATCACCGTGCACGTCACCGCCGACCCGGGAGGCCTCGGGGGCAGGACGCGGAGCCACGCCCTCCCGCCCGGACCCGACGGACGGCCAGGAGCCACCGCCCACATCA